>JAEELX010000089.1 GCA_016282955.1 Paludibacteraceae bacterium | reverse complement strand
TCTGGGAGCAAAACAACCAACTTTCGGTATTACTTAGGTCCCAACCACTACAACACGTTGCGGGCGTACGATAATGGCGTTGAAAAGAACGACCGTTTGTACCTCAAGGAACTGGTGCCACTTGGCTGGAAAATGGTGAGTTGGATCAATAAAGTGTTCGTAATTCCTTTGTTTGACTTGCTTTCGGCACGGAAATTAAACATCGGTTTAATTATCCTTTTGATAACGATTGCCATTAAACTCATCATCTTGCCTTTCGTGTTTGCAAGTTACAAATCGTCGGCTAAAATGCGTGTTCTCAAGCCACAAATTGACGAAATAAATGAGAAGTATCCTCCCGAAAAGATGCAAGAAAGGCAGCAAGCAACGATGGCTTTGTACAATAGAGCGGGCGTTAATCCGATGTCGGGTTGTTTGCCTTTGCTGTTCCAAATGCCAGTTGTGATGGCTGTTTTCTGGTTCTTCCCGACGGCTATTGAACTTCGTGGACAGAGTTTTTTGTGGGCAGAGGATTTAAGTACTTACGATACGATTTTATCGTGGAATAGAGCAATTCCTTTGTTTGGAGACCACCTTTCGCTATTCTGTTTGCTCATGACGGTGGTAAATATCGTCTACACATACATCAATATGCAGTCGCAATCAATGGGCAATGACATGAAATTGATGAAGTGGATGATGTATTTTATGCCGTTTATGTTCCTCTTTATCTTCAACGATTACCCCGCAGGACTCTCTTTTTACTACTTTGTTAGTTTGTTGTTGACGATTATTCAGACGATGATGTTCCGTTTGGCGATTGACGATAAAAAGTTGTTGGAGCAGATGGAAAAGAACGCCCAAAAGAACGTTGGCAAGAAGAAAAGCGGTTGGATGGAGCGTTTGGAGAAGATGCAACGCGAGCAACAACAGATGATGCGTGAGAACGCCAAAAAGAATAGAAGATAATTTGCAATGAAAGTGGTGGTTTTAGGAGCAGGCAACGTGGCATATAGTTTGTGCCACGTGCTTTTGCAACACCAAATCGAAATTGTACAAATCTATAGTCGCACCTTGCTTTCTGCACACGCTTTGCGGGATTTTTTAGGGCAAGAAATTCCGTGTGTGAATGATTTAAAAAAGGTTGTTTCGGATGCCGATTTGTATATCTATGCTTTGAAGGACGACTGTTTGCAAGGTGTTATATCTCAAATAGTTACGAACGAACAGGCGTGGCATATACATACATCTGGTGGGGTAGGTTGGGAGGTTTTTGAGGGCAAAAAAAACTACGGCATACTATATCCTTTCCAAACTTTTAGCAAAGCCAAACCGCTAACTGATTGGTGTGAAATCCCGCTTTTTGTTGTTACGAATGCCGAAAAAGTGGACGATTCGCATTTCTTGGTTCGGTTGGCTCGTTCGTTGTCGTCTCAAGTATTGGTTGTGCAACCCGAAGAGCTGGATAAGTTGCACATAGCAGGCGTTTTTGCGAATAATTTCACGAATTATATGTATTGTTGTGCAAAGCAAGTGTTGGCTTCGACGTCCATTCCATTTCCGGTTTTAATCCCTTTGATACAGCAAACGGCTCAAAAAATACAAACTCTTTCGCCCCAAGAAGCCCAAACTGGACCTGCCAAACGCAACGATAAAACGGTGATTGAAAAAGAATTAAACATTTTGCAATCCACTGACAAAACACTCACCGATATTTATCGTCTGTTGAGTGAGGGGATTGTGAGGAATGGGTAAAGTGGACGTTTTTATCTGGATTTACAATTTACATATGAAAAACACGCATAATTTTATTACTTATGTTATCGTTGTGGCAAAGAGTTTTATTTTAAACAATTCCGTTCTGAACGAATAAATCTCAGTTACTATTTCTTTAATACGCTCATCTGTATATTTTACTACACCTTTCTTTACTGATATTTTTGACAAATCATTTTTGTCAATAGGAGTGTTTGTCAATAGATCCTTTACCTTCTTTTGTTTTTCTTTGAATATCTTTTCGAAAGAATCAACCGAATTCTTGTCATATGATTTCTTCAAAAATTCAAAAAGGTTTTGTTTGGCAAGACCAATACAATGGATTTTTAAATTTACCTCATTGTAAGATGATTCTTGACGAATAAGAGCATCTATTTCTTTCAGCAATGCCGATACTTCACTTATTTGTTCAACAATCAAATCTGATTCTTGTTGCTCATTTTTGAATTGCCTATCTAATATTGTAGCAATATACAAAGTTATGCCCACAGTAAGAAATAAAGTGAGAGCATCAATTACACTAATACTTTTGTCTAGTTCAAAATAGCCCCAATTAATACAATCACCGATAGTGACACCTATGCCGAATATGGCAAAATACACAATCCATTGATTATTTATTTTCTTTTTCATACGCATCAAATAAATAACCAAGGATTTCTTCGATATAGTCAGGATTCTCTATAGAAACAAATTGTATAATATCTACAACTTCGTTGTAATCTAACTTGTTAGTTCTAAGCAACCCTCCAAAAGATTCCTCTAAAAATGAAGTACCCAAGCCCGCTGTTCCATCAAGATTTATTATCAAATGGCAGCCCTTAGTCTTTGCTTCCTTAAACTTGGGATATAACACATATTCACGAAACTCTTCTCCAGAAAAGTCTCCTTCTTCTTTGTATCGTGCACCAGGTGTAGTGCTGAAATCAGTTGCAATTTTTAATTCAACATTTTCCATATTCCTAATCTTTTATACTTTTATTATTACTATTTAATTCCCAATATATGAATGTTCCATATAAATCATTTTTCATTTCTTCATATTTGCTATTAGCCACATTCGCATAGACATTATTTGTAATAACTATTAGATTTGAAATATCGTTTGATTTCCATGCTTTATATATGCCAGGGAGTCCTTTCCCTCTATTATATGCTTGTTCTTTTATTATTTCATGGATTTTTCCCTCTAATAATAATTTTAAAACATCAGCATTGTTGTTTGGGTTGAAAATGCTTTTTATAGAATTGAATACTCTTGCGAATTTCCCGGTTTCTTTATTTTTCAAACTATCTATAATTCCAACACCATAATCAATAAAAGAAAAACAGACTTTTTCTTCTTTTTTATTATGTATTATTGAAGACCACCATAACTTTTCTCCTTTGCTATGATTAGAAGCATGATTATTAGTGTTCTGCATAAGTTCGATAAACACTCTTTGCATACCAGGACAACGTCTTTTTTCATTCCAAAGATTTTTACTAGCCTCTTCTATAATAGTACTAGTCAGAGCGGAATTAACATTTTTATTTGCATGAGTATAAATTTTCTTATCAATTGTGTAAGTATCTTGATTATCAAAGTTTTTGTATAAATATTCAATAAATCCAGACCCCTTTAGAATATTTTCTACATTCTTGTCTTTAGGAAAATCTCCATTAAAATCTATTTTATTAGCTTTGAACTGGATCAATTTCGACAATAATACAACAATTGCATCATAGGAAATTTCTGTTGTATCTTTCATTCGTATAAACACTTTTTTCTTATTAGTAAAGCAATCGTCAACTTTATGTATGAAAGAAAGCAATTCTTCGGTATTTTCAAGCAAAGAGAATATTTTGGGAGCTTTAATGATTTTATAACCAACAAATTGTTTATTGAAAATATTCTGCAGTTGACTCTCTTTCTTTTTCTCACGACTTACTCCTTGTAGTTCTCTATTGCGTAGTTTCTTCATTTGCCTGAAACGTACTTTTCTGCGAAAAGACTTGAAATCCTGATTTTGTTTTATTATTTTCCGATTTGCATCCATAAGATTTTGAGATTTCTATTGTTTTATTTTTACGTTTTTCTCAGCAAATTCTTCATGCAACATTCTAACACTCTATTTTTTTTAGGGGTGATTATCCCTGTTGACCATTCTCAAAACAACAATCACCCTATCACCATCTATTTTTTTCGCGAATATACAAAAAGCATAACAAAAAAAACAGCAGAACTTCCTATCATTCTGCTGTTTCTTCGTTATTTCTTTGGCAAATCTCGCCAGCGATTACAACTTCGGACCTGCTTTTACAAGTGCCTTGCCTGCATCGTTGGTGGTGTATTTCTCAAAGTTTTTGATGAAACGACCTGCTAAATCTTTGGCTTTGGTTTCCCACTCGGAAGCGTTTGCGTACGTGTCGCGAGGGTCAAGGATGGCAGGATTAACCTTAGGCAGTGCCGTCGGAACCTCGAAGTCGAAGTAAGGAATCTTCTTCGTTTCTGCCTTCAAAATGGAGCCGTCCAAAATAGCGTCAATAATACCACGCGTGTCAGGAATAGAGATACGTTTACCCGTACCGTTCCAACCCGTGTTCACCAAGTATGCTTTCGCACCCGATTGTTTCATTCGCTTAACGAGTTCTTCCGCGTATTTAGTGGGGTGGAGTTCCAAGAATGCTTGACCGAAGCATGCCGAGAAAGTCGGAGTCGGTTCGGTGATTCCACGCTCTGTACCAGCCAACTTAGCCGTGAAACCCGACAAGAAATAGTATTGTGTCTGTTCGGGCGTCAAGATAGAAACGGGAGGTAACACGCCGAATGCGTCTGCGGACAAGAAAATAACGTTCTGAGCAGCAGGACCAGCACTCTTGCCATGTACTTTCTTAACGATGTTTTTGATGTGGTCGATTGGGTAGGACACACGCGTGTTTTCGGTTACGCTCTTGTCGTTAAAGTCGATTTTGCCGTTTGCGTCAACCGTAACGTTCTCCAACAGGGCATCGCGTTTGATGGCACCATAAATATCGGGCTCGTTTTCTTTGGAAAGGTTGATCACTTTTGCATAGCAACCTCCCTCGAAGTTGAATACGCCGTTGTCGTCCCAGCCATGCTCGTCGTCACCAATGAGCAAACGTTTGGGGTCAGTCGAAAGGGTCGTCTTACCTGTACCCGACAAACCGAAGAAGATAGCCGTGTTTTTGCCTTCCATGTCGGTGTTGGCCGAGCAGTGCATCGAAGCGATACCTTTCAAAGGCAAATAGTAGTTCATCATCGAGAACATACCTTTTTTCATTTCGCCACCGTACCAAGTGTTGATGATAACCTGCTCGCGACTTGTGGTATTGAAAGCCACGCACGTTTCGGAGTTCAAACCGAGTTCTTTGTAATTTTCTACTTTGGCTTTGGAAGCGTTGTAAATCACAAAGTTAGGTTCGAAGTTTTCGAGTTCCTCTTTGGTGGGTTGGATGAACATGTTCTCCACAAAATGTGCCTGCCAAGCCACTTCCACGATGAAACGAACAGCCAGACGAGTTGCCTCGTTAGCACCACAGAAAGCGTCCACCACGTAGAGTTGTTTGTTCGAAAGTTCCTTTTTTGCAATATCTTTCACTTTTTCCCAAACCTCCTCGCTCATCGGGTGGTTATCGTTTTTGTAGGCGTCCGAAGTCCACCAAACGTTATTGTGCGAGTTTTTGTCGTCCACAATGTATTTGTCTTTTGGCGAACGACCCGTAAAAATACCCGTCATAACGTTCACAGCGTCAAGTTCGGTTTGTTGACCTTTTTCGTACCCTTGAAGGGCTGGATTCACTTCTGCCTTGAAGAGTTCTTCGTACGAAGGGTTGTGTGCAATTACCGTCGAACCGATAATGCCATACTTGGTTAAATCTAATTGTTTCATATCTTATTTTTTATTTTGGTTTTCTACCCGCAAAGTTACTAATTTTTCTTTTTTTTGTAAATCAAAATTATCAAAAAATATACTTTGCCGTTTTTTTTGAAATAAATACTTGACAAAAAAAGTAAAAAAATGACCTTTTAAGGAATAATTTGCTGAAAAAGAGATAAAAAAATGAAAAACAAATTACTTTCGCATTGGTGTTTTTATGGTATTAGATTTAAGGTTAAGTAAAGATTGGGTTGTCGGGAGACAATCCTTTTTTTGTGCCTTTTTGTTTTTTGGTACTATTTTTGCAAAATTGCTATTGTTGTTTTTGAATACTTTTTATAACTTTGCAATGCGTTAATGTAGGATGTTGAAAAAGCGTATAACATTTGCAATCCTATGCGTTTTTTTGTTGTATCATGTACCACTTTTGAATGCAACAAGACCATATAAGTACGAACTTTCCGCGATGGGAGGCTGTGGTTATGTGTTAGGAGAAACAAATCGTTACGTATTTCAACACGCTTGTGAAATGTATGGCTTTCAGTTCCGTTATAAATGGAAACCGCGAGTGGCGTTTCAAACAAAAGTGTACGGAATGCGTGCAAAAGGAGATGTGTATTTAGAGGATTTGAAAACCAAAACGGGCGAGCAGTGGGCAAATCAGTTGATGAGTTGGGATGTAACGGGAGAATTTAATTTCTTTCGCTTTGGGGATAAACAGTATGATTTACGCTACCGAGAGATCACGCCGTATATGTATGTTGGAGCGGGCTGTTGCGTGCATTCGCAGGGGAGACATGTGTGTGCCTATTTGCCGTTTGG
>JAEELX010000088.1 GCA_016282955.1 Paludibacteraceae bacterium | reverse complement strand
CGTGGTTGGCATAAAACCCTTTTATATCCTGCACGGTCGTGTCTTTCGTACCATTATTGTAGGTAAAAGAGTAATGCAAAATCATACTTATCTGCGTGATATACAACATAGTAGCACTACCAAAATTGGTGGTGATATAGATGCCTTTGATGATTTGGTCAAACTCTTTTTGGCTATTGAATTCTTTGATAGAAAACAACTTTTGAGCAAACTCATCGGTCAATTTTATACGAATATACGGCGTAACGACACCCGAACTAACGACCGAATCGGTATAATGCAATGCCGAAACCACTTTATCCTTTGTAGAAATGCGACTTTCGGGCGTCAACGAACAAAATTCAGCAATATCAGCATCGCTATAATAAGCGGTTGTATAATCTATCGTTTGTTTGTCTATTTCATACAAACTAATGCTTATGGGCGAATTGCCATCCCCGTAAAAATCGCTATAGTACATATACAACTCCACCGAATCCAAGGTAGCATTTTCGGGATACTTATAACCCAACGGACAAGCAAATTGCGTCAAAATATCGGCACGCATCGTCCCAAATTGTCCATCACACTCACCCAACAGCAACGAATCGGGCGTAACGCTTATGCTCGTGCCTTTTATCATACTGGAACGCAAACCAAACGTATCCACTTTTACGATGATTTCGTCATTACTTTCCAACTTGGAGATTCCTGCTGTTATTGAGTCCGAATCACACCCATACCAAGCAAGACACACGAACAACACCAATGAATAAATTAATTCATTCCTCATACGAGCTTGTCAAAGATTTCAAAATACTTTTCTTTATCTAAACCATTAAATGTCACCAACTGTTTTTTGTTGTTTTCGGCATAATTAATCAGACGTTGATTGACTTTTTCTTCGTTGAGCATCACCACATCCGAATACTCTATACCGAAACGCATCAAATCCTCCCACTGCACAGGCAAACCCGCCAAACTCCGCACATCACTCTGCAAAATAGAAGGCATCATAAGTTTATTTGCAAACTTTGTGCTAAATGGTTTATTAAAACTTTGATTATCTAATGCAAATACGATTTTTGCATGGTTAAAGAAAGGATCGTTTTTAAATGCAGTACGTACGTAAAAAGGAACAAGAGCAGACATCCAACCCGAACAATAGATTATATCGGGTCCCCAACAAACTTTCCGCAACGTCTCTATCACGCCCCGCGAAAAGAAAATACAACGCTCATCATTATCGGCATAATCCACGCCAGTAGTGGGGTCTACAATACCTTTACGTTTATGAAAAAAATCTTCATTATCAATGAAATAAATTTGGATTTTTGCACTCATTATGCTCGCAACTTTCACCACCAAAGGGCGATCTGTTTCATTTACAATCAAATTAAGACCAGACAAGCGAATCACTTCGTGGACTTGGTTGCGACGTTCATTGATGTCTCCAAATTTAGGCATAAAAATCCGTGTCTCCCAACCTTTTGCTCTACAGAATTCAGGAAGATAGCGATTAAATTCTCTCACGGGAGTGGAGTCTGCAAGATAAGGGAATATCTCTTGTGAAACAAAAAGTATATTCTTCTTTACAATATTCGTCTTTTTGGGTGATGCAGGCATAAATTCTATATTATTATGTTACAAGGGACTCTCCCCATTTTTACGAAGATAACTATTTTTTGCTGATTATCAAAAAAATATGCAAAAAAAAATAAAAATAAGTATTTTTTTTATCACCTGAAATCCATTAATAAAAAAAATCACTATCCAAAAAATAGTGAATTTTTAAACGAATATTTTGCTCTAAAATACTATCAATCAGCCTTTTACAGCATCGATGGCTTTTTGCACCGAACCATGCAACAAAAGTAGATTCTTGGCTTGTTCGTAAGGGAGATTCAATTCTTGTGCAAGCATCCGCGTGCCACGGTCAATGAGTTTTTGGTTAGTGAGTTGCATATTGACCATCTTATTACCTTTCACACGCCCCATTTTAATCATCGTAGTCGTGGTAATCATATTGCAAATCATCTTCTGTGCTGTGCCTGATTTGAGACGTGTGGAACCCGTAAGGAACTCTGGTCCCACGATGGCTTCGATAGGTATTTCAGCCTCCTGTGCCACTGGTGAGTCGGGATTGCACGAAATCGAAGCCGTCAAACAACCTATCTCGCGAGCATGCCGTAATGCCCCAATGACGTACGGAGTAGTACCCGAAGCGGCGATACCAATGACCGTATCCAAAGCCGAGATGTTATGTGTCTGCAAGTCCTTCCACGACTGCTCGGGGTCATCCTCCGCCTTCTCCACAGGGTTACGCAGGGCTATATCCCCACCCGCAATCAACCCAATGACGTACGTGTTAGGCATACCAAACGTAGGGGGAATCTCGGAGGCATCCAACACGCCCAAGCGGCCGCTCGTACCCGCACCCACATAAAAAATTCGCCCACCCTTGTGCATCCTTTCTACGATTTGTTCCACCAATTTCGCAACTTGTGGAATCGTTTCTTTGACTGCCAAAGCCACTTTTTGGTCCTCTTTATTCATATCCGTCAATAACTCCTCAACGGACTTCTCATCTAAATGGTCGTAATGAGAAGGTTGTTCGGTGATTTTTTCAAACATAACAAGTTAGTTTGTGGGTTGGACATCATCTTTATGGTAAGCACGCAAGCCATCCATCGGCGATTGGAGGATTTGCGCAACAATTAAACCATTGTCTTGCAACACTTTACGCAAAATTTCTTGGTAATAAAAAGCGATTGAACCAATAAAACCAACGGGCAAATTTTCGTACGGAATCGGCTGTTGATGCTCGTCTATATAGTATTGTTTGAGATTACGAACAACAAATTGGTTGAAATGATCATAAACCAAATTATAAATCTGTTGATTATCAATGTTTTCGGCACAAAAACGCGACAAATTCGCCAAATACCGATTTGGGAACGCCTTTCGATATACATTTTCTATGATGATTGCTTGCGTCAAATCGTATTGTTTGAGGAATTTTTCTTTCAACTCTTCCGAAAGTTGATTTTTCAGCAAATCTGCCACTAACCGCTTCCCAAGTACGGCTCCCGAGCCTTCATCGCCCAAAATGAACCCCAAAGCAGGCACGTTTTTCACGATTTCCTTACCATTATAAAGGCACGAATTCGAACCCGTACCCAAGATGCACGCAATGCCACTATTTTTCAACAATAACCCTCGTGCAGCTCCCACCATATCCGAATAAACCTCTACGGTAGACGTTTTTTTGAAGTTAGCTTTGATGGCTTCCTCAACAAGCGAACTTTTTTCAGGCGTACAACCTGCTCCATAAAAATAGATTGCGGTAACCGTTCCCGACCACAAAAAAGACGAGATTTGAGGTAATAACTGGCTGGAAATGCTATTTTTAATGGCATCAGGTGTTTGCTGAAATGGATTTAATCCATCGGTGAAACATTCTGAAAACTGACCACTCGCAGTCAGCAAACACCAGTGCGTCTTTGTAGAGCCCGAATCGGCGATAAGTATCATTTAGATTTAAGGTATTAAAGATTGTGTTTCGTTTGCAAAGTTACACTAACAAAATGAAATAAAAAAATATATTTTGTAAAATCCACATTGCTTTTTGAAATCTATTTTTCTTTGTGTTATCTTTGCAACAAAAAAATGAGAGAAATGAATACTTTTGGCAGAAATTTTACGTTCACGTCTTTTGGAGAATCGCACGGAGAAGCGGTCGGAGGCGTCATTGATGGTGTCCCAGCAAGGTTCAAAATTGATTTTGAGAGCATTCGGCATGACTTGGAAAGGCGAGCGGGCAAGCATACGATTCTTCCACATTCCGCTCGGGCAGACCACGAAATAGACGAGATTGAGTGGCTATCGGGCATCCAAGACGGTATGACGTTGGGCACACCGATTGCCTTCCTGATTCGCAACTCCAACCAACGTCCGCAAGATTATGAACACCTGAAAGAAGTGTTCCGCGAGGGGCATGCCGACTGGGTTTATGAACAGAAATATGGTATTCGGGACTACCGTGGAGGTGGACGGGCTTCGGCACGCGAGACGGTGGCGAGGGTGGTTGCAGGCAACATAGCAAAGCAAATTCTGCAACAAAAAGGTGTTACGATTGAGGCAGAATTGGTGCAAATTGGTGAGCAGACGAACCCCGCTCTCTTTGCTGATTACCTCCAAGAGATGCAACAACAAGGCGACTCTATCGGTGGTATTATCCAATGCAGGGTGCGTGGTTTGGAGGTTGGCACTGGCGAGCCGATTTTTGATAAATTGCAAGCCCGTTTGGCGTATGCAATCCTCTCTATCAATGCCTGCAAAGGGTTTGATTACGGTAGCGGTTTTGAGGGTGTGGCAAAAAAAGGAAGCGAGATAAATGGCTTCTCGGGTGGGATAATTGGGGGGATTTCGGACGGGACGGATATTATTTTTCGGTGCGTTTTTAAGCCCACTCCCACTACTCCACTCTCCCTTCAAAAACTTGGCATTACGGCTCCGATTCGCTCCGATGTGTGCGTTGCGGTACGGGCAGTGCCAATCGTGGAGGCGATGACGGCGTTAGTCCTCGTTGATTACCAACTGTTTAGATAGTTCTGCCATCTCTTGATCGCACTCACCTTGCGGATGATAATGGGCAATAGGGATTTGCAACGAGAGGTTCTCATACACGCACCACAGCAAATCGATGTCTTCGGCTTCGGCTATTTCGCCTTTGAGGTCGTCGGTGCAATCAATCGGGAATTGCATCGGTTGCAAACAGCGGTCGCAGGTCAGTTCAACAAAGCCCGTGATGTGCAACGAGAGATGATAGATGATGGGCGTGATTTTGAGGGTGTACGAAAGCGTTACTTGCCCACCCATAATTTCGCTTTGCTCGTAAGTCGCAAATGGTTGACAATCAACAACAAAAGTGTCTTTGTACTCCCCTTTTTCCATTGTTGCAATGGATAAAATATGCTCGTTTGTCATAGAATAATTGATTTTTTTGTTCGCAAAAATACTTTTTTTTGTTATTTTTGTGGGAATAATTTTGGAGAAATAGTGAGATTTAAACATTTTACATTGCCCACTCGTCGTTTGTCTGATAGGTATCGTCATCCGGTACGATTTATCATAAACGGACTATTTTTTACGGCTCTACAAACGCTGATTTATTGGGGGTTGCTGAAATGGACGGAGTATGTAACGACTGCTTTTTCGGTGGCTTTTATTATCGAAATGATTCTCAACTACATTTTCACGAATTATTACATTTTCAACACGACTCCAAGGATAAAAAATGCAGGTGGTTACGCTATCTCACGTTTTATCAATTACTTTGTTCAAATTGGCTTTTTGCACATACTGATAAATTGGTTAGGAATGAGTGAAAAAGGTGCTGGTCCCACGTCTATCATATTGGCTGGCATCATCAATTACTTCTTTTTGGCATTCTTTTTTAAGACCAAGAAGAAAAATATCAAGAAAGTCCAACAAAATAGTCCTGAAAAGTGATTTGTTGGGCGTTATAACCCGACTTTCTACGGTGTAATAATCAATTTCCCACTTAAAGACGAATAGGTCGCTGTGTATTTTCGCAAAGGTTCTCTGCTAATGCCTTTTGTTGGCAACGCATAGCCGTAACTCAAATCATATTGTTCGTGACAATTCGGACACTTCGCATACATACCCACTATTTCAACAGGTTCATTGCGATTCAAACAATGCGGACAACCCATATCGTGTGCGTGGTAGTTGCCGTCCATTCCGATACTCACCACGATACCCGCATAACCAATATAATCCGTTTGTGATTTTCGCTCCGTAAAAGTAAGCGTTTGACAAACATTCTCCTTTACAAAATGAGGATATTCAGCCGTGATATTGAGCACCAAATGAACAGGATAAGACGGTATGGAGGTCTTTTGCGATTGCTTACACGACACCAACAAGCCGCAACAAAGCAACCAAGCAATTATAAAAATTTTATAAAATCGCATTCAGATGTACCCTATAAATTAGCGTGGAATACGGTGGAATAAAATTGGAATAACCTTCTGTATCCCTGCCCTCACTGCCATATCCCAAATCATACGGAATATAAAACTCATACTCGGCTTGGTTACCTCCACGCATCATTCGAACGCCCTCAGCAAAGCCTTTTATCACACCCGACAACGATAAAGAAACATTCTCACCTTTATCTACAATGTAACCATTGATTAACTCCAATGTATAGGTAACATTCACCGTACTCGTGGCATTTGGACGTGCATCGGTTGGATTACCAGCCGTGATAACCTTGTATTGAAGCCCACTTGGCGTTACTTGCACACCAGGGTTATTTTTATTTTGCTCCAACCAAATCGTGTTTTGCGTCTTCCAATCCACCCACTCTTTTTGCTTGCAACCCACTACACAGAGGGCAAAAAGGGCAAACACACCTATTTTTATTGCTTTGCTAACCATATACTTGGGTTTTGTATTTCTCTGTCTTTCCATACTTGAAATTGTAATTCACATTTATTATCGGCTTCGGCATCAAAATAGATTTTGCCTATCTTTTGCCGTGCTTTCACTTTATCTTTTGTTTTGATATAAGGCTTACTAATTCCCGTGTAAACAGTACGATAATTGCCGTGTTGCACGATGATTGCGTACACTTTATTGACAATAAAACAACTCGTTACTTCGCCGTCAAAAACGCTACAAACCTCACTATTTGCAGGGGCTTGAATAAAAATTCCCCGATTATTGAGGGTTACAGTGGGATAAAGCGGATGTTTATGTATGCCAAACTGCCCAATAATTACTCCATTTGCGACTGGCATGGGCAATTTTCCTTTATTACTTACAAAATCTTTGGCGAGTTTTTGATGCTCCGAACTGAGTGTTTCTTTGGCGGTTGCCGTTACTTGTTTTGCAATTAAGGTCTCTATTTTTTTATTTAACGCTTCAATTTGTTTTTGCTGCTTTTGCTGTTGTGATGCCAATTTTTTGGATTGTTTTTGCAATTCTTTGAGCATGGATTGATGTTTTTTTTCGGAACGTGTCAGGTTTTCTTGTTCGCGTTTTTTTTGCTGTAAAGTCGTTTTGCGAGAGCGTTTATCTTCTTGCAAAATCTGATTTTGAATAGCAAGTTCCGCTTTTATACTTTCTATTTGTTCTATTCTCGTCTGTTCATAGAGGGCAAATTGTTTTAGGTAACGCATCCTACGATAAAACTGCAAAAAACTGTTGGACGAAAGCACAAAAAGCAACGGCGAGAGTTGCATACGCGTGTGATGCGAAATGCGTATCAATTTTGCGTAGTCCCTTCGTACCGAATCCAAATTATGCTGTAATACGGCTTGTTTTTTATTTATCGTGTTCATTTCAACGTCTAACGCTTCTATTTCATTATTCATCGTGGTAATCAACTTTTTCCGCACCGAAATATCTTTATTGAGCAACTGCAATTTATTGAGTGTGGCTTTTTCGTTGGATTTAGTGTTTTTGAGGAGCTTATTGGTTTTTTCTAATTGCTTTTGTAGGTTGCGTTGCTCGCGTTGCAAATCCTTCACATTATCTGCACCCCAACCATTGATAGCACACAGCATACCAACACACAAAAATAATATCTTAGAACAAAGCTGAAAGTGGAATCGCATCGTATTGGTGTAAATTATGTATGGGTTTATAATTTATATTTTTGTTGACTTTGACATGGGCAATAGTCGCGGTAAAATTCGCAGAAAAATTATTGATAAACGTGGCTATCGTTGCACTATACTTCGTTTTATTTTTGTCCAAATCATTATACGCCACCTCCACAAAGACGTTTTTATCCAACGAAATTCTCGCCTTCTCCAACATATAATTTTGGCGATTAAAAACGTATTGATATGTCAAATTGTCGGCTTTTGCAGCCACTGTATCTTGTGTCTCGCCTTCGTAAACAATGGCATTTTTCGGAATAACCCAATTGGATTTATCTTGAGCAAAAAAGAGGTATTTTAGCAAAAATGATTCAACATAATCGTAGTAATTAACCTCCTGGAAAACGGTTGGAAGAGTAACGTAACGATGATTCATCTTATCAAAAAGGGTGATATTTTGGTGCGTACATTCCAAACGAAACATTTCTATGCCTAACATCGGTTGCAACGAAACACAAACCAACGAATCGCACAAAATTCGAATGCTTCCTTTTGATTGCAAATTCTGTTTCTCGCCAAAATTAAGCGTAAAAATCACATCGTCCGCTGAAATAGAAGTAAATGGTTGTTTGATAGTAGGTTGCAGATAAAAAAGCAAACTATCTTTCTCACTTATTTCGTCAAACGATAGGAACATCGGGACTGTCTGTTTGGATTTGTTACAACCCAAAAAGCAAATCGCCAACAACATCCATAGAATAATATGTTTACTTTTTCGTTCCACGCTTAAAAATGATGTCGTAATGTTCCTTTATTTCCTTCAACACGTCGGCTCCCATATTCTCTTGTTGTGCTAAATCCAAGGCTCTTGAGATGTAATGTTCTGCAAAAACCGCCTGTTTTTTTAAGTGCATAATCCACGCATACGTATCTAAATAAATGGGGTTATTCGGTTCTTTGGTGATGGCTTTTTGGCTCATGTCTTCGGCTTTTTTCAAGTCATTACCGTGTTCGGCAAGCGTGTAAGCGTAGTTATTCAAAACATACACGTTGTCAGGATCCAACGCCAAAACCCACTCGTATGCAGCATACGCAGAATCGTATTGTGCTTTTTGCACATACATATCGCCCAAATGGATGCCTAACGTAACACGATATTTGGCATCACCTTCAATGTTCCGTCCTGCACGTGCCACCACAATAGCCGAATCTATTTTCTCTTCTTCCAATAAAATACTAACTAAATAGTAGTCCCATTGCACATTTTCTATTTCTTCCAACCCACGCAAAATAACCCGTTTTTTTTCTTTCAACGTCACGGTTGTATCCTCTTGCATACACAAGTATAGTTTTATCCACGCTTGTTGGTCGCCAGGTGTTTGCTCAACCTGTCGCTCCCACATCGCTCGTGCTTCAACATAACGCATCGAATCCATGTAACGATTGGCTATATTAGCCCACGAATTGGTTTTTTCATAGCAACGAAGGGCATTTATCTCATCGCCATTCTCCCAGTACATATCGCCTCGCATATTGAGCATACGGGTATCGTCTGGGTTTTCTTCCAAGTACATATCCAACAACTTGGCAGCGTCGGCATTACGTTGAGCCTGACGCAGAATCTGTATCTTCTTCTGCACACTATACGAAGACATACCTCCCATGATTCCATCAACCTCTTTTTGCAGTAAAGTGGCTTTTTCGATGTTGTTGATGTTGAGATAAAGTTGCTGTAAAAACGTAATTACAGTCAAGTCTTTGGGTTGTGCAACGTGTTGTTTTTCAGCAATTTGCAATGCGACATCCCCTTGCTTTTGTTCCAACAACACACGAGCATAAATATACCAATACTCGTTGGGATTAAGTTCATAGGCTAAGCGGAAATGATCCAGAGCCATTGCCGTTTGTCCTATTGCTTTGTAAATCATTCCAATATACATCTTGGTCGTTGCATCCTTGGGATTCAATTCTTCACAAAACAAGAACAGAGCCGTTGCTTTATCGTATTGACGGTTCAAAAACGCCTCCACAGCGGGATAAAAATAGTATTTGAATTGTTGTTGTGCCTCAATAGACAAAGTATCAACAACCGATACTTGTTTTTTGGCTGCTTTTTTGGCTTCAAGTCCCGTAACATTCGCCATAACAAGCAACAATATAAGAATAAATTTCACTAATTTCATGGTTCTATTTTTATGTAATTGGTCGAAAACATGTTCAAAAATGCTTATTTTACTTTCAACCTACAACAATTTCGCACAAAGTTAACGATAATAAATTATTTTTGCCACAAAAACATTCCTAAACGCATATTCCAATGGTTAAAATGCGATTTTACGTCATACACATTATCTTCTGTCCTATGATAATACTTGCTTTGGTAGGCATTCATCAAGCCAAAGCCATAACTAAAACGGAAAAAGAATTGTTTCCATTGAAAAAAGGCACCGACATTCCACGTTGCATTGATTTTTTGGAAAGGTCCACCAATAATCCACGTCACATTCACTTTGCGTGAAATCCCATCGGGGATGTCATTTTTGGAAAAATAATCAATCTTGTCTGTGGTTGAAATGTTGCCGTTCGTATGTTTCATATAATCATTTAATTGCATTTGTAGTTGCGTTTGCATAGCGGGTCCCGTCATCAAACCCAGATAGGTGTTTTGTGCTATTTTGAACTTATATTGCAAATCGAAATGCAAATCTAATTTCTGGTACAGCAACCGCGAACGAGTCTTGTCGCCCTGAACACTAACCACTTCCCAATCCGTTTTTTGTGTTCCAAAGGTATAATTCAACCCCGAAAACAAACCTAACCCTTTGATGAACATTTTTTCGTACACCAACCCGACTTGTGGCCCGTTGATTGAAAGGCATTTTTCTCGCTTTGTGGAAGGTAGTTTATTGATATTTGAGTACACATTGGAGCGTTCAAACCCAATATAAAAGCCCAATGCGTGGGAGCCTGTCTTATCTTCGTTCCATTCATACGCCCCAGAATCCCAGACATCTTGTGCCTGTGTAAAAAGAGAAAAGCCTACTAAAAAAGCCAATATAAGAGTTTTTTTCATCGTGTTTTATTTTTAGTTCGCTTAATTTTTTTATCTTTCATATTATTTTTTGATGTAGCCACAGCGTCTCGTTGCGTTGCCGAAGCCGATTGCAGTTCACTCTGTTTGCGGGGCGTTAGGTTCGGATTGGCGAACACATCTAAAGGACGTTTCGGACGTTCGTTATCCGCCCAGAAAAAGTTGGATAAGAACTGGTCTTTTGCACTGATTTGGTCAAGTGGATACAAAGCCCCATCGGTTTTTGTGGTAAAGGTAAAATGATGTATTTTTTGGTCTTGGTAATACATGTGTATATTGCTACTCTCCGTTTTGTTTACGCCCACCGCTTCCCCATCATCGTCTGGGTAAAAAATCGTTAGGGCATTGCCGCGAGCGTCTGCATGGTCAATCTGACCGTTAATCATATACGTATATATTTCTTTACTCCCTAATTGATTGAATTGCTTCTCTTTGTATTGTTGCACGATGAGGGCATTACCCTGCGTATGAACGAGTGAATCTTTGAGATAAACGGTTATCAAATCGCCCGAGATTTGGTTTGAATCGCTCCAACACACGGGGCCATGATAGAGTATAATCGTAGAATCCTTGCCATTATAGACGAGACTATCACATATCGCTTGTTGATTTTGGCCATACATTCGCACCGTAAAAAACGCACGTAGCAAAGGATATTCGCGAATGGAATCATTGATGGTATCCGCTATGCTTTGTGAATAAAACGTGTCGGCATGCACATATTTATAGTCATTTTCGTCTGCCCACACTACCAACAAAGCACTATCGGTCACGAATCCTTGTTTATTCTCTTTGTACAGTCTGGCATATTGCCCATATATCGTTAATTTTTGTGCCGAATCGGTCATATTTATGTTACCCAACATTCGCCCTGTTTCTCCTTTTTTATCATAAAAAATAGTGTCGGCAGTCATAGTTCGCCCATCTTTATGCACAATGAGCGAGCGGTCTAAGAGCATTGCTTTTTCGGTTTGCATATTATACCAACCATTGCGAGAGTAGATCGTCACGGTCGTATCGGCATGGATGATGGTTGAATCTTTTAACTGAGCGATACGGGTATGCGTGTTGTACCAAAGAGTGTCTGTTTGCAAGTTCATTCGGTTGTTATGCAACTGCACATCTTGCTTAAAAACGGCTTGATATGTGGGCGGATAATACTGTCCCGAATAGGAAACCAAGGTATCTTCGGGCGTATAAATTCTCCCTTTATTGTAGTAATACGCTAAATTGCGAGTGCGGTCATAATCCAACGTATCAGTCAATAAAATCGTATTACGGTGTACTAATTTAACCCGTTTGCGGAAGCGTGCACGTTTGAGATTTCCATCATAATAAAGCACATCACCAAAACCCGAAAGCGTATCTCCTTGCTGAAAACGGACATGGCTAAAAGCGTGTAAGGAGTTGGTGGAAGAATAAAAATACGCCGAATCGCAATACATCATAGCGGCATCGTGCCGAAAACAAACATGCCCCGTCAGAATCTGTGCATCAGGGAAACGAGCATTGTCAAAGTACAGACGGTCAGAATGGACTAAATAGACAAGCGTTTTTTTACCTGTTTTTTCCGCACTATACAAAGGGAATGCAACAAGCAAAGCACACAAAAAAGGAAAAATGTGTTTTATAATCCCCAACCTGGATATTGAAATTCGCATCCTGTCCATGATGGCTCTATATGTACATATATTTCTTTTTGTTTTTGAATAATCCATTTTTCTATCAATTCTTCGGATAGTTGATTTTCCAACATTTGTTTTATCACCTGAAAATCATGCTCCAAGTCGGCTTTGTGAGCGGGAACTTGACTTTTTAGTTTCACGATAGCACACACTTCCTTGTTCTTGGTCTCGTCAATCATCGTGAAAGGTTTGCTTATCTCACCCACTTTGAGCGAATAAATCTGCTTTGCTACTTCGGAAGGCAGGTCTTTGTACTCAAACTTGGTTGAATTGGTGTTGAGATTGATCATATTACCCGCATTTTTGGACGTATTTTTGTCTTGCGAAAAGAACACGACAGCCTCTTCAAAAGTCCCTTTACCATCAATAATGGTGTCGCGAATGCTTTCTAACTGTTCAAGGGCTTTTGTCCTATCGTCAGACGAAATACGCGGTTTGAGCAGGATATGACGGCAGTTTATTCGATCGCCTTTTTTTTCAATCAACTGAATAATATGGTAGCCGTACTCCGTTTCGACTATTTTAGAGACGCGTCTGGGGTCATTGAGATTAAAAGCCACATCGGCAAACTCCGACACCAACTGCCCTCGTCCCACAAAGCCCAATTCCCCACCCCGCTTGGCACTTTCGGTATCTTCGGAATACAAACGTGCCAACATCGCAAAATCGGCTTGCCCACTATTCACACGCTCCGTAAATTCGCGTAATTGGCGTTTGATACGTTCTTTTTCGCTCTCAGGCACGGGGGGCACAAAACTCAAAATCTGCACCTCCACCTGAATGGGAATAGTCGGCAAAGAGTCTTGCGGAATGGTTTTATAGTACCGTTCTATTTCAGCGGGCGTTGGTTTGATATTTTCGGTGAGCTTGGAACGCATTTGCTGAATCACCATCTGATTCGTAACTTGCTCCA
The DNA here is from genome assembly GCA_016282955.1 of Paludibacteraceae bacterium. Lineage (GTDB taxonomy): Bacteria > Bacteroidota > Bacteroidia > Bacteroidales > Paludibacteraceae > Colicola. The sequence goes on along the minus strand of JAEELX010000088.1, from coordinate 2,071 downwards.
CCATCTCTTCGCGTATCTGTGAAGCGGGTTTGCGAAAATACTCTTCCAACTTTTCTTTACTACCGATTTGCGAGATATAGTAGTTCATTCGCATATCTACTTGGTGGTTCACCGTCAATTCGTTGGCATAAATGGAATCCAATTCCGCTTGGTGCAAAAAGAGACGTTGAATCGCTATTTGTTCAGGGATAACGCAATAGGGGTCGCCTGGCACTTGCACTCCCTCGTACTGCATACGCAGCCGTTCTTCTTCCACTTCCGAGAGCAAAATGGCTTCATCACCAACCACCCATATCACTTGGTCAATGATGTTCGTTTCTTGTGCTTTGGCAAAAATAGCAAGCAGGAAAAAAGACAGAATCAGTAGTTGTTTTCGCATATTTTCATTTTTTTACTTTACCACGTTTGACGGCATTTTCATATATTTTGTGCTTTTCGGTTGCAATAAAATGCACTTTCCGTTGGTCTAAAATAACTTTTTTTATTTCTTCTTGTGCATAATTTATAGGCATCTCGGCTCCTTGACGATAAAAGTCTTTGGCTTTGAGGATATACACATATATACTATCGCTTTGTTCATAGTACATATTTTGTGCCATTTGATTTTGCCAAACCTTATCTTTTAGAGGCACACTAACCATCAATTGGCTCGTCGTTCGCCATTCATCAAAGAATAACTCATACCCTTTGGCGTATTTATAGGCATATTTTTCAATTTGCTCCAAATTATCTCCTTTCAGTTCTTTCACATCTTTTCGCAACGAATTCAAGTTGGGAGCATCAATCGGAACAATCAACAAAAGCCCTTTCATAATGGATTCTGAAAGGATAAAATGCTCTTTATGTTGTTCGTAAAATTGTTGTATGCTGATTTCGTCCACTTGTTTCGACATCCGTTTTTCAATCAGTTTTTGCTCGTATGCGTGCGTGTACAAACTGCGACGATATTTTTCAACCTGGTCTTCAATCTCTTGGTTTTTGTCGTAAGCAAGATCGTAAATTAAAATTTCCGTTGCCCATTTTTCAATGTAATCCTCCAATAACTTGGCACTATCCTCTGAATTGGCCGCAAGAGCCGTCAGTTCTCGCACTTCATTTTCATAAAGATATTGCCCATTCGCCTCTGCAACCGCACTGCTTGGGCGTTTTTTCCAATCAGTAGAATTACACGCCACCAAGGTCATTAAAAAGACAAAAAAAATGTATAGATGTTTCTTCATTTTGGCATTCATTACTTCGTGCGAAGGTATAAAAAAACACAATAAAAAACAAACGAAAAATATGATTATTAACGTGGTATCCAAAGAAAATAGAAACCGACTAACTTTATTGAGACATCAGATTACATTTTGCTACTTGATTGGGAAGTTAAAAAATCATTTTTGAACCCGACTACCCAACCCTGCGGCACAATGACAAAAATAGCATCGCATTTTTCCTAAAAAAAATAACTCTCATTTCATCTAAATACGCCACTTTGTACACAAAATGTATAAACCTTTACGACAAAACTTTCTTTGTATTATAAATAATTTAGTGTACTTTTGTGCCGTATCGTTGGAAGATTTTTGAGTATTTTTTGTAAAAAAAGAAAAAGATATGAAAAAACACATACTTATTATAGGTGGAATACTGCTAACGTTTTTTGGAGCCACGCAAGTCGTATTTTGTTATAACGAAAGTATTGATGATGTGTACTATAATCCTCGTTTTGAACAAGATACAGAATTTAGTTTTAAATCGGCTAAAACCGACCGAAAAAAACAAGCAAAAGAAATCGTCTTCGTGGAAGATACAACCCAAACACGCACGGATACGATTAAAACAATTATAAAATAAACGACTATGGCAAAAGGAAAATATATATTGATGATGACATTCGCTTTATTTTTTGCGAATCGTTTTGTTGCACAAGACCTGCAAATCTGGAACGAACGAGATATTGACGGCACGGCACGCTATGTTGGACTTTCTGGGGCAATGACGGCTGTGGGAGGCGACCCAACGGCTGTGAATGATAATCCTGCGGGCTTGGGACTGTATCGCCGTTCCGAATTTTTATGTTCGTTTT
>JAEELX010000007.1 GCA_016282955.1 Paludibacteraceae bacterium | reverse complement strand
CGACAACTTGGGCGTTGAAGCAATCGCTGCGATAGCCGTGCCGATAAAAACAATCAAAAGAGGGATACTTGCGACTGATTGATAATACACGGAGAAGCCAACCAATAGCAAAATCATTACCATAATCGGGGTTAAAGCCAACAACCCGTTACGTTTTTCATTTAAAGAAGTGTTCATTGTTCAAAAGCATTTATATTTTTAGAATTAAATAATTGTTTTCCTTCGGGGGTATAAGCGTACTCTATACGGTCTTTGAAGTACTCTTCCACCTTTCCTCGCACGATTTTCATGGTAGAGTTCACCAAATGGTTTTGCTCGGTAAAAGCCTCTGGCAAGACAGCAATCGCCGTTGGAAGCCAATTTTCGGGGAACTCGCCAAAGTGTTTTCCACCCGCTTTATATTCATCGATTTCGTCTTGGATTTTTTGCAACATCGCTTGCTTGCCTTCCAAGGTCGTTGGGTCGCCACCTTTGGACTTAACGTACTCCCTCAGAGCGTCTTTGTTGGGTACAATCAAAGCAATCGTATATAAATCTTGGTTATTATGTAGCACCACTTGCTCCACAAACTCGCTACTATCGGTCAAGCCGTCTTCAAAGCCCTCTGGACTGTACTTTTCGCCATCGGCACTGATGAGCAACGATTTGAACCGTCCCACAACCCACAAATAACCAGGATGTTTTTGGGTAACATAGCCCATATCGCCCGTGTGAAGCCAACCATCTACGATTGTTTTGGCGGTTGATTCGGGATTCTTCCAATAACCTGCCATCACATTTTCGCCTTTAATCACAATCTCGCCACGTTCGCCATCTTTCACCACCTTGCCGTCTTCATCGCAAATTTTGAGTTCAAGGTCAGACACAATCCGTCCACTGGAGCCAAAAATCGCATGACCTTCCGAGTTAGCACAAATAATCGGCGTGGCTTCACTCAAACCATACCCTTGGAACATCGGCATTCCAACTGCATTAAAATAGCGTTGCAACTCAATATCCAACAAAGCACCACCACCAACAAAAAACTTCATTCGTCCACCAAAACCCTTGCGAACATTCTTAAAAATGATACTATCAAAGAGCTTCACCAACGGCAAACGCCAACCTCCTTCCGTGCCTTTGTTCCAATATTCTTTATAGTACTGAATGGCGTTATTGAGGGCAAATTTGTACAATTTTTCAACTAGTTTGCCTTTTGCCCGAATGCCACTTTCGATATTTTTGCGGAAATTACGAGCCAAAGCAGGCACCGAAAGCATCACCATCGGACGCACTTCTTGGATAGCAATCGGGATATTTTTCAGCGTTGCCATCGGCGTCTTACCCACGGGAACCGTAGCGATACTACCACAATACGACATCATCGTATAAAACCCTGCCACGTGTGCAAAACAATGGTCTAAGGGCAAAATGATAAGCATCACATCATCGGGGTCAACGCCAATAATCGAGCGGGCTTGCTCCACATTTGCCGTGTAATTCCGATGAGTAAGCAAAATCCCTTTCGGGTCGGCTGTCGTGCCAGAAGTGTAGCTGATATTAGCATAATCATCGGGTTGCACCGACTTATATCGCTCTTCAAAGTCTTTGGCGTGTTCTTTGAGGAAATCCGCACCTTTTTGGATTACTTCGTCAATACCCATCTCTTTGTCTTCGTATTTGTCCAATTTATCCAAAACAATCACATATTTTACTTTCGGACAATCGGACAAAATACCCCGAATCCTGGGCAACTGCTGCGCCGAAACCATAATATAGTGCGAATCCGATTGCTGAATGCGGAAAATCAAATCGCTTTTTTCGCCCAACTTAATACTCAGTGGCACGTTCACGCCACCTGCGTACAAAATTCCCAATTCACCCGTAACCCAAAGGTTCCTTCCGTGCGACAAAAGAGCCGTTTTTTCGCCTTTTTGCATACCGAGTGCCATCAATCCAGCACCAATCAGATGGGCTTGTTCACGGACTTGTGCGTAAGTGGTTTCCGTCCAAACATCGCCTATTTTTTCACGTAAAAAAACGTGTTGTGCATACTCTGCCGTATATTTTTCAACAAAATCAATCAGCGTCAATCGTTGTTTCATAGTTCTTTGATTTACTTTTTCACAAAAATAATGATTTTTTGCAATTATACAAAAATTACTGCTCACGGTTGTGGCAGATATGATGATATAAATACTCCTGTTCTGGCTGTCCGGGCGTAGGAATCAAGTCCGCTTTTTCGAGCACATGCAAGCAAAACAAATCCATAATGGTCGAATAACCACTTCGGGCAATGATTTTTTTTGTTCCCAAGAGATACGATGCCAACAAATCGTCTTCTATGCTGGGTATAAGCGTGATATTGTCTATTTCGGTTGGAGTTTTTGCCACATCGTATTTCCCTTGCACAATCAGCACTTTTTCGGGCTTATGATGCCATTTTTCTATCAAATCTTTCTCCAACAAAGTGCGTTGTGGTTCCAAGCCACTGAGGACAAAAACGGCCTCGTACGTGGTGTTTGGAGTGCTATTTTGATGCCTAACAAAGCGACTTAACGGACCCATATATTTCACCACAACCTTCGGCAAAACGCTCGGATGGGATAATTTTCCTGCTAAATTATTGCAGTTTTCTAAGTCGGGCACCCAACATTCATCATAGTTTTGAATGACGCGATAATGGATTTTTTGAGCCAAATTTTCGAGAAAATGCAACTTTTTTGGCAACGGAATATGCAGTTGATGCGTGATGTAAATGGAGCGAGTCGTAGGATGAAAAAGTCCAAAACGATTGTCCGAAATGATGAGGTCAAAATGCTCTTTTTGTTGGATTTTTTGGAGTAAAAAATGCTCTTTTATCGCCCACAGAAGAATTTTTGGCAAGGCTTTGCACATCGCCCAAACCTGCGAATCACGTTTGCTATACGCCAATTTCAAAGGCACAAGTCGGACAAAAGGCAAACTCGGAAAATGCTTTTGTAACAAAACGAACGATTCGCCATCACCACCCATAACCACTTCATCGCCATCATGCAAATGCTGATATATGATTGAAATACAACGACTTGCGTGTCCTAATCCCCAATTAAGCGGTGCTATCAAAACTTTTTTTGCCATCTAAAAGTCGTTTAAATATCGCTACAGAAAAGCGAGCAAAGTCGTTAGTTATTGCTGTAAAAATGCCAAAAACTCCTCCATAGAAGGAAAAATCACGTCCGCACCAGCCTCTTCAAAATAATGATTTTCCAAAATTCCCGTGTTCACCGCCACCGTAAAAAGCTCTGCACGCTTACCCGAAAGCACACCCAACGGAGCATTTTCAACCACACAACAGTTCTCTTTGGGCAATCCCGATCGTTCCCAAGCCGTCAAATAAGGGTCGGGAGCTGGTTTACCTTGCTTTATGTCGTACGCACAAATGATTTTATCTTTGCCAAAGACATCGGGAAAATAGCCATTCAAACGCTCCCACAAATCCTCCAAACCACTGCCCGTAACGACCCACAACTGTGCTTGCAACTCGTTGCGAATAAACTGCAACACATCGCACACATGCTCAATCGGTTGCACCTTTTGGATATGGTCAAAAAGTTTGGATTTTTCGCGGTACAGTTGTTGCAATTCCGCTTCGGTCAGGTCTTTTTTCAAATACTTTTTGACGAAGTTTTTCAGCAGTTCATGCCCCGTTCGCCCCTCTTCCAAGTAGCAATCTTTGATGTCAAAATCAATGCCGATACTTTGCATAATCGCTGTCCAAGCACGCGAATGATACGGCATCGAGTTAATCAACGTGCCGTCCATATCAAAGAAAAACGCCATTTGGCGTCTCTCTTGTAAGGTTTTCAAAAACTTATTGGTGTTGTTCATTCAACAAATCATTGATTGTTTTGACGGGGCTGAAAGTCGTAATCGGCACCTCCACAAAAATCGTATTCCATTTTGCCATCGAACCATTCCACAAGCCAGGCAACTCGTAAGCCATCAAATCTTTTCCTTTGTACGATTTACGCGTAATCAAGGCTGTATTTGGGTCTACAAATTGGGTTAAATCGTATTTTTTGCCTTGTGCATTTTTGGTCGAACAAACCAAATCAACAGGATTGAAATGCGTTGATTTTTGGAATAAATTCTGGTCTTTCACCTGCACTTGTTCAAGGATTTGATACGAAATCGTGCCGTCTGCTTCCCGCACAATGAACGGGCCACCACCAGGCTCACCCGTATTTTTCACCACACCACACACACGCGTGGGCTTATCCGAACGATAACGCTCTTCCAACAAAATACCCGCTAAAATCTTCTTATAACGAATCGTATCCTCGCGAAGTTTGTCGGGCAACACATTATCTATATTTTTTACAAAAATCACATCCGCATCTATCTCGTTGAGATTCAACAACAAAGCACCGTGTCCACCTGGACGATACACCAAGTTACCATTCTCATCTTTGAACGGCGTGCCATCGGGATTACCTGCAACCGTATCCGTGCTTGGCGATTGAATAGAGTGCGTTACGTTATATTTGACGTTGTATTTTTTCTCAAAAAGTGGGATATATTTTGCTAAATACGCATCAAACAATTCAATATCGCTCTGTTTAATCGTAAAATGGATATTCACTTCCTTGCCGTGATTGGAAGTTGCGTATTGTACACCTTCCACCAAATGCTCTAAAATAGGCGTTCTTGCACCATCGGGATACGAATGGAATGGAATCAATCCTTTGGGCAAATTACCATACTGCAAGTCGTTCAGAATGTACTCAATAGCCTCTTTGCCCTGCTTGCCTTGCAACAAATCCGCAAAAGCAAACTGATTGAGGTGGCTCAAGACTTGCTGAATATGAGGCGTTTCGGTGCCTGTTTGCAAAAATTCGTACAATTCTTTGAACATACGCGTTGCAGCCCCCGAAGCCGGCACAAACTTTACAACATGATGATTCTCTTTTTCGTACTCTTCCCACAAGGCGATATACTTCTCTTCTTGTGCTTTATCCAACTTGCGAATACCTTTTTCGAGCGTTGCTGGTTGCACAATATCCAATTCAGGCAAACCATTTTTGATGGCACTTAACTGCGTTTCCACGACATCAACATGCAGCTGATGCTTTTCCAAATCTTTTATTTCTGAAGGCGTAAACATAGTAGTATATTTTAAGGGTTAATCATCATCTATATTGCGACGATAATGATAATTTGAAAAACGTCCATCGCGGTCATCATCGTCTTCTTGATTAAAACGGAAAGAGTTTTTGGATTTCAATCGCCAACTATATTTCCACCACAAAATAACCAACCAGCCAAAGAGCATACCTCCAAGATGAGCAAAATGGGCTACATTATCGCCTGCACGGTTCGAAATGCCAGCCAACAACTCTATCACAGCATACCCAATCACAAGCGTCCGAGCACGAATTGGGATGGGAATAAACATAATAAACATTTCCACGTTCGGGAAAAGCCAACCAAAGGCAAACAGAATGCCAAAGACCGCTCCACTGGCACCGATAGTAATAAATTGATTGGTAAAATGGGCTAACGCTTCGCCCGAAAACATCGCCAATTCATTCTGCAAACTAAAAGCCCACGTAATTTCCTGCACAATAGCCGCTCCAACACCCGAAATGAGGTAATAGGTCAAGAATTTCTTGCTCCCCCACGCATTCTCCAAACTGGGTGCAAACATGAACACGGCGAACATATTGAAGAAAATATGCTGCAAATTGGCGTGCATAAACATATACGTGAACGGTTGCCAAAAATAAAATTGCGAAGCCGTAACAAAATGCAAACCTAAATAACGGCTTAAATCCACACCCGAACGCAACAAAAACGAATCCAAAAGCCATACAACAATGTTGATGGTGAGTATTTGTTTGGTTATGTAAGGTAAATTTCTCATCGCAATAAAACGCTAAAAACCAGAATACACAACTTCTATTTGCATAGGATTCTCGGCTTGCTGTGCCGAAGGAATTTTCGTAACCGTGATTCGTTGGTCTAACGCAACACTCGTAACCATCGTTGTGCCGTACGAAGACGAGTAATTGGTTGTTAACGTTACGGGCACCAAAACCATGTGCAACGTGTCTGGCAGGTCATTTTTACGGATATGCTCGGTCAGCAAGGAAGACAAATCATATCTATAGTAGTAAGACGTTTGGTTTTCCGCATCCACTTCATAATTCAACTCACTATACAAAGCCACCGAGTCGGCAGGCAACTCTTTATTTTGGAAGAAACGCTCCATCGCCTCTTTCTTTATCATAAGCATTGTGGGAGCGGGTTGAGCCCAATCATCACGCGTTATATCTTCCTGCGAACCTTGATAGACATTCAACACATTCAATCGAATAGCCGCTCTGTTAACATAAGGGCGTTTGGAGCCCACACTCTGCTGTATCGTATCGCTAATTTCTTTGAAAGGTAAGTGCAAAACCGTGTAAATGTTGGCAGGCGAAACGATGTAATTAGTCGTT
>JAEELX010000087.1 GCA_016282955.1 Paludibacteraceae bacterium | reverse complement strand
CGATGAGCATTATTTTTCAGTAGTTAAATTGACCATCAAACGCCCCGAACCCATCCCTTTTACCATCAATGCACGCGGTGGAAAGGTTGAGTTTGCATCGGGAAACTTGCAATATCAAGCGTTAACCAAAACCTTCCGTTTTGCCGAAAGACAATGGGAGTTTGTGGGCGATGGTGTAAATACAACCGAAGTTAAATGGGATAGTATTGGCGATGATGGTTCCAAGCACCAACTAACCTCCAGCAACTTGCTTTTGGGAAGAAAATATGGTGGTTGGATTGATTTATTTGGCTGGGGAACAAGTGGCTTTGTGCGTGCCAACATCGATAATAAAGATAAATACGTTTGTAACATCTATCCGTATAGTAGTTCTAAGGCTACTGTCAATGAGACCTATAATACCCATGGCTATGGACCTTCCTATAATCTATCGGGGGTTTATGCCAGTATAGATACCAGCGATGAGGTTTCGCGGAACTACGACTGGGGACAAAACAACCCTATCTATTGCAAATGGGTAGGATACGATACTGCAACTACAAAAGGACAAAGGCAGGTGCATTATTATTGTTTTAGAAGAAATGGAAGTTCTTCTATTGGTAGTTATTATTATACCAAAAGTATTCAGATAGGTGAAAGTGTAGACGCGTATGCATGGGATTTTAAAATTTTCCGAAAAACCACGATAGAAGGGACTGTCGGTAGTGAGTATATCCAACTGACTCACAGTGGTAGTGCAGGTGGTGGAACAGGAACTTCTACTTTAACATACGATAGATATGCTTCTGGTGATGTTGATAAAACGGAAGAATTTGACATACCTGCTGCAGACAAGATTCTATTTGACTCCACGTTATTTGGTCCCAAAGTATGGCGTGTGTTGCGGGATACCGAATGGTCGTATTTACTGAATACCCGTAAGATTGAAAATAATCAATCGCCTTCTTGGGCGTATATCAATATCCAACCCGCTGTGGGAGGGGAGTTTCCTGGAAATGAAAATGGTTCTGACCCATTGGGATTAAAGAAAGAAGTGGTCGGCATGTTGATTTTTCCTGATAACTTTGAGTTGAGCAATGCACTAACAGTTGGCTTTAATAGTGAAGAAGTCGATAGTATAGCCTATGGACAATCCGATCGTTTTCGGAGTCTGACGTATAAGAGTTTTACAGCGTTGGAAAAATTAGGTGTTGTCTTCCTGCCACTCGCTGGATTTAGGAATGAGAAAGCATATACAAGCGGTAGAGGTTATTATTGGTCGGCAACCCATAATGCGGCTCTCAATGCCAAAGCGGTACGTTTCAACACCAATAATGGCTTAAATCCTAAAGACGTATCATCTAAGTTTTATGGCTTTTCGGTTCGTTTGGTGCATGATATTTCCAAAAAAGAGATGCACCCACGCTCTGTGTTTAAATAAGTTTTTTATATCAAAACCCATTGTTGGAACGTATGCAAAGTAGGTTTTCGGCAATGGGTTAATTGTAAGTACTATGCAAACCTACGAACAAATTTGCCTTTCACTGAAAAAGAAAGAGTACGCTCCGCTTTATTTTTTGTGTGGCGAAGAGAGTTATTATATTGACCTGCTCGCAAGTTGGTTCGAAAACAATATCCTTGACGAAGCCTCCAAGGCTTTCGATATGACCATTTTGTACGGGCAAGAGTTGCAAGGCGACATCACTCGTGCTATCAGCGAAGCACGTGCCAACGGTATGATGGGGCGGAAAATAGTGATTGTAAAGGAGGCTCAAACCATCAAAAAATGGGAGACACTTGCCGCGTATGTTAGCGTCCCTAATCCGCAAAATATCCTCGTCATTTGCTACAAATACGGCTCGCCCGACAAGCGTCTGAAACTCTTCAAGGATTTGGATAAGCAAGCCGTGATGATGCAATCCGACAAACTGCGAGATTATGAAATCAATAAATGGATTGTGAACTATATTCGGCAGTGGAACGACGAACACAAAGACGATGCGGTGCAAATTGACGAAAAAATAGCCCAGATATTAGCCGATAACTTAGGTAATGACTTGACGAAAATCGTAGGGGAGATGCAAAAACTGCTGTTGGGTCGTCCGAAGGGTGTGAACGTGATTGATAGTGCTTTGGTGGAGCGGAATGTGGGTATCAGCAAGGATTTTAATGTCTTTGAGTTGCAGTCGGCGTTGATTCAAGGCGATGCCAAGAAAGCCAACCAAATAACACAATACTTCGCCGACAGCAAAGACCACCCAATTCAGAAAGAGTTGATTGTGCTGTTTAATTTCTTCGCTAACTTGATGATTTTTCATTACGTGGCCGACAAGTCCGATGATAAAGGTGCAGCGTCTAAAATGGTGGGTGTTTCGCCGTATTTTGTGAAGGATTATCGTGCGGCAAGCAAGCGGTTTAGTAAGGGTAAAACGATGCGAATCATCGGTTATATTCGGGATATAGACGCCAAAAGTAAAGGCATGAATAACCTTTCTGCCAAGGATGGCGATTTGTGGAAAGAATTGATTTATAATATCTTACATTAACAATAAAACATCTAATACTATGAAAAAAATTTTTGTTACCTTTTTTGTTTTTATCACTTCAATGATTGGATGGGCATGTACGGCATTGATTATCAGTGGAGACGCTACTGCAGACGGTAGACCCGTTATGCTCAAACACCAAGATGCCGATAAATTGAACAAAAAAATGGCGTATTTTCAAGGCAAAAAATATGCTTTTATGGGGGTTGTGAATGCAGATTGTGACAGTGCTGAGGTGTGGGCTGGAACGAACGAGGTGGGCTTTTGTATCATGAACACGGCTGCGTATAACTTCCGCGAAGATTCTCTCCCTTGTACGATGGATAGGGAAGGGTTGGTGATGGCCGAAGTGCTGGGTGAATGCAAAACGCTGGAGGATTTTGAGGCTTATTTGAACAGTAATACGAAAAATAAAAAGAAGCCGTTGGGTGTTGAAGCCAACTTCGGAGTGATTGATGCCAATGGTGGTGCGGCTTTTTACGAAGTGAACAATACGCGGTGGGTTAAAATTGATGTTAATAAAGAAAAAGATGGCTATAAGGTGGTTACCAATTTCTGTTCAGCGGGGCGGAAAGAGGATTATAAAGGGGTTGAACGCTTGCAAACAGCGACTGCAATTATGAAGGAAAACTTCCAAAAAGGCAAGACTTTTGACCACGAACAAATCCTCAATCTTATTTCGCGTTCCTATCGGCACGAGCTGTTGGGCGTGAACTTTACGAGCAAAAATTGTCCGAAGTATTTTGTTGACCAAGATTTTATACCTCGCAAAAGTACGGCTTCCTGCGTGGTATTTGAGGGTGTGAAAGCCAATGACAATCCTCATAAAACGGTGATGTGGACATTGTTGGGCTATCCCGCTTGTGGGGTGGCAATCCCGATGATGATGGTGGGTAAACAAGAAAGTATGCCTTCGTATATGGTGCCTGATAAGACGGGTCTTTCACAGATGTGTAGCCAAAGTTTAGCTTTGAAAAATACCTACGTTTTTCCTTTGACAATAAGCAACGGTGAGCGATACTTTGATGCAGAGGCTTTGCTGAAAGGTAAAGACAAACAAACGGCTTTGGTAGAGTGTGCACAAAAGGCAGAAAAGAAAATCAACACGACCTTCTCGTACATCTACGATAGGTTTTACAGCGGCGAATTGGACGAAAAAACCTTCGTCAGTATGTATCATAGCCAAACGATGACCTATTGGGAACTGTATATCAATGCGTACAAAGATTGGAAAGTGAAGAAATGAAAAAATACGTTCTTGCTGTCTTTTTGGGGTTGTGTTTGTGTGGGCAAGCCAAGGATTCGACTGCTTCGTTCTTGTATGATGTGGATTTTACCACCTATTTTGATAATCGTGAGTATAACGGCCATTACAGTCATTCGCAAACGATTTTCAATTTTCGGCTCACTCCGAGTGTTGGGGTAGGGTTCAAAGACCATTTAGGTGGCTATCATTCGGTGCAGGCAGGGGTGAGTTATACCCAACCGATGGGAGGTAACTGGAAGGAGATTTATGTGGACCCGTTGGCGTACTACCAACTGCACTATAAAGGCTTCGGGTTCGCTATGGGGGCCATCCCGTACACCCAACGTTTTTTCAAGCTACCCGAGTATCTCATGTACGACTCCATTGCCTACTATCGCCCACAAATACAGGGTGCGTTGATACAATACGCAAGCGAAAAGGGCTTTGTGGAGGCGATGTTGGATTGGCGAGGGCTGCAAACACCCAAACGGCGAGAGATGTTTCGGATTGCTATCAATGGCGAGTTTCAGCACAAGTGTTTGGCGTTAGGAGGCATTGCTTACCTGAATCATAAGGCCAACTATGCCGACCCAACCCCGCGAGAAGGCGTGAATGACGATATTTATCTCAATCCGTATATTAGTGGAAATTTTGGGCGATTAACTCCGTTGGATACGCTGAGCATACGGGCAGGGTATATCTGGGGCTATCAAAATGACCGTCCGAACAATGATTTGCAACTGCAACACGGTGGGTTGGTGGAAGTGATACTGTCGTGGCGTTTTTTGGGCTTGCGAAATACGACCTATTTTGGTGAAAATCAAATGCCACATTATCCGCAGTTTGGTGCCGACTTAAACCAAGGCGATCCTTTCTATCAATCAACATTTTACAATCGTACCGATTTGATTTTGAACATCTATAAAACCTCGTTTGTGCATTGCTTCTTTTCGTGGAATATGCACTACGACACGTATTCTTTGCAGCATCAGCAGTACATCATCGTGCATTTTAGTTTAGATAAATTAAAAAAATCGTTGAAATAAAAAAAAATCTTTATCTTCGCTGATTTTCTAATTTGAACGTTAATGGCAGATAAGGAGCAAGAAAAGTATTCAAAAGTTTATTTTGAACAGGGAATAGAGATTCAGGAGATTGATGCACGCTATCTTTCGGAGGGTTTATTGCAGACGACTCGTCTCATTGATCGCCATCAGCATTTTGTCATTTTGCTTTCTCATTACAACGATGTGCTCGGCGAGGGACACGCTTTTGATTACACACGCTTGAGCGGCTTGATTGGTATTGAGATTGAGTTGGCGGAAAAGAAAGAGGCGATTTTCACAAACACCAAAAAGTTTCGGCACGTCCATGTTTATTATGGCGATATAGAGCAGTCTATCAGCCGTATTGTGGAGGCTATGATGCAGGAATTTACGTGGTCTGAAGATTATTCCAAACGTTATCTTGCGATTCAGTTGCTTGAAAATCCGTCTTCGGAAGTGGCTTTGCCGTTTGTGCCGTCTGCTGACTTATTAACCGTCGTTGAGCAGGAAAAACAGCGAATTGAACACACGCATCACACCTCGGTTGTGCAGCAATTAACCGAACATAGAGAGGCGTTTGTGAAGGGTGCCTTGCAAGAAGTGTTCGTTTCTGCCAAAAAGGCGATTCTGTATTCGGAAAAAATCGATAAAGTGTTGACTAACAAGTGGTTAGGTTTTCCGATTTTGCTTTTTATTCTGTACCTGATGTTTGAAGCGACTTTTGTTTTGGGTGCTTATCCGCAGGCTTGGGTGGAAGCAGGCATTGCTCGGTTGATAGATTTTTTGCACGAAACGATGCCTGAAAAGGCGTTTTCGTATATGATTATTGATGGGTTGGTAGCAGGTGTTGGAGCGGTTTTGTCGTTTTTGCCGAACATTTTTATTCTGTTCATCTTGCTCGCTTTTTTGGAAAACAGTGGTTATATGACGCGTGCGGCTTTTTTGATGGATAAAATTATGCACAAAGTGGGCTTGCACGGACGGTCTTTTATTCCACTTTTGTTGGGTTTTGGTTGCAATGTACCGGCGATTATGGTGGCGAAAGATATTGAAAATAAGAAAAATAGGTTGCTCACCATGCTGATGATTCCTTTTATGAGTTGTTCGGCACGCCTGCCTGTGTATCTGTTTTTCGTTTCGGCGTTTTTTGCCAACTACAAAGCCCTTGTGATGATGTCCATGTACATTATTGGGGTTGTTTTGAGCATTCTTTTTGCTCTCGTGATGAAGCAAACGAAGTATTTTAAGCAGGAAAAAGAGGATTATGTAACGTCTTTGCCCGTGATGAGTATTCCGTCTGTGAAGACGCTGTTGCGTAGTGCGTGTGAGCGTTCGTTGGATTATTTGCACAAAATCGTAACGGTCGTTTTGTGGTCAAGTATTTTGGTGTGGGCGTTGACGTATTTCCCCACGCAGGAGATGGATACGTCCTATTTGGCACGGTTTGGGCAGCAGGCAGAGTGGCTTGTGCGACCGTTGGGCTTCAATTGGCAGATGTTCGTTTGTTTGTTGGCAGGTTTGCCCGCAAAGGAAGCGGTGGTCAGCACGATGGCGATTTTGTTCCCAGGCACTACCTTAGCAACGGCTTGCAGTCCTTTGGTAGCGTTTGGTTTTATGGTGTTTGTGCTGCTGTACTTCCCGTGTTTGGAAACAGTGATGACGTTACGCAAAGAAACGACGGCTGGTTGGACGTGGTTTTCGGTGATTCATTCCATCGTTTTGGCATGGCTGATGGCTTTCCTTATCTACCAAATAGGTAGTTGTTTTGTGGGTTAAACAAGAATTTTCCCGTTTTCTACTTGGAAAAAGTCGGCTTGTTGAGCGGTGAAAAATGTGTCAAGAAGTTGGGAAGAAGTGTGCGTAATAAACACTTGTCCGACATTTTCCGAAAGCAATAATTCAATGATTTTTTTCACACGCGAGTTATCCAATTTATCAAAAATATCGTCCAAAAGCAAAATGGGCTTTTGTTCCACGCCTAAGTTGTCGCTCACGATTTGTTGCAACAAAAATGCCTGTGCCAACTGCAACGAAATGATAAACGTTTTTTGTTGCCCTTGACTGCCGATTTTTTTGAGTGAAGAGCCTCCCAAAGCCATTTCCCAATCATCGCGATGCACCCCGCAAGTGGTGTAACCCATAAAAATATCTCGTTGTCGTTGCTCCTCAAAAATCTGCTCTAACGGCATCTCGTTTAGTTGGCTTTTGTAGTTAATTTGGACGATTTCTTGGTTATTGGTGATGAAAAAATAAACCCGATTAAAGATGGGACTGATGCTTTCAACCCACTGTTTTCGCTGCTGGCAAATGTAGTTGGCACGCGGAATGATTTGCTGTTCGATGGCTTCAAGCAACTCAGGCGAAACGGCTTGATTTTCAGCCATCTTTTTGAGCAAACTGTTGCGTTGTTTGATTAAATTGGCGTAATTCGTCAAGGCGTTGAGGTACGTGCTGTCCGATTGGGCGATGCTACTATCCATAAAACGTCTCCGTTGTTCGGGATCGTTGATAAGTGCGATATCTTGGGGCACCAGAAAAACCAATGGAATTTTGCCGATATGGTCTGCCAAACGTTGGTAGGGAGTCTGGTTATAAAATAGCCGTTTGGAAGTGATTGGAGCGTCTGTTTCGTTGTTTTGTTCCTGTTGCAACGAGTAGGTGATAGCGAACGAATCGGCTTGTTGTGGTGGCTGAAAAATGCCTTTGAGCATGCAAAAAGTCTGTTCAAACGTTATGTTCAGATTTTCCAACGTATTAAACTTACTTTTGGTGCACGCCAACGCATAAATTGCATCTAAAATGTTCGTTTTTCCCATCCCATTATTGCCCACCAAGCAATTGATTTTTTTCGAAAAACCTACATCCAGCGATGCAATATTTTTGAAATTAGTTATCTTTAATTCCTTTAAGAACATGTATTTTTACCGATTCTTATACATTTCTTCGTAATACTTTTCGTATTCGCCCGACGTGATATTATCCAACCACGCTTGGTTATTGAGGTACCATTGCACCGTTTTTCGTATGCCCTCTTCAAACTGCAAAGACGGGCTCCAACCCAATTCTTTTTGGAGATTAGTGGCATCAATGGCATAGCGTAAGTCGTGTCCAGCACGGTCTGTAACGTAGGTGATGAGGTCTAAATCCTCGTTTTCTTTTCGTCCCAACGCTTCATCTACCACTTTAATGAGCACCTTCACAATATCTATATTTTTCCACTCATTAAACCCACCAATGTTGTACGTATCGGCTATTTTTCCTTTGTGAAAAATCAAATCAATGGCTCTGGCGTGGTCTTCTACGTACAACCAATCGCGTACATTTTCACCTTTACCATACACAGGCAGTGGTTTGCGATGACGTATATTGTTGATAAACAACGGAATAAGTTTTTCGGGGAACTGATACGGACCGTAGTTGTTTGAGCAGTTGGTAACAATCGTGGGCAAGCCGTATGTGTCATGAAAAGCCCTCACAAAGTGGTCAGAAGAGGCTTTTGCAGCACTGTACGGGCTATGCGGTTGGTATTTATTGGTTTCGCGGAAAAAGTCGTCGCCGTACACTTTATGCTGGGTTTGTGGCGAGTTGATGCCTTCTGGATGATTGAGTTCCAACGCACCATACACTTCGTCCGTAGAGATGTGGTAGAACCGCTTCCCTTCGTATTTTTCGGGCAACGAATCCCAGTATAATTTAGCGGCTTGCAACAGCGACAAAGTACCCATCACATTGGTTTGTGCGAACGAAAATGGGTCTTTGATTGACCTATCGACGTGACTTTCGGCTGCCAAATGAATCACCCCAACGACTTTTTCCTCCTGCATAAGCGAATAAATGGTTTGAAAATCGCAAATATCAGCCTTCACAAAACGATAATTCGGAGCGTTTTCAATATCTTTTAAGTTGGCTAAATTGCCCGCATAAGTCAGTTTATCAACGTTGATGATTTTATAATCGGGATATTTGTTCACAAATAAACGCACAACATGACTGCCAATAAATCCAGCACCGCCAGTAATGATAATACTTTTCATAAAATGATATATTTGATTTGTTTAAAATGATATATTTTTCGTTCGTTATTTTCTTTTTCCAATTCAATTTCGCCATCTGGTTTTATGTCCACAATTTTTGCGTTGAAAGCCCCTTCCATATTGGTTTTGGCGATAGTCATAGGGTCTGCGGTTACGGGAATTTCAACGTAAGGATAAAAACCGTCACGACGATAAAGATGGCTTAAATAGATACTTTTCAACTCCGCATCGTCCATTTGGCGTATTTTTTTGAGTTCTGCCACAATGTTGTCCAAGATATTGTCGATGTCGTATGTTTTTTGGGTCAATAGTTGCAACGAAATCGGGTTGGGCAACGTTTCCGAAAAGACGATCTGATTCACGTTCAAACCCATTCCCAACACGGATTTTTCGATTCCGTCTTCGCTCAACACATTTTCAATGAGTATGCCAGCCAATTTTTTATCGCCACAATAAATGTCGTTAGGCCATTTGATAGAGCAGGTTTGCTCGGGTTCAACAACTTGCAATGCCTGTATGGTTGCGACCGTAAAAAGTTGCGTCAAACGGAAAGGATGTTTTTTTTCTAACTCGTTGGGATAC
Source organism: Paludibacteraceae bacterium (assembly GCA_016282955.1). GTDB lineage: Bacteria > Bacteroidota > Bacteroidia > Bacteroidales > Paludibacteraceae > Colicola. Next base: position 6,560 of record JAEELX010000087.1, on the reverse strand, counting down.
AACAAAATAGATACGAGCAAATTTTTCCCTTTTTCGCTCTCCCATTTTGCTCCTTGTTGTCCTTTGCCAGCCGATTGGTAGTCAGTACGAATGGCGTAATACTCCTCCAAACGCTCTGTGGCACTCATTTTTTTGAGCAGGTCATTGGTACTATGCGTTTCGTTGATAAACATCTTGTAAATATCGTTCTATTTTGATTCGTAGGTGTTTTTGTTTCACTTTGGCTCCGCTAATCATAATGGCAAAAACCCACTTATCGCCATTGGGTGCATCAATATAGCCCGCATAATTCCGCACATTTTCAAAACTACCACTTTTTGCATGCACTTTGCCCCTTAACTCTTTTGTGGTAAAAATGCCTGCTAAAGTCCCTTTTTCGCCACTGGTTGGCAACGAATTGTAAAAAACTTCGGCATTTTTGCTCTTTTCCATATAACGCAAAAGTTGCACGAACGTTTCGGGACTGACGGAATTTTTACTCGCCAAACCACAGCCATCTTTGATGACACAATATTGCATCGGTCGAATTTTTGTAGTCCAATAGTCGTACATAAATGCGATGGAATTATAAATGCTGCAAGGGGTACCATAATTCTCGCCCAACCGTCTAAAAAGGACTTCTGCATACAGATTATTGGACGAAAAATTGATTTCTTGCACAATCGTATCCAAACTTTTGGACAGATGGGTGTAAATCGGATTACGAGGTGTTTTTGGGTTGTTGGAGATGATATATTTCGCACTATCTTTGACGGCAATACCACTACTAATCAGGGCTTCTGTAAAATGTTTTGCCAAAAATAGTGGTGGATTCGGCATATCGCCCATAATACCAAAACTTCCTAATTTACTGGGGATACTTCCAAACAAAAACCGCTTGTTATCATACGGCAAACCGTGCACAAACGCACCGTCATAGTTGATTTGCGTGCATTTGATATAGTTGATAAATTCAATGTCGGGGTATTCGGGGTAGGTCTTCAAAATGGTCGCATTAGAACCCACAGCACCGCTCTGTAAGACGATATTGATGGTGTTATCCATATACGTAAGTGCCATCACGCCTGGGGCATAATAATTGCCAATATCCTCCCACAGCCAGCCTGGATTGATGGCTTCTTCGTCAAAAAAACTTGCATCGGCTATCACCGAGCCGTTGATTTGTTGGATGCCTGCATCTTTTACTTTTTGAATCCAAGTGTATAAAAAATTGGTGGGATTATTCCCATAAATAGCCCGTGAACCCAAGGTTGGGTCGCCCGTACCACGAATAAACAGATTGCCCTCCAGCACACCATTTTTGATTTGCCCTTCGTATTCCAAATAGGTCGGAATTTTATAATCGGTGCCATACGTCTCCAAAACGGTTGCCGTTGTGAATAGTTTTTGCAAGGACGCAGGAGTCATATTCGTCTTGCTACAATACTCTTCAATCGTGTCGTTTGTATTTGTGTTGATAATCAAAATCCCAATTTGTGCGTGTGAAAGGGTAGGGTCTTCGCTAAAAATTTTAGGAAGATTTTGCCCCACAAGGCTACACAAACTCCAACAAAAAACGATGATACTACTTTTGATTCTCTTCATTATTTTTGTTATACGCATTAACGATTTTTCCAATCAAAGGATGTCGTACTATATCTTGTTCTTCAAAATAAATGGTTGCAATGCCTTTTATATCATTCAACCGATTGATTGCATCTTTCAACCCAGACACTTGCGAGTGGGGTAAATCGATTTGGGTTAAGTCGCCCGTTACAATCATCTTGCCGTTGATACCCAAACGAGTGAGGAACATCTTGATTTGTGGAACAGTCGTGTTTTGTGCCTCGTCCAAAATCACCACCGCATCTGCCAAGGTCCGTCCACGCATATACGCCAATGGAGCAATCTGGATGATGCCTTTGTCGATATAATCGTTCAGTTTACTGCTGGGGACCATATCTTGCAAAGCATCGTACAGTGGTTGCAAATACGGATCAACTTTTTCCTTCATATCGCCAGGCAGGAAGCCCAATTTCTCGCCGGCTTCTACGGCAGGACGCGAAAGGATGATTTTTTTCACCTCCTTATTCTTCAAGGCACGCATCGCCAACGCAATCGCCACATACGTTTTACCACTTCCAGCAGGACCAATCGCAAACAATAAATCGTTGTGCAAGTAACTTTCCACCAATTTCTGCTGATTATGGCTGCGGGCTCGAATGGCTTTCCCGTTTACGCCATACAAAATTACGTTTTGCGGTTCACTCGCGTACACGTCTTCGCCTTTGATGATTTGCACAATATGACCTTCGTGCAGGGCATTGTTTTTCATGCAAAAATCTTGGCATTGTGCGATTACTTTTTCCACTTTTTCAATTTGCTCTTCCTTGCCAACAATTTTGATATTTTCGCCACGTGCAATGAGGTTCACATCGGGAAAAGCGTTTGCAATACAAAGCAAATTCTCATTATTCACCCCGTAAAAAGCGGGAATATCCAATAATTCATTTAATTTAACAACTCTTTCCATTCTGGTATATTTGGCATATAATTAATTTTATTTTCCAAAACATGTGCCACAATTGTCTGTTTCCCGTTTGACAGAATCAGATACGGCACGCAACATTGGCGATTATAAACGACTATTTGGTCTAACGTTTCTTGCGTGAGTGCCACATTATCCGCTTTAAATTCCAGCAACATAATCAAACGATTGTGCTGTGGACTATACACGACTGCATCGGTTCGCTTATTCTTCAGTTGTATCTCCACGCCCATCAATTCGTGTGGGTAGTGATACTCTTGGGTCAGTTTTTCCAAAAAATGCTGTCGCACCCATTCTTCGGGCGTCAATCGCACCCATTTCTTTCGCCAACTGCAAAAGACATACTCTTTTCTTTGTTCTGTCCGCGTAAGCATTTACTCTTTCAACGAAACGACACGGTTAAAAATCAATTTTTCGTCTGTTGTATCCTCATCAACCACAAAAAAGCCGTTTTTCAAAAATTGATAGTGATGTTGCTCGGCACAACCGTCTTTTTTAGGCAACACACGCATCTCGTTTTTAAGGGTCTGTTCCACTTTGCAATTCACTTCTTGCAAACTATTCGGGTTGAGCAATTCTATAAAATCACGCTCATCAGCAGACGGATTTTCCACCGTGAACAATTTATCGTACAATCGCACGGTGGCATCCACACAACTACTGCATTCCACCCAATTGATAGTGGATTTAGTCTTGCGATTTCCTCCTTCGGTGCCCGATTTGGAGGTCGGGTCGTAGGTCGCAAAGACGGTCGTTATGTTGCCTTGTGCGTCTTTTTCGCAGTGGGTGGCTTGGATGATATAAGCGGCTTTCAACCGCACTTCACGCCCATTGGGACTCAAACGGTAGAAGTTTTTGTCGGCATTTTCCAAAAAATCTTGGCGTTCAATGTACAATTCCTTCGCAAAAGGCATGGTGCGAGTGCCAAATTCGGGGTGTCCGTCAATGTTTTCGGCTTCAATCGTTTCGCCTTGCCCTTCGTAGTTGGTGATGACGAGTTTGACAGGATTAAAGATGGCACAAACACGCGGTGCCGTTTCCTTCAATTCTTCGCGAATCGTATGCTCCAAGAGGCTTAAATCAATGGTTCCCTCCACTTTGGTGTAACCGATTTTTTGGATAAAATCACGGATGGATTTTGCCGTATAACCTCTACGCCGTAAGCCACTGATGGTCGGCATTCGCGGGTCGTCCCAACCTCTGACGATTTTTTGCTCCACCAACTGCAACATTTTGCGTTTGGACATCACGGTGTAGGTGATATTCAGGCGGTTAAATTCGTACTGATATGGACGATAATCGCCCGTTACAAACTGCTCCAAAAACCAATCGTACAGTGGACGATGCACCACAAATTCCAGCGTACAGATAGAGTGGGTTACGCCTTCAAAATAGTCCGATTGTCCGTGTGCAAAGTCGTACATCGGGTAGACATTCCACTTGCGTCCCGTCCGATGATGCGGATGCGATTTGATAATGCGGTAGATAATCGGGTCGCGGAAGTGCATATTCGGGTTTGCCATATCTATTTTTGCCCGCAAAACCATTTTCCCTTCCTCAATCTCGCCGGCTTGCATTTTTTCAAACAACGCCAAACTCTCTTCTATAGGTCGATTTCGGTAAGGCGACTCGGTACCTGCTTGCGTGGGCGTGCCTTTCTGTTGGGCAATTTGTTCCGAAGTTTGCTCATCCACGTATGCTTTGCCTTCTTTGATGAACTTAATCGCCAAATCGTATAACTGTTGGAAGTAATCCGAAGCATAAAACACGGCTCCCCAATGAAAACCTAACCACTGAATGTCTTGCTGAATCGAATCTACATACTCCACATCCTCTTTGGAAGGGTTTGTGTCGTCAAAACGCAGGTTGCAAATGCCGTTGTATTTTTGGGCAATGCCAAAATCCATACAAATCGCCTTCGCATGCCCGATATGCAAGTAGCCATTGGGTTCGGGCGGAAAACGCGTTTGAATACGGCCATCGTTTTTACCTTCTTGTAAATCTTTTTCAACAATCTGTTCTATAAAATTCAAGCTTCTTTCTTCCATAATCGCTTATTTTTTATCTCTTCTACAAATTCCGCGTGTGGACGAGGTAACAAAGGTTACTATTTCATCTTTTTCAGGGGATGCCTTGATTTCGGTTGCAATTTTTTCGATGGCTTGCGATACGTTTAAATCAGACATGTAAAGGATTCGATAAATGTCTTGTATGTTGTTGATTTGCTCGTTTGTAAAGCCTCTACGACGAAGCCCCACCGAATTAACGCCACAATATGCAATCGGCTCGCGTGCCGCTAAAACATACGGCGTAATATCCTTATTTACCTTACTTCCTCCTTGTATCATAGCGTGTTTGCCGATGTGCGTAAATTGATGTACCAACGTGCCACCACCAATAACGCAAAAGTCATCCACAACCACTTCACCAGCCAACTGTGAGCAGTTAGACATGATGATATGATCGTGCAAGCAGCAGTCGTGTGCCACGTGGCAATAAGCCATAATCAGGCAGTTGGAACCCACGACCGTTTTGTTTTTGGAAGCCGTTCCTCGATGAATCGTAACGCACTCGCGAATCGTGGTGTTGTCGCCAATGATGGTGGTGGTTTTTTCGCCGTTAAATTTGAGGTCTTGCGGAATACCACCAATCACAGCCCCCGGGAAAATATGACAATTTTTGCCGATAGTCGTGCCATCGTATATCGTTACGTTGGGCTCCAGAACCGTTCCTTCGCCAATTTCCACGTCCTTGTCAATATAGCAATACGGACCAATCACGACGTTGGAATGAATAATTGCATCGGGATGCACGAATGCCATAGCGTGAATGTTGGTGGAGGTTGCTGGGACAAACTTATTTTTCAACCGTTTAGCACATTGCGTGTTAAAGGTATGACCAGGCTTGAAAACAACGATTTTGCCTTGCAAACGGCAACCAATCAACGAAATATCACCCAAAACGTCCAATAACTTATGGCGTGCAGGTTCGTTGTGGTAATTCAAAGGCGAAAGATACCCCAATTTAGAGGCATCAATCGACTTTTGACCCAATTTTTTAGCGATTAAATCCAAACCTCGTTGGGACATGGGCGTTTCGTAAATCACGAGTGCATTTTCCAAGTCGCCACCCTTGATAAGCCCTCTTTGCAGTAGCGGTTCAATCTCTCGCACAAAAACGAAAGTCCGTGCAGGAGCCACTTCGGTCGCATAATCCGACAAATTGGAGAGAATCGCTTGTTGTGACTGGATAAATTGCGAATTGAAAGCAATGGTTACGTCCACTTCCAACTTATCGTTGGGCAAAATCACCATTTTACTGCCACTTTCGGAGATATATTCAATTTTTTCCGTAACCACCAGCACCTTTGCCTCGCTGTTTTGCTCCTTGATTCCAGCCTGTTCAATCGCATCGATAAACGGCTGAGCACTACCATTAAGAATCGGTATTTCAGGACCGTCTATTTCAATGAGGCAGTTATCAATTTGCATGGCATACAAAGCCGACAAAGCGTGTTCTACCGTTGACACTTTCCAAGCACCGTTTTCGAGCACGGTTCCGCGTTCTGTGGCAGAAACATAGTCCGCAACCGCTTCAAAAGTGGGTTTGTTCGGCAAATCCTTACGACAAATCCGTATGCCAAAATTCTCTTCGGCTGGACGGAATTTTGCGGTTATATTTAATCCTGTGTGTAATCCTTTGCCTTTAAGGGTGAAAGGACTTTTTAACGTTTGTTGTTTCATATTTATTTCAATTTTTTCACTATTTCTGGTAATTGTTTAAAAATCACGGTTGATTTCATCCAATCAGAGGCATCTATGGCTGGTGAACCGCTATACGTTCCTGCTTTTTTGATGTTGCCACGAACGCCTGATTGGGCTCCAAAGACGCAATTATCGGGGATGGAAATATGCCCTGCAACGCCTACTTGTCCCGTCAAAATGCAGTTGGCACCAATCTCCGTTGAGCCTGCGATGCCCACTTGTGCACACAAGAATGAGGACGAACCCACTTTTACATTGTGGGCAATTTG
>JAEELX010000086.1 GCA_016282955.1 Paludibacteraceae bacterium | reverse complement strand
ATTGCCTTCCGCACCCAATCGGCTATTGATTCGCGTACCGTTTTGGATACGAAAGGTGCCGACCAACTCATCGGTAAGGGGGATATGCTTTATTCGGGTGGAGGCAATATGGAACGGATTCAGTGTGCTTTTGTAGACACGCCCGAAGTGGAAAATATCGTACAATTTATCCACAACCAGCAAGGTTACACCACACCTTTCCCGTTGCCGATTTACGAAGGTGCCAAGGAAGAGGGCAAAAACGACACGAGCGACATCAAGAAATTGGATAGTTTGTTTGCAGAAGTGGCACGCTACGTGGTGTCTAATCAAGAAGGTTCTACGTCCAAATTACAACGGACGTTTGATATAGGTTACAATCGTGCGGGACGTTTGACCGACCAATTAGAACGCACGGGAATCGTTGGACCAAATCGAGGTGCCAAAGGACGTGATGTGCTTATTCAAGATTTGAGTACTGTGGAAGCCATTTTACAAGATTTGCAAGAAAAAAATCTATTGTAGTATGAAATTCATTGCCCTACCCAACGACCGCTTACTTTCCTTTTATTTGTCCGCAGAAGAGTACATCGCTCGGCAAATCGTATTGGAGGAAGATGTTTTGTTGCTTTGGTCAGTGGCTCCTACGGTGATTTTTGGCAAACACCAAATTGCCGAACAGGAAATCAATCTACCCTACTGCCAAGAGCATCATATCCATATTTTTCAGCGTCATAGCGGTGGCGGTTGCGTGTATGCTGATGAGGGCAATCTGATGATTTCGTTGATTTCGCCCGACACACGCAGCAAAGAGGTTTTTCAAAACTATTTACAAACCATCGCCAAGCAACTGCAACGCTTGGGACTACCCACTGCCACAACGGCTAACAACGATATTTTGGTAGATGAGCAAAAAGTTTCGGGCAATGCGTGTTGGTCGTTGCCGAATGCAACCATCGTGCATGGCACATTATTATATAATGTCAATTTGGATAGGCTGACTAATACCCTCAAACCGTCTGCAGAAAAGCTTCAAAAGCATAGCATTCAATCGGTGCGACAACGCGTTTGCAACCTCAAAGATTTACTTCCGAACATCCATTCGCTACACGATTTGCAAGCGTTTTTTGTCCAAAACCTGTGTGATAAAAGTGATTTTTTGTCGCCCCATGACATACAAGAAATCGAAAAACTTGAGCAACAATACACGAAATGGTAGCCATTGAATTTGAACATATTAGCAAATTATACCGCTTGGGAGTTACCAATTCGGGCAAGTTTCGCGAAGATTTACGGCATTGGTGGCAAAAAATCAGCCATCGCGAACCCACATACGCCACCGAAAACTGCATTTGGGCTTTGCGGGATATTTCGTTGCAAATCGAACAAGGCGAAGTGCTGGGCATTATCGGCAAAAACGGGCACGGTAAATCCACGTTGCTCAAACTGATGAGCAAAATCACCACGCCTACCGAAGGCATTATTCGTATGCGAGGGCGAATGGCGTCGCTGTTGGAGGTGGGAACGGGCTTTCATAACGACATGACGGGACGCGAAAACATCTACCTCAACGGCACGATTTTGGGTATGAGCAAAGCCGAAATAAGCCGTAAATTGGACGACATTGTGGCGTTTTCGGAGTGCGAAGAGTTTTTGGATACGCCCCTCAAACGCTATTCCAGTGGTATGGTGGTGCGGTTGGGATTTGCCGTTGCAGCCCATTTAGAGACGGATATTTTGATTATTGACGAGGTGCTTGCCGTGGGTGATGCCGCTTTCCAGAAAAAAGCCATGCAAAAAATTCAGCAAATAGCCCAAGACAAAAGCAAAACCATCATTTTTGTGAGTCACAACATGGATATGATTTCCCAACTTTGCACGCGTTGCTTATGGCTCCAAAACGGACAAATTGGCTATTTGGGCGACACACAAACGTGCATCAACACTTATCTGCAAAGCAATGCCTAAAAAAAGCGTACTTTTCATCATTGACAACCTTTTTGGAGGTGGTGCCGAGCGAGTGCTGATGGATATTTTGCAGGCATTTGACTATGACCGCTACCAAGTAACGCTACTTGTCGGGATACCTAACGGAGTGTATATCAACGATTTACCGCATACTATTTCCAAAATTGTGCTTTTTGAAACCTATTGGCAGTTGCAGGCAAAACGGCTTTTGTTCCGCTTGTATCAACGTTTTGGAATTGACGCACCGCTAAAACGCTACATTCGCCACAAAATGCACACGCATTTTGACACCATCATTTCGTTTTGCGAAGGACCGAGTATGCTTTATCACCGTTTTTTGCTTTCTTTTTCCAAAAATAACATCACGTGGGTGCATACGGATTTGGTGCATAATGCGTGGTCGAAAGCGTATTTTTACCAGCAAGACGAGCAAAAAACGTATCAAAAAATGCAGAAAATTGTCTGTGTTTCCAACGCCGTGAAAGCCCATTTTTTGCATCTAAATAGTGGCATTTCGCCCGAAAAAATCGAAGTCATTCACAATTTGATTCCGATTACGACCATCCAAAGCAAAACACGGCAATACCCATCGATTCGCCAAAAACCGTTTACTATCGTGTGCGTAGGGCGTTTGGTGAAGGAAAAAGGGTTCGAAAAAATCATCCTCGCAGCAAGCCAACTGCACAACGAGGGTTTTCCTGTGCAGGTGTGGATTTTGGGTGAAGGACCGCTACACAAGCCGCTAGAAGAACTGATCAACAAACTACGATTAGAGGTGTATATTCAACTGTTTGGTTTCGTCAAAGAGCCGTATTATTACATGGCACAAGCCGATTTGATGGTCAATACGTCTTCTGTGGAGGGCTTTCCTGTGTCGATTTGCGAGGCGATGTGCTTGGGCAAACCGATTGTGGCTTTTCATACCGATGGAACCGCCGAACTCTTGGAAAACACAACCTACGGCATGACGATTGAACCCACTCTTCAAGCCCTTATTCAAGCCATCAAAGACCTCATCACGCACCCCGAACTACTTGCTCATTACGCCTCCCAATCCACCCAACGAACCGCTATATTTGCTCCCGAAACGATTCTGCCAAAAATCGATGTGCTGATTTGAAAAAAACTAAGATGTGCAAAAAAACTGCCAACGAGTTTTAAGCACTTCTAAATTGCATATCCCAATCTATTCCCTACTTTGCCTTATACCCTGCATTGATAGCCATTCGTTTGTACTTTTCGGCATTCTTGGTGTCGTTTTGGGCATCGTAAAATTGCGAATACGTTTTGAGCAACTCGCCCACTTGCGGCTCGGCTTTGACAGACGTTTTTTGCAACGAAGCCATCGTGATACCAAACGGCTTGAGTTTCATATTGATGTACTCGTTGCCATAAATACGAGCCTTTTCGAAGTCGTCCATCTGCAAATACGTGTAGCAAATCGAATATATCACATACTCGTACTGCGAAGCCAACGATTTATCCTTTTTAAACGCCTCTGCCAACACCTCATACGCCTCCAATGCCTCTGTGTATTTTTGGGCTTCGTACAACTCATTGGCGAGTTCCATCTTGGCAAAATTCAAGTTATAAATCAGCAATTCGGGGGCATCATAAGACGTTTTAGCAACCACTTTTTCATAACATTCGATGGCTTGACGGTATTGTTTTGCATCCGAAAGTGCCAACGCATACGTGTACAAAAACTTGTACGATAACTTATTTTGCTTGTACAGCGGCGTGAGTAAATCCACTATTCCCTGTGCTTTGGACTTGTCTTGGTCATACCGCTCAGCAATACACAATGCCTTTTGTTCGGCACGTGGTTTAGGCGTAAACTCAATATAATCGCCCTTTATCGTGTAACTCTCCATGAGCATCAGCACCGATTGCCCCAACAGAGGAGGAGCATTTTTTTCATCGTCCGTTCCCACATTCGCCACAACATCATAAAACGTATAGTCGCCCAACTTCAACTCCTTGATGGGAAACGTGCGAACATTGTGCATATAGCCGTTCGCCATAATCGACGGGATAGGTTGGGACAAGTCAGCACGATTCACCGACCCATTTTGTACCAATTTATTGAAAATGTTGGCATTGATAGCCAGCGACGAGCAACCTGTATCAAAAGTAAAAACGACCTCAATGCCATTGACATACCCCACCACATACTTGCTGCCCGTAGAACCCTCGTGCAACGGCACTCGATACTGTGCAAACAAAGTTGTACAACAAAAAAACAAAAACGTAAAAACGCTTTTTTTCATAGCAAAAAGATTTAGAAAACGATTAGTAAATACTCAAACTCAGCCCAACCACACAATGGAAACGCTGGTCAGCACGATTCTCTATCTCACGCACCACATTGTACTTGTCCACTTTGTAGGGATTTAAACACACTTCCAAGTTGGGACGCAACGAAACATGGTCATTCAACTCCCACGTACGCGACAGCAACAAACCGATGTAGGCACAAGCAAAGTTTCCTTCATAGTTGGTGTAAAAGCTCTTCCACGGCGTGATTGCCACCTTGGTTTCCAAGGCTATCTCCTGCGGCAATTCGAACTCGTACCCCACCTGAATAAACGTGGAATAAGCCCGCTTTACATCGTCATCATCTTCGGGTTCAGGACCCTTCTTGGAGCGAGAATAACCGTCAGCACCATATATATATGTTCCCCAAAATAGGCTCAACGGAATCTTTGGAAACGTGTATTCCAAGCACAACTCTGCCGTATTTCCGACTTCCGAATTGATTTTTTCTGCCGTTTGTTTTCCGTCAAAAAGTCCGTATCCTTTTTGGTAATGATTGAGCATCAACGAAAGGTCAAAGCCCCAGCGACTAAATCCAAACGCCAAGTCAAACTCGTAATTATATTCGGAAAAAGTCCAATCGGTAGCACCGACATTGGTCCACGCATTCGCATAAAGTCCACCGTACGAGAGCGTTACAGAGGGTTGGAACGAAAGCCCACCACAATAAGCAGCCCTAAACAGGTAATGCGAAACCATGTCCACATCCACAGACCATTCAAAGCCCGCTTTTTCGGAATCTGTTTCGGAGTGGTTTTTGGTGAAATGTTCTATGCTTTGAGTCTGGTCGGCATAAACATTACTTATTCCAAAGCAAATAAGTAACCCGAGCATCCATTTTTTAAATTGCATTTGTGTTAGCCCATGAAATTCGTAATGCAATCTCCAAAATGCGTGTGTCGGTTAGTACCACAATGCCACCATCGGGTCCCGGTTCAATCGTTGTTGCCGTACCATTAAAATAGTTTCTTACGTCATCAGCCGTGATTGTGCCGATTTCTTGTGCAATAATTGCTGAACTGCCTTTTGGAAGTGCATCTTTCACTTTCCTCAATTTATTAAAAGTTGTACGAATCATAGATTTTTTATTTTTAGTGGTTATACGTTGCGAAGGTAAGTATTTTTTACAATTTAGCAAAATCTTTCATGGCAAAATCATCTAAAAGAATTAACTTGTTGATTGACTGAAAAATAGATTCGATTTCTTTTGTTTTAAAAATAGTTTTGCAAAAAATATAGTAACAAGGTTGGTGTGATTTGCAAAAAAAAATGTACCTTCGCATGGTCGTTGTTTCAGTTGTTGAATATGAAGAAAATAGAGAAGATTTTTGTGTCGCAGGCACAACCAACCGGGAAAAATCCTTTTGCCAACCTCATCAAACAGTATGGTGTTCAGGTGGATTTTGTGCCGTTGGTGCACATTGAGCCGCTGAGTGTCTCGGAATTTCGGGCAACACGCATCAATTTGTTGGATTATTCGTCGGTGATTTTTACTTCCACATTGGCGATTGATTATTATTTTCATTTTTCTAAGGAATTACGGCTGACAATCCCCATTACGACGCACTATTATTGCATGTCGGAAGCCATTGCGTATTATTTGCAAAAATATATTGAGTATCGCAAGCGTAAGATATTTTTTTCGGAACAACACAACTTCGACGAACTCATCACTATTATGCAGCAAAACCACCCCGAAAAATGCCTGTTGGTTTGTTCGGATAGTCCCAACACGCAACTATTGGAGGCTTTGAGTAAGCACAAAATTGATACGACACCTGCCACGATGTACCATTCCATCAACGTCAAATGGGACAAAGAAAAGCTGTTTGACTACGATATGGTGGTGATTTTTACGCCTGCGGCTGCCACAGCACTCAAACAAAACTTTTCTCGTTTGCCTTCTACCAAATACGTCATTGCTGCGATGGGAACCAACACGATTCAGGCATTGGAAAATTACAAATACAAAGTGCAAATCAAAGCCCCGACCAAGGATTGCCCGTCTATTTTTACGGCGATTGAAAAATTTTTAGAAAAAACACAGAAATGATGGATTTTACCTTTCCCAAATCGGAACGTTTATGCAAAAGAGAATGGATAAAAACAGTACGACAACAAGGAAAATGCACTGCCCAAACGCCCATTTTACTCTTTTCTTTGCCCACCAATAACCCGACCCAAGTGCTTATTTACGTCCCCAAACGCCTATTTAAGCACGCCACAGACCGTAACTTACTCAAACGCCGAATGCGAGAAGCGTACCGTATCAACAAAAACCTACTGAAACAGACGTTTCTGTTGCAAATTCAATATCAAGCCGCTGAAAAACTGCCTTTTGCAGCCATCGAAGCGAGCATAAAACAACTACTGACCGACATAAACAATGACTGAAAACACCAAAACGATATTACGCAAACTCTTCTTGTTGCCCGTGTATTTTTATCGGTCGTGCATCTCGCCACTCACCCCACCCTCGTGCCGTTACACGCCCACGTGCAGCCAATATATGGTGGAAGCGGTTTTGAAATATGGCATTTTTAAGGGTACTTGGCTTGGGATAAAACGTATTTTGCGGTGTCATCCGTGGGGAGGTTCGGGCTACGACCCCGTGCCTATTTTGTTGATTTTAATTCGTTTTGCGTATGCGTATTGATATTTTGACGGTTTGCCCTGAATTGTTGGAAAGTCCTTTTTCGCACTCTATCATTGCTCGTGCCCAAAAGAAGGGTTTGGTGGAGATTCATGTGCATAACTTACGCGATTACACCACCAATAAATACCGCAAAGTGGACGATTATGCGTTTGGCTTTTCGTCGGGAATGGTGTTGCAGATTGAGCCTGTGGATAGAGCGATTAGTGCTTTGAAAGCCGAGAGGACATACGACGAAGTCATTTTTACGGCTCCAGATGGCGAACGCTTTGAGCAAAGCACCGCAAACGAATTGTCCTTGCAGCAAAACCTGATTTTTTTGTGTGGGCATTACAAGGGTATTGACCAGCGGATTCGCGAACATCTAATCACGAAAGAGTATTCTATCGGCGATTTTGTGGTTACGGGAGGTGAGTTGCCCGTTGCGTTGATGGTGGATGCGATTGTGCGTTTGATTCCTGGAGCAATCAATGATGGCACGTCGGCTTTGTCGGATTCGTTTCAGAACAACTTGTTGGAGACGAATCTATACACTCGCCCAGCGGATTACAAAGGGTGGAAAGTGCCTGAGATATTGTTGAGCGGACACGAAGCCAAAATAAAAGAATGGTTGCAGGAACAAAATGACGCATATACCCGCAAAAAACGCCCCGATTTACTTTCCAAAGAATAAAAAAAGAAGGATGCCTTGTAGCACCCTTCTTCGCCAGACACTCTGCAAGTTTTACCAACCTGGATTTTGTCCTAAGTTTGGATTAAGTGTTCTTTCGTTTTCTGGTATTGGATAAAGGTAGTATTTTGTATTCCAAACACGTCTATTGTCATATGGATTGATAAAACCATCTTTGAGAGTGAGACCGCCTTCATCTTTTGCAAGGTCGTTTTTATCCACTTTGGCACCTAAATACACGTCTTCTTTGGTCAAATTATCCAATTCATGCCAACGAATCAAATCCCAATAACGATACCAGTTATCCACCATCAACTCACAACGACGGTCATTGCGGATAGCATCAATCAAACTTTTATAACCAGTATAATCTGCGTTACTTAAAGCCTTCAAACCAGCACGATCACGTAATAAATTCACCGTAGCATTCAATTCATCCTCGGTAATTGTTCCTAACTAGGCTTTTGCTTCTGCTTGGTTCAACAAGATAACGGCATACCAATACAAAGGAGCATCGGTGTAGTTCTTATTGATTGAAACAAGATAATCATAAGGTAAATCCGCATAGTATTTTTTGATAGTTAAGCCAGTAGAAGATACCATTTCGTGATTATTTTTAGCAATATCATCAGCTTTTCCATCTGAATTTAAGTCATTACGCACATGTCCATTACCTTTGTAAGCGAGGAACGGATCAACCAAAACATAAGCACGTTTATCGAGTTTCGTAAGAATAGCACTAATATCCAACTTCTTTGCATAAACAGAGTCGCCTGCTTTGTTTTTAAATTTACCATACGTGGCTTCTTTTTCTTCAATATCATCATTAGACCAAACATACTTGGAATTATCCATTAAAACTCGGAATGCCTCAAAACCATCTTTGCTTATACCGTGTATGGTGGTTGTACCCGTTGTATAATCCACTGTAGAGTGCATAAAGATGTCTTTAACATAGTGTTTTGCAAAGATAACTTGCTTGCTTGCCGTCAAATCCAACGAATTATAGGTTGCTTGATAACCTTCTATGCCAGGAGTCAATTCGTATGTACCACTGCTTATCAAAGCATCGTTTGCCTTAACGCACTCTTCTAAATACTTTTTAGCACGGGCTTCATCGGGTCCTTTTACGCTACCTTCGCCTTCCTTACGATACTTGCAGAAAGTACCTTCAAACAAGCAAATGTCTGATTTCATTGCTAAAGCCAAATCTTTACTCCACGCACATTTAGCCGATTGCGTGGCGATGTTTGCAATGGCGAAATCAAGGTCTGCCAACACAGAATCCATAACAACATCACGGTCGGTACGTTTTCCATATAGGATTTCAGTATCTTTGGTTTCAAGAGGTTTATTAACCCATTGCACATCACCAAACGTGCGAACAAGCAAATAATACTGGTAAGCACGCATCAAACGCCCCACACCAATCCAGTGATTTTTGTCTTTTGTAGAGATTAACTTCTCACTCATTTCAGGCACTTTTTGAAGTAGCACATTAGCCCGTTTGATTTCCGTATATCCGTTATTCCAAGCACTATTAGTCGTTGTTAACGAATTATGGTCCCAATCAACGAATCCCGAACCAACTTGGTCATCGCTCAACGTTTTGAAATACGTCCAACCATACGAACCGCCATTACCATAACCTAAAAATTGGTTATAAAACGCATTAGCATACACTTCTACATTAGTAGCCGAAGACCAATAGTTTATGTCGGTAAAACTATCCAATGGCTCTTTATCCAAAGCGTTATCACAACTCGCCAATCCCAACGAGATTAACGCTATTCCGATTAGATATTTAAATGATTTCATACAATACAATTTTATACAATTATACATAACTACTTAACGCTTAAAAGGT
>JAEELX010000085.1 GCA_016282955.1 Paludibacteraceae bacterium | reverse complement strand
TTCTGCCGGTGCAAACAAGCATCACGCCCGTTGCCAAAGGGTCTAAGGTACCTGCATGTCCCACTTTTAGGCGTTTGATGCCCAAGGTATGACAAATCGTGTTGCGAATCTTGGCAATGAGGTCAAAACTCGTCCAGCCGTAGGGCTTATCAAAAGCCAGTATTTCGCCTTCCAAAAAATCCATCACACCAACGTCAAAATAACAATCGTTAAACCTACCGTACAACAATACAGTGCAAAATACGTCAATTTTTGCTTACTAACGACCCGAATCATAAACTTACAAGCCAAACAACCCACGATATATGCCGAAATGAAGCCCACTAACAGCACGCCCCACTCAAAAGCAACCTCAAGTGTACCACGCAGTATATCCACCAAATCCAAAAAAGCCTCGCCCAATACGGGAATAATCACCATCAAAAACGAAAATTGTGCGATTTCTTCCTTTTTTACACCACACAATAACCCAGTTGCAATCGTCGTTCCACTGCGGCTCAAACCAGGCAATATAGCAACCGTCTGAGCAAGTCCCACGATAAACGAATCGCCGTATGTGATTGTATGCCCTGCCCCGTTGCGTCTTTTGTTTATTCGTTCGCTCACAAAAAGCAACGTTGCCGTGATGAGCAAACCGATTCCAACCAACAACAGACTGCTCCCGAACAGGCCTTCCACCTCGTCTTTGAAAAACAATCCCACTACCATAATCGGCACCAACGAAAGCAAAATTTTAGCACAATACTCTTTTTGGTCGTTCCAACTGACCGTCGAAAACGTGCCCTTAAAAATTTCCGCTAATTCCTTGCGAAAAACCGTCAGAGTTGATAAAACAGTAGCACAATGTACCACGATAGCAAAAAAGAGATTGCCTTCACTCGCCGTTCCAAACAAATGATGCATAATCTCCAAATGCCCCGAACTTGAAACAGGAAGAAACTCCGTAAGTCCTTGAATTATACCGAGTAAAAGTGCTTCTACCCAACTCATTATCTTTATTTTTCCTTATTCTTGGGTTGATACAAAATGGCAAAAATCATACTGACAAACCCGAACAAACACACCAAGGGTGCCACCACGATGCGACGCGTTGAGAAAATGTCAGGATTATATTCCGTTGCCCCACTGGGTTCTCCAACCATCAAAAAGCAACCAACCACGATAATCACTACCGAACAAAGTATCAAAAGATAATTTATTTTTGAAAGATTATATTTCATAAATCGTATTTTTATCCATTCTTATAAAACGCCCTACTTGGATTGTAGAAGCCAACATAGTAATCAAAATTCCCGACAAAAGGACTACCGAAACAATAATCGCGATATTACGCTTTGAAAAAGTGATTAACAGCACATCAAATTGTTGATTTACATAATAAATCAATCCATAAAGTAAGCCCAAAGCCAATATGGTAGCCACAATTCCCATCAGAATTGAACGCCGAATAAATGGTTTCTTTATCACGTATGACGTAGCACCCACTAATTGCATTGTTTTAATCAAAAATCGTTTGGAATAAATATGCAACCGCACCGTATTGCTAATCAGCACCCACGCAATCACCAGCAAGACGGCACTGATAACCAAAAGGATTAGCGACAAATTATGGATGTTTTCATTAAGCAATTCGATGGTTTCAGAAGGGTATACTATTTCTTCTATAGACGGGAATGTCTTAATTTTTTCTTCCACTTGCTGCAGACTTTGCGAGTTGGCATAATCGGCATTCAAACGCACTTCAAACGAAGCATACAGCGGATTATAGCCGATATACTTTGTGGGATCTGCCCCTAAACTCTTAATATGCTCCTGCAAAGCCTCTTCTTTGGAAATATAGCGTAGTTCCTTGCAATAATCCGATAAGGACAGCGTTCGCTCCAGACGTGTTAATTGCGTTGAATCAATATCGTCTCGTAATACAACCGAAAAACAAAGTTCCTCTTTAATGCCCTTAATGATAGATTGGGAAGAGACGATTATTACCGTTTCTAACCCAATCATCAATAAAACGAGCATCAAACTTATGGTCGTAGTATAAACAGCACTATTAAATGATATACGTTTCTTTTTCATAAAAGGAAAAAGCACGACCGTTTAGTACTCCCACAAATCTTGTTCAAAAGTCAATAACTCATTTTGAATACGTGCTTGTTCTTTTTGTATTTCTTGCACGTTTGTTGTCTTATCAATTATCATTTTGTTGTCAATGTTATCTTCTCCCAAAATGTACGAAGAAAACAACCTTTTGGCAAAAAATTCCTCAAAAGTAACACGTTTTGTATCGTTATTAGAGTTCAAAATATATTGTTGTGCCAAGAACGGACGCAATTTATCGAATGAACACCAAAAGAGTACCGATTGCATCAATGCTTGCGATTCTTGTCCTGGCTCACGCGATGTGATTTTCTCTGAATTCATAGGTGCAATAGCAATAATTTTTGAGAACAAACGAGAAAAATGTTTGTCAAAAAAGATCACTTCTTGTACCAAATACTTCAGTTGATTTCTCACAAACCCTTCATACGGATAGAAATTGAAAGCCAACTTATTTTTCTTCTTATTATAATGAACGAGCATAGCATCTGAAGTCTCAATGTTATAATGGTTCTCGTCATTAGAATAATCAACCGTAGGGTCATCAATCAAAAATAAGGAAGGAATACTTTTCTTTTCCAAAGGAGTTGCAAAATTGGGACGTGGATTATCAGCCAATTTCTCATAAATAGGCATTCCACCATCTATAATTGCATCAACAATCACCTTAAACAAGCTACGATGTACAGGATCATCACTTTGTATAGGATAATACAAAGGGAAATTCTGTTTATAACGCATATCAATGATGCGATAAATCACCTTTGACCACACTATATCGTCACGACGGTGAAAAACGGTTACTAAATCCTCTTTTGCTTCAGTCAACTCTGAAGTTTCCAAAGCAATAGCACCAAATTGGTCAAAGTAATCTAAACTTTCCTCCTGCGAAAAACAAAAGCCATAGGCCATCATCGCAAAAAATGTAAGAAGAAAAAATCTTTTCATAGTTTTCAAATTTTAATTCATTGTCAACAATATGTTAGACAATTTTGTGATTTTACCATCGGGACCTTTGGCACTAATATCCACCAGACCCACCATGGCACCTTTTTTCAATTTCTCTATTTTAGCAATTTCGTTTGAACCAAACTTATTGCCCTTAACTTCCGACAAACTACCGTTGATGTTTACTTTGAACGACACAACCGTCCAAGGCAAATCCAACAGACCATCGGGACCATAACTTGTCAGCAAGTAACCATTTTTATTAAGCAAGGCGTTACGAGAGATATAATCTTGGTAACCTACATCGCCCACTTGGAAGTAAACACTCGGCTTCGGCAAGGCTTTCACACGGTATTTTTGAGAACCCATCAACTGGTTCGTACCTTCTACCTTAGCATATACTTTTACCGTCACTTCCTTAGACGTTTCAGCTGGTTTAACAATCCATTTACCTTTACCTTGATTTCTAAGGGTAGCCCCCGTAACTTCAACATCTAATTTATCCACACTCATACCGGGCACAGATATTGATAGATTGTTATCAAAGCTACGATACAGAATATTCAAGTCGGTATTGGAAATGGTAGCCATAGGTTCGCCCACAGTATAACTACTTTCGAAAGGCAACGAAACTTTATTTCCATTAGGACCTTTGTACTCGATTCTACCTTTATATGTTTGGACACCTGTTCCTGTTGTTATCAACTCGTATACACCATTTTTGCATTTTGCTCCATTGACGTAAAAATCGGGCGTTTGTGTGGAGTCTATAGCTGCCAAAACGATTCGTGCACTATACTTTGCACCACGAATCACATATTCCGATTTTGGAATAACGTAAGCATTCATTTTGTTCACACGCAAGTCACCTGCGTCAATCTTTTGCATTAAGAACCCAATCATTTGGCTCTCCGAGTTACGAATATCGGCTTGAATTTTCGTCAACAAAACGTTAGAGGCTCCCACAGGCATACCTTCAAACATCGCAATTTCCCAATCGCAAGAATCCTGATCGTGGCTATTCCAACCCTTTTCAGTCGCAAACATTCGTCTAAATTGGTCTGCCATCATTCCTTCTCCGTTCGGATCTACTAAATGAATGATATACTCACGATAACGTTTCATCTCTTCTCTCAAGATCTTACCATTACCTTCCACAATAGCATATTGTGCTGTTACGTCCAAGTTTGAATTACCGACAATTTGTCGCGTAATATCGGCATATTCACTCCCGTCTGGAGCGACACTCATAATTTCAGGATCTTGACTTGCACGACGCAAATCTACGGCTTCTTGACCGTCAGCAAGAGCAACGATTGCTTCTTTAAAATGTTGTATATACCAATACAAACTATCTGCATTTTCACGCAATCTCAAGCACTCTTGATACCACTGATCGGCTTTTTCGGGATTTTCGTCACGTGCCGCTTTGAAATAGCTATACAATTTTGCATTTCTCGACATCGTACCATCAATAGAAGAATGCAAACTACGATCTACCAAAGTAAAACCGTTTAGGACATCTGTACTTACGTTCAACGCCAACATCGCTGTTAGCACCAAGTACATCATACCAATCATCTTCTGTCTTGGCGTTTCCGGACAATTCGTAGCACCACTCATATCTTATTCTTGTTTTATTAAGATTGAACTTAAAAACGCATTAAGATAAAGCGTTCAACATATTACCATAAATACCATTCAACTGTTGTATTTGGTCTGCTAAAACGCGAGTAGCATCTTTATATTTTTCGCCATTAGCAACCGCCTCTTTTATTGTCGTTTGAAGTTTTTTAACATCACTATCAGCCTCTTTGAAAGCTTGTGTTTGAGAATTCAAAACGGCAATCTGATTTTCATAGAAAGAAACAACATCTTGCGTCTTTGTGGCCAAAGAACTAACTCCATCGCTATACGTTTTGGAACTATCAACAGCCGTTTTGAGGTTGTCTGCCATATCGGTATAACTCTTTGAGAAAGCGTCTGTGCCAGCACTCAAAACCTTTACAGTATCAACAAATTGTTGTCCCAAGGTTTGCGTAACAGAAGCCAAAGACTCTTGACCTGCAATATATTTGTCAGTCGCTTCGCAAGCAGCGTTCATTTTTTCGCCTAAATTCAAATTTTTCGAAGCAACTTCTCCCAACTCGCCAATTTGTTTTGCTGCCGTTGAAAAGGTCTTAATGCCGTCTTCCAACGATTTCATAGAAGATGGATCCAAAGCCGCACTAACAGCAACCTTAGCAGGAGCAGAAGCAGGAGCTGCTGCAGGTGCTTCACTATGAGCAGGTGCTTCACTATCACCAACACCACCTAACAAAGTTGGACGTGGACGAGATGCATAGTGTGCCAACTCTTCGGGATTCGTACCAGCACCTAACAATTGAGGAAAAACTTCTTGCCACTGGTAGGTTGGATGCGGTTTGTCCAATGTACCGATCATAAACAAGAAAGCCTCCGTTAACATACCCACCATCAACACTTCGGCTGCACCTGGCCAGTGCAAAATCTTAAACAACGCACCAACGATAACGACTGCTGCACCGACACTATAAACGATACCAGTTACTCTTTTTCCCTTGTAGGACTCATACCAGGCCATAAAGCCGCCCTTTTTCTGATTTTTTGCCATAATTTTATTTCTTCTTTATAATTTACAACTTTATATTTTTTTGTTTCTATTTGATTAACCTGCAATATGCGAACGAACGCAACGGAAACCGATGTAAGGTTTGCTCTCGTATTGATATTCATACGTACGAGCACCACATTGCAAATAAAAACTAATATCTTTCCAACTACCACCACGTATCACTTTCCGCTTCAAAGCAGGAGGATCGTTCTGACGTGCCATATATGAAAAGTTTGGATTCAAGTCAAACACGATAGCATTCGAACTATTACTATAAGTAGAAGATGTCCACTCTGCTACGTTACCTGCCATATCATACAAACCGTAATCGTTTGGACGATATTGACCAACCTTCATAGTCGTTGTTCCTATATCATCGGCATAAGAACCTCTATATGGCTTGAAGTTAGCAAGGAAACAACCATCTTTATCACGTGCATAATTATTACCCCAAGGATACATGGCCATACGTTTGCCACCACGTGCTGCATATTCCCACTCAGCCTCAGTCGGTAAACGATAATCTTGTATCGCTCCGTTTCCTGTGAATTCTTTATAATATTTTGTACGCCAATGGCAGAAAGCATGTGCTTGCTCCCACGTTACACCAACCACAGGATAATCGCTAAAGGCAACGTGATAAAAATACGTTCTCAACATCGGCTCATTGAAAGACGCTTGGAAAGTACGTATCCATACCATCGTATCTGGATAAACAGCCACAATCTTGTTGGTCATCAAATCACGAGGTTCACGCAAAACACGCTCGATAGTCATCTCTTGGATTTTACCTTGATTGTCTATCCAAGCGGTATCCACACGTGCCAAAGCACCTTCGGGATAAGTTCCACGCGTTACATCAAATTTATTCCGCGGCAATTGTGCTTGATCATAATTCAACCAACTGTAACTATAATACAAATTCACTGCACGCAACGTTCCATCAGAATAGAACATCGGTGCCAATGCTCCTTGTATTTCCTCATCGTCATCGTCCCAAGGCACTCCTGCAGCCCAGTTGATTGCATAATTACCTTCAAACGCATCTACTTCCTCTTCTTCATCGTCATAATCATCGATCAAAGCATAATCCGTCAAACCTGCACGAATTAACAACGTGTAAGCGATAGAATCAGTAACCCAATTGATAAAAGTCCTGTATTCATCGTTTGTGATTTCGGTGTCATCCATCCAAAAAGCGTCTACTGTAACCATTTTGGAATTATCTGGCTGACTCAAAATATTGGTTTGAGAATTTAACCCCATCATATAACTACCAGCACGGACTAAAACCATGCCATACGGAGCAGTTTCTACAAACGGTTCTTTTTCTTGTACCGCACCAAATTCACTTGTTACTTGCGTGGTGCACGATAATAACACTGACGAAATTATCAACAACAAACTTTTCTTTTTCATATTATTTAATGTGTATATTTCTCTTTGTTTATAAATACCGAATACTTTTGTATCTATTTGTATGGCGAGGCCGCAAAATCTCAAAACCATAAGACAAATAAATTTCATGTGTACCCGAACTTTCTCTCAATATCTTAGAGTGAGGCAATTCATATGTATAAATAATTTGCAACCCACTTATCACTTCAACTCCCGCTATAAAACCGACATTCTCCGCTATACGATAACTCACCCCTCCTTGAAATCTATCCAAAAAAACAGCCCTCATCGTCAAGTTTATATCATAATCCCTAAAATCCGACATCACCAACATACTCGGCTCTAACCTCCACATCGGATGGTTTGTTTGCCAATGGTATCCTCCCGTTAAACACATCAATCCTCGCACGTGAAAGTCGGAATTTTCACTCCAATCCACCTTCGGATACCCTGCGTGTTGAAAACTTCCGCCTACATACCATTCACGTCTTGCAAAATATATACCAAAACCAAAATCAAATTTCATTCCCGTTATCGCCGCACCTTCTGGAATCGCCTCATCCTCACTACTATGGTATGAATCCTCAAAATCTTTCAAGTTGATGCTATCCGCACTAAACTTCACGTTTATATATCCCATTTCACCGCCCACACTCAACACACCTCCCCAAATTTGACGCATATAAGCATATTGAACATGCAACGCTTGATTGGAGAACAGCCCAAACCTATCATTCAAAAAACGTACCCCCGCTCCATGTTTTGTGTCCAGCACCCGAAAAGGCGTTGAAAAACAAAAAAAAGTTGTAATTGGTGCTCCATTCATCCCTATAAACTGCCGCCTATGCATTCCTTCAAGACGCATTAAATCGTCCACTCCAACAAAAGATGGATTATAAGCAACGGGCAAAAAACTGTACAACCCAACTTGTGCGTCAAACTGTGCATGCGATTCACAGACACACACAAAAAAAGAGAATACCAATAAGATTGACCGCCAATAACATCTCATCTTGATTTAGTACTCATCTTCATCAAACAAGAAATCCTTCTCGCTTGGATAATCGGGCCAAATATCCTCCATCGACTCAAACACTTCCTCCTCATCTTCGATTTCACGCAAATTTTCGACCACCTCCAAAGGAACTCCTTGACGAATGGCATAATCTAATAGCTCTTCTTTCGTTGCTGGCCAAGGGGCATCTTCCATCTTTGATGCCAATTCTAACGTCCAATACATAATGCGATTACAAAAATTCGCACGAAGTAACTGAAATTTTTACAAAAAATACAAAATTTTATTCATCTTATCGAAGGTATATCAAAAGACCCAAAATTATAGACGCTTTTGGACACAATAATAAAACGCTGATTGTCGTTTAAAAATTTTACACTTCTTAAAAAGGAAAATGCGTGCAAAAATAACTTTTGTTTTTTTATAATAAATTTCTTACCTTTGCGGAGGTGAGTTTTATCCTGAAAATTATGAAGGAACAAATACAAGAGATTTTACAACAGATAGAAAAAATAAACGCTACTAATTCCGAAGAATTAGAAGCCATTCGCCTTAAATACCTCTCTAAAAAAGGGGTTATTTCGGATTTATTTTCACGATTTAGAGAGGTTGCACCCGACCAAAAAAAGGAGATTGGCGAACAACTGAACAAACTGAAAAATACGGCTTCGGAACGCTTTAATGAACTGCAAAACAAGTTAAATGCCCTGAAAATTGACTATAACAAAGCCGATTTGACTCGTACGCCCGACCCTATCAAATTGGGTACTCGGCACCCGCTTTCGTTGGTGGAAGAACGAATTATTGACATCTTTTCGCGTATCGGTTTTACGGTCGCAGACGGTCCAGAAATAGAGGACGACAAGCACGTTTTTTCGTTGCTCAACTTCGCTCCTGAACATCCTGCACGTGACATGCAAGATACGTTTTACATTGAAAAACAACCCGATAAGCAATCCGAACACGATATTTTGCTTCGCACACATACTTCCAGCGTGCAGACACGAGTTATGCTCACGCAGAAGCCACCGATTCGGGTTTTATGCCCTGGACGCGTGTATCGAAACGAGGCTATCTCGGCTCGGGCACACTGCTTTTTCCACCAAATAGAAGGTTTGTATGTGGATAAAAATGTTAGTTTTGCGGATTTGCGTCAGGTTTTACTGTATTTTGCGAAGGAATTGTTTGGCGAAAAGACCGAAATTCGGTTGCGTCCAAGTTACTTCCCGTTCACCGAACCCTCTGCAGAGATGGATATAACGTGCCATTTGTGCGGTGGAAAAGGTTGTTCATTCTGCAAGAATACGGGCTGGGTAGAGATTTTGGGCTGTGGGATGGTTGACCCGAATGTGTTGGAGTTATGCGGGATAGATTCGCAACAGTACAGCGGGTATGCGTTCGGTTTGGGCGTAGAAAGAATAACGAATTTAACCTATAAAGTGAAGGATTTACGGCTGTTTTCGGAAAATGATGTGCGTTTTTTGAATCAGTTTATTTCGTGTTGAGATGCGTAAAAGTTTGATATATATATTGTTGATTTTCAATTCGTTAATGGCAAAAGCAGATTTGCTGAGCGATATACTTTCACATAAATACGATGCCCAAGTGTTGTCGGACGTGCAAATCGATTCGCTCTTAAATCCTACTGAACAAGGGCGTTATCGCTTGGAATATGAAAATAAGCAACAAGTATATCGCCGTTCGTTTGTGGCAGATTATTATTTGGTGGATACGATTCGCAAAACGCGTACTAAGTTCAGCGATATGCCGATTCGTGACCCGAAAATCTCACCCAACGGCAAGTATATCGTGTATGGCAAAGGCAAAGATTTGTACATCTATAAAATTGATTTCAAAACCGAAATTGCCATCACGCAAACCGACAGTTCGTTGGCTATTTACAACGGCATAACCGATTGGCTGTACGAGGAAGAGTTTTCGGCAACGTCTGTTTTTGCGTTTTCGCCCGATAGCAAACTGCTCGCTTTTGTGCGTTTTGACGACACGCAGGTGCCAGCGTACTATTGGACTTCATACTTGCAACAAAAGGACTCCACGACTTGGTCTCCGTATGTTTATCCCAAGATTGATTCGGTGATTTATCCCAAAGTGGGGGGCAATAATCCGAAAGTGTCCGTTTGTGTTTACGACATCTACTATAAAACGATTCTGACGATGCAAACGGCTGAGAATCAGGGAGGTTATATTCCACGCATTGCTTGGCGAAGTGTTCCGAGCGTCAAAAAGGATAAAAAAGACGAAAATGAGCAGGTTTTGGCTATTGCAAGCCTTAATCGAGACCAAAATAAATTCACGGTACAGATGGCAAATCCGTATTCGTCGGTTTGCAAAACGTGGTACACCGAAGAAAATAAAAATGGTTGGATTGATTATGCTCAATTTGATGATTGGCAGTGGCTCAGCGATGGAACGGCAATCGTTGTAAATTCGAAAAATGGCTGGCGACATGCGTATTTGTACAACATCAATGGGCAAGAAATGAAGCGTTTGACGAAAAACAACATGAATGTGTTGAGCGTTTATGGTTACGACGAAAAAGAGAAGATTTTGTATTATTTGACAACGGATGGAAACTTGAATCGGCAAGGTTTTGCCTTGAATACAAAGAAGAAAAATCATACTCCGCTGGCAAATAAGCATGGTTGGCATTCGTTCGTTTTTTCGAATGATTTGCAACGCTATATTGACTGCTATCAAACCGACACAACGCCCACTAAATACACGTTATACGACGTAAAAAGCAAAAAAAATCACGTGGCACTTGCCAATGATTCGGTCAAAAAAGAGTGGCAAAAATTGGCTCTCCCTCGCAAAGAGTTCTTTACCATAGATTCGGTACATGCGTGGATATTGAAACCAACGAAACAAGAAGCCAAATATCCCGTAGTTTTTATGCAATATAGCGGTCCTGGCAGCCAGTTGGTGAAAAATACGTGGAAAAAAGGTTGGGAATATGCTTTGGTAGAGGCTGGATATGTGGTGGTTGGGGTTGATGTTGCCGAAATTGCTACTCAATCAAACGTTTGGCGTGAGAAGCATTATATGAAATTGGGTTCCGTAGAAACACAAAATTTATTGTCGGCTGTAAGTAGCATCACGGCAAAATACGGCTTTATAGATGCAGACCGAATGGCGATTTGGGGTTGGAGTTACGGTGGTTATATGGTTTTGCGGACGTTGTGCGAGAAAAATCATCCGTTCAAATGTGGCATCGCTATTGCACCGATTACGGATATGCGGTTGTATGATTCGGGCTATACGGAGCGTTTTATGCGGAGGTTGCAAGTGAACGACAGAGGCTACAAGACAAGCGACTTGCTCACCAAAGCCTCGAATTTGAAAGGAAAATTGTTGCTGGTGCATGGCTTGGCAGACGATAATGTACACGTGCAAAATAGTTGGTTGTTTGTGGATGAATTGGTGCGGGCTGGTATCATATTTGAGATGCAAATGTATCCAGATGACGATCATTTTTTGAAAAAACGCTCTAATTATGAGCATGTACATCGGACTTTTATGGACTTTTTAGATAGAAATCTTAATTAAATTTAAAGATATGACGAAGGAACAAAAATCGAGTATATTACCTATTGCAGTGATGTTTTTGCTGTTTTTTATGATAGCATTCGTTACGAACTTTGCAGGTTCAATGGGTGTTATTGTGAAGGAACAGTTTAAGACGAGCAACTTTTTAGCCCAATTAGGCACGTTGGCGAACTTCATTGCATACGCGTGTATGGGTTATCCTGCAGGTATTATTCTCAAACGTAAAGGTTACAAATTTACAGCATTGTTAGCGGTTACTATCGGTTTGGTAGGTGTAGGTGTGCAGTGGTTGAGTGGCTATGCTGGCAGTTTTGGTATTTATTTACTCGGTGCTTTTATATCGGGTTTTGCGGTTTGTATTCTCAACAGTGTGGTTAATCCGATGTTGAATACGCTCGGTGGTGGTGGCAAAAAAGGCAATCAGTTGGTGCAATTCGGTGGTAGTTGTAACTCCATTGGTGGTACGATTGCTCCTATTTTGTTGGGCTACTTGATTGGTGGCGAGGTTTCCAAGGCACAAGTGGCAGATGCGGCACCAGCCATGTTAATCGCCATGATTATTTTTATGTTGGCGTTTGTTATCATCTTCTTTGCTTATATCCCCGAACCACATATCGAGACGGCTGAACAACGGGCACTTGCTCAACAAAACAAAGACACGCATAGTCCATTCTCGTTTAGGCACTTTGTGCTGGGTTGCGTGGCAATTTTCTTCTACGTTGGTGTGGAAGTGGGTATCCCGAATATCGCCAATTTGTATATGAGTGGTGAGCCAACTATTGGTGCCGTTGTGGCAGGAACGATAGTAGGATTATATTGGTTGATGATGATGGTCGGTCGTTTGATTGGTGGAGCGATTGGTGGTGTGGTGAGTAGTAAAGCGATGCTTCAGACGACTTCTTGTCTGGCGATTTTGATGCTGTGTTGTGTGGTCTTTTTCCCACAAAGTTGGGTGATTGCGTTCAAAGGCGTTGAGTTGCCAATCAGTATGATTGTTGTGTTCTTGTGCGGTTTGATGACGAGTGTGATGTGGGGTGCTATTTTCAACCTCGCAACCGAAGGATTAGGAAAATATACGCCTTTGGCAAGCGGTATTTTTATGATTATGGTTTGTGGTGGTGGCATATTGCCCGCTATACAAGGCTTAGTGGCAGATAAGTTGGGGTATTTTAACTCCTATATCATTCCTATTTTGGGTTTGATTTACATCTTCACGTATGCAAGTTTTGGCTATAAAAATGTTAATACAGATATAATAACGGAATAAAAACCTTTAACTATATAAAAATTTATGAGTGGTAAAATTATTGCGATAGCGAATCAAAAAGGTGGTGTTGGAAAAACGACTACCTCAATCAATCTTGCTGTTGCGCTGGCAGATGAGGGAAAACGTGTTCTTTTAGTTGATGCTGATCCACAAGCAAATGCTTCGTCGGGATTGGGTATTGACATCAAAGACATCAAGAATTCCATTTACGAGTGTTTAATCAACAACATGGACCCTCACAAGGTTATTTTGTCAACGAAGAATCCGAATTTGTTCATTCTTCCTTCGCACATCAACTTGGTAGGTGCTGAAATTGAGATTCTCAGTATCAATGACCGAGAGCAACTGATGCGGCGTGTGTTGAAGCAAGTGGAAAACGAGTATGATTACATTCTCATTGACTGCTCGCCTTCGTTGGGCACCATAACGGTCAACGCTTTGACGGCTTGTAACACGGTTATTATTCCTGTTCAGTGCGAGTATTTTGCGTTGGAAGGAATATCCAAGTTGTTGAACACAATTCGTATCATCAAGAGTGATTTGAATCCGACCATCCAAATAGAAGGATTTTTGCTCACGATGTACGACAACCGTCTGAAATTATCGAATCAGGTGTACGATGAGGTAACCAAACATTTTGGGAACTTAGTGTTCGGCTCGGTTATTAGCCGTAATGTTCGTATTAGCGAGGCTCCAAGTTACGGAATGAGTGTTATTGATTACGACAAAGAATCGAAGGGTGCTCAATCGTACATTGCATTGGCACGCGAACTAATAACACGAGGAAAGTAATATGGCACCAGTAAAGAAACCAGGTGGTTTAGGACGCGGTTTAGATGCTTTGATTGATACGCAAAAAGCGACTTTTGGTGGCAGTAGTATTGATGAAATTGCATTAGAAAAAATCGTTCCTAATCCCAATCAGCCTCGTCAAAATTTTGATGAAACGGCTTTGCAAGAATTAGCGGATTCGATTCGTGAGAATGGTGTCATATCCCCTATTACGTTGCGTAAAGGCGAAAACGATACGTACACAATCATTGCAGGTGAACGGCGTTTTCGGGCAAGTAAGTTAGCGGGATTACAAACCATCCCTGCCTATATCCGTGAGGCAAAAGATGAGCAGATGATGGAGTGGGCGTTGATTGAAAACATCCAACGTGAAGATTTAGATGCTATCGAAATCGCCCTTTCGTACCAAAAATTGATGGACGAATATAACCTGACGCAAGAAAGGATGTCCGAAAAAGTGGGTAAAAAACGTGCCACTATTTCGAATTATATTCGTTTGCTCCAATTGCCTGCCGAGATTCAAATGGGCATTCGCGACCATAAAATATCGATGGGACATGCCCGTGCTTTGCTTGCTTTTACTTCCATTGAAAAGCAATTGGAGGTCTATCGGCGAGTGCTTGCAGACGGACTATCGGTGCGAGATATAGAGAATTTGTCGCAAAATGAACCCGCAGAAGATAGCGAAGGTAAACCCACCAAAAAAGTATCGTCTAAAACGCCTGGAGCTTATGTTCAACAGCAAGAACACTTGACGGAATTGCTCGGAACGAAGGTGCAGATAAAGAACGATAAAATTGTGATTACCTTCAAAGATGAAGTAGAGTTGGCTTCTTTGATGAGCAGGATTCATTGATATGCTTCGTTGCATTGTCTTTTTGGTGAGTTGTTTTTGTGTTGCCTTTTTGCATGCCATCCCAACTGATACAACACGTAGTCCGTTGGATACGATGAGGCTTTATGATGGTATGTTGGAAGGTGCAAAAGTTGTCGTCATTGAAGACATCCGCAACAGCGATTCTTTGGATATTGAACCAGACACTTCTCTTTACAAGGATTTAACGCCGAGAGAAATTGCACGCTTAAAGTGGAAACCAGACCCGATGCGTGCCGTCTGGATGGGAGCGATAATACCCGGATATGGTCAGATTTATAACAAAAGTTATTGGAAATTGCCCATCGTGTATGGAGGATTTATGGGCTGTATTTATGCCATCAATATGAACGGTAGTATGTATAAAGAGTATCGACAAGCCTATCGTGATATTTATATTGACATCCAAAACGGTACCGTAAGCGATGACGAAAGCAAGTCTTATGTGGCTCTTTTGCCGAAAGGTTACGATATTGCTCGTATGGGTGGTGCGGTTACCTATCAAAATAGGTTGCAATCGTGGCAAAATAGGACTCGCAGATTCCGAGATTTATCCGTTTTGGGCACCGTGGTCGTGTATATCCTCTCTATCATTGATGCGTATGTGGACGCACAGTTGTTTGATTTTGATATTTCGTACGACTTATCCATGCAACTGTATCCGCAACAACGCTACGATATTCCTTCTCAAAAGAAGATAAATGAAATAACCTTAGCTATTAAATTTTAAAAAATTATGCAAAAATTTATTCCTTATATATTTTTATTGCTTTCCGTTGTTATGCCGAATCGGATTTTGGCTAACGACACGGCTTATATTCAACCTGTCACGGGCGATAAACTATTGGACACGATTGAGGTCTTGAATAATTATGCGATCGATAGTGTTTTGGCAAACCCAACGCCATTTTTTGCGATTGTGCCCGAAGAAGATATTTATTTTCAGTGGTTGATACAAAACATTGATTTACAACTAAATGAGAGCGATACGGTGGTTGTGGCTGATACAAGCATTATTTCGGCGATACGTAACTGTCCCGATAGTCTGTTCAAGCATCGTTTGCAGGCTTTACCACGCCAAATTGATATGACGTATAATCACGTGGTGCGAGCATTTATTTTGCGTTATTTGGCGAGTTATCCCAAACTGACCGTCAAGTTAGATGCTCTTTCGCAGTATTATTTTCCGATTTTTGAGGATATGCTTTCTAAATATGGATTACCTGACGAGTTGAAATATCTTGCGGTGATTGAGTCGGCACTGAATCCGATGGCACATTCGCGGATGGGAGCGGCTGGTTTGTGGCAATTTATGCCCTCAACAGGTCGATTATTTAATTTGGAAATCAATTCACTCATTGACGAACGCCGCGACCCCATCAAATCCACCGAAGCCGCTTGCCGTTACTTGGTGCGATTGTATCATCTGTTTGACGACTGGACACTCGCTTTGGCAGCGTATAATTGCGGACCTGGCAACGTGTTGAAGGCGATGCGTCGTTCGGGCAAAAAAGATTTTTGGGGAATTTATTCCTTCTTACCACGCGAGACCCGCTCGTACGTGCCGATTTTCGTGGCAGCCAACTATGCTTTGACATATTACAAAGACCATCGAATTTCGCCCATTTATGTGAATATGACCTTTGCAACCGACACGATTGTTACGGATAAAAGGCAACATTTTGAGCAAATTTCGTCCTTGTTGGGTGTTAGCGTTGCAGAATTACGCCGTCTGAACCCACAATACACGAAAGATATTATCCCGGGCTATAAAGATTATGCTCTTTGTTTGCCAGCCAATCGGGTGCTTACGTACATTGATTTGCAAGATTCGATTTTGGCGTATCGTCAAAACGAGTTAATCAACAACCGCAAAGTGGAAATTGATTTGGCACAACGCACGGCTGTCAACCGAGGTGGAACCTATTCCGTCAATGGCGTTACTTATTACAAGATTCGGCGAGGTGATACGTTGAGTGGCATTGCCCAGCGTTTCCATTGTTCGGTAAGCCAATTGCAGAAATGGAACGGCTTAAAAGGCAGTAACATCAGTGCCGGCAAAACCCTTAAAATAATGCGATGATGAACGAAAATGATGCCCCGAAATACTATTCCATCCAAAACGTGAGCAAAATGCTTTCGTTGCCCTCTTCTACGTTGCGTTATTGGGAGCAACAATTCAAGCAGATTCAGCCACGCCGCGATGACCATCTCAATCGGTTTTATACCACTGAGGACATTGAGGTTTTTAAACGCATCAAGTACATTCGGGACGAGCTGAAAATCACACGCATAGAAGCGATTCGCAATGAATTGGAGCGTGGAAAAATGAATGTTGATGTGCGATTATTGGTGGCAGAACAGATTGAAAAAATAAGAGACGAATTGATTGGAATAAAAAATAGCCTGTAATGCGTTATTTTGTTTATTTTGCCTTTAACGGAACGGCTTATCACGGCTCGCAAATACAACCCAATAATGTATCTGTTCAGGAGGTTATGCAAGAGGCTTTTTCGCGGTTGTTGCGTACGCCGATTGAACTCGTTTTTTCCAGCCGAACCGATGCAGGCGTGCATGCTAAAATGATGGTCGCACATTTGGATTATGTGGACGATTGGGACGTGTCGGATTTTATGTACCACATCAATCATTTTTTACCTAAAGATATAACAATCAACAAGATAGTGCAGGTTATTCCTACGGCTCACGCACGTTTTGATGCCGTCAAACGCACGTATCAATACCATATCATTCGCCACAAAGACCCGTTTTTGTTTCCGCTGACGACTTGCATCGATTATCCCATTGATACGGAAAAAATGAACGCTTGCTGCGACTTATTGCTCGGCAAACACGATTTTGCTTGCTTTGCAAAAAAACATTCGGATGCCAAAACGACCATTTGCACCATCAGCGAGGCTTTTTGGGAACAAAAGGACAATCAAATCGTGTTTACTATCTCTGCCGACCGTTTTTTGCGAAACATGGTGCGGGCAATTGTGGGAACGCTGTTGCTCGTGGGTAAAAACAAACTATCACAAGACGATTTTACCGCCATTTTAGAGCAAAAAAATCGTTCGCTCGCAGGTGAATCGGCTCATGCAAAAGGGCTATTTTTGACCGATATTCAGTATCCATCCGATATATTTTTACCATGTTAGAGGTCGTTTTACATTATATTTGGCAACAACGCATTTTTGCTGCTTTTCCGCAACAGACCACGGACGGTCGGAAGGTGGAAGTGATAAGCGTGGGAGAATACAACAAGGATGCGGGACCCGACTTTTTCAACGCACATATTCGGATTTATCCGCACGAGGGACAGGACACCAACATCATTGATTGGGTCGGGAATGTGGAAATTCATATCCAGTCGTCGGATTGGTTCAAGCATCGCCATCATTTGGATAAAGGCTACAATAATGTTATTTTACACGTTGTAAATCAAGCAGATAAAGATGTTTACAACACGTTGGGCGAAAAAATAGTGCAATGTGAATTGAATTATCCGAAAAATGTGGACTATTTAAACCGTTTTTTCAGTGATAAGAACGCCCAATGTTATATTCAGTTGCAACATAATCCCGCTCTGTTGACGGATAATTGGAAAAATGTGTTGCTCAACGACCGCATGAAACGCAAAGAAGAAGCGATTTTTCAACTGTTGGACATGACGCAAAACCACTGGGAAAACGCTTTTTATGTTACTTTGGCACACAATTTTGGCTTCCACACCAACGGGCAACCGTTCGAATTATTGGCAAAACAAACCCCGTTAAGTTGCTTGAATAAGCACCGAAATAACCTGTTTCAACTAACGACTTTGTTGCTCGGGCAGTCGGGTCTGTTGCTCAAAGAACGCAACGAGGAAGAGGAAATGCTCTACCAAGAGTACCTTTTTTTGCAGAAAAAATTTTCGTTGCAACCCCTTGAAGCCCATTTGTGGAAGAAGTTGCGTATGCGTCCGCAAACCTTTCCCGAAGTGCGTATTCGGCAGTTTGCGTTTCTGCTCTATCGCTCCGAATTTTTGTTCTCGCAAGCCATGCAGGCCACGAATATAGACACGCTGTTAGACCTGTTCACCTTCAAACCCGATGCAGATGAAAAGTTGCCTTTGCCACCTCCGTTGGGCAAAGATTCGGTGTATATCTTGCTCATCAACTCGGTTATTCCCTACCAATACGCCTACGCACACGAACACGGCGACCGCGAAAAAGCCAACAGTGCAGTGCGTTTGCTGGATGATATTCCTGCCGAAAATAACCATATTGTGCGAAAATGGAAGTTGTTGGGTCAAAAGGTGCAGAATGCCACAGATAGCCAAGTGCTTATCCATTTGCACAACAATTATTGCCTTGCCAATCGGTGTGTGCAGTGCGAAATCGGCTTTCAAATCTTCGCCACTAAAGAGAAGGTGAATTTGTAGCCATCCCGTTGCAGGCATGTGAAGGTTCGGAGACCTTCGCCACTACTATTTTCGCAGGTGAGACACTTGCGTCCCCGACTGTTATCATTTTGCTCGCATTGGCAAGACGTTGGAATGTGGTAAACTTTTTACTTATTTTTTCGGCGAATGTCATTTTTGTTGTTATTTTAGTTTTTATATCGTACCTTTGTGGTCGAAAGTGTCAAAGTTATGTAATGGTGGCTTCTACTGCTTAACTAACTTCTGGCACTTTTGTTATTAATAGCTCTTCCTTTTTCATTTTTTTGTTATATTAAAAAATTACTGTACCTTTGTGGTTGAAAAAGATTTGATATGTGGGCAGAACTGGTGTAAACCTAAGCTGTCGCTATCAAGTCTTTTTATATGGTCTGTTACTGAATATAGTACTCTCTCTTTTTTTGATTTTCTTATTCTTTCGTTCATTTTCAAATTCTGCAATATTCAAATATATGGTTTGATCGTGCAGTTGGGTAGCATAATAAATCCTTTTTATCTTATTTTTTATCGGCTTTCAAATCTTCGCCACCAAAGATAAAGTGAATTTGTAGTCAAACACTTGGAAACATTTTTTTTAATGCCAAAAAATAGTATTTTTGTAGCATAACTTTGATGATATGAATGCGTTTTTAGAAAAAGAAGAGAAGGTTTTGGCCATGTTAAAGACGGTGTTTGACCCCGAAATCCCTGTGAATGTGTACGACTTAGGATTGATATATAAAATTGATATTGAAGGCGAAGTGTGTACGATTGAGATGACGCTTACCGCTCCAAGTTGCCCTGCTGCAGACTTTATTGTGGAGGATATAAAACAGAAAGTGGGAAGCGTGGAAGGCATCGAAAAAGTGGAGGTGAATGTCGTTTTTGAACCCGAATGGTCGAAGGATATGATGAGTGAAGAAGCACGTTTAGAACTCGGCTTTATGTAGTTATGGTATATTTTTTAAGCGATGCACATATTGGTTCACGGGCTTTTTCCACCCCGCAAGAGCAGGAACAAAAGATGGTCGATTTGTTGCGTAAGTTTGAGCAAGATGCAACGGCGATTTACTTGTTGGGCGATATTTTTGACTTTTGGTTTGAGTTTTTTTGGTGGCAACGCAAACAGTTTCCGCTCCTTTTGCAAACCCTACGCGAACTAACTAACAAAGGCATTGAAGTACATTTTTTTGCGGGCAACCACGATATGTGGATGTTCGGTTATTTGGCGAAACAGACGGGCATCATTTGGCATCCAGCTACTGCTCAGACGGTTATTCACGGGAAGCGTTGCTTCTTGGCACACGGAGACGGGATTGTGCCTTCGGATTACTTGCAGCGTTTCTCCAAAGAAAAACAAAAACGGATTCTTGCCTTTATGCGGTTGCAAAAAATC
This sequence comes from Paludibacteraceae bacterium, assembly GCA_016282955.1. Taxonomy (GTDB): domain Bacteria; phylum Bacteroidota; class Bacteroidia; order Bacteroidales; family Paludibacteraceae; genus Colicola. Next base: position 15,986 of record JAEELX010000085.1, on the reverse strand, counting down.
TTCCGCAACAGATATATGCAGTATTTATACCGTTCACTGCCACCTTTTATTGGTAATGCGATCGGCTATGCTTGGGCGAAACAAAGTCGCTTAAAAGAACTGAAAAAGCCGACCGATTTTTTAGGCGAAAATAACGAATCGTTGGTGCTTTTTAGCAAAGAAAAGGAGCAAACAGAGCACTTTGATTACTATATTTTTGGGCACCGACACATTGATTTGGACTTGCAAATTACGCCCAATAGTCGCGTGATTATCTTGGGCGACTTATTTAAAATCAACTCCTACGCCCAAATGAACGAACAAGGAAAAGTAGAATTACAGTATTTATGAAACATAGTCGCGAAGAACAGTTGCAGGCGTTTGATCGGCTGCTGACCATCATGAGTGAATTACGCCAAAAGTGTCCGTGGGACCACAAACAAACCTTCGAATCGTTGCGTCAAAACACGATTGAAGAGGTCAACGAGTTGTCGGCACAACTCATCAAAAAAGATTACGCAGAGGTGTGTAAAGAGTTGGGAGACGTGCTGTTACACATCGTTTTTTATGCCGAGATTGCGTCCGAGACAGACCTCTTTGACATCGCCGATGTGTGCAATAAACTATCTGATAAGTTGGTTTTTCGGCATCCGCATATCTATGGTAATATGTCCGCAGAAAATCCCGAAGAGGTTTCTTTAATGTGGGAAAAAATCAAATTGAAGGAAAAAGGAGGTAATAAAACGGTTTTGGGAGGCATTTCTGACTCGTTACCGACGCTCATCAAAGCTTTTCGGATACAAGATAAAGTGGCTCATGTAGGCTTTGATTGGGAGAAAAAAGAGGACGTTTGGGATAAAGTCAAAGAGGAAATCGGTGAATTTGAAGCCGAACTCAAAAAACAAACCACTGAGAAGCCGAGCGAGGACTTGGAAAATGAGTTTGGCGATATTCTATTTTCGCTCATCAATATGGCACGGCTGTACGGTTTGCACCCCGATAATGCGTTGGAAAAAACCAACCAAAAATTCATTCAGCGTTTCAATTACGTGGAACAATATGCCCAAAAGCAAAGCAAAAAAGTGAGCGATTTATCGTTGGAGGAGATGGAAAACGCTTGGCAAGAAGCCAAAAAGTCCGATAATCATTGAAAAAACGAGAAATGCACGCTCCCATAAACGCGTTCTTCCACAAAATGCGGATGCGTCGAAAAATTATTTTCTTTGGAATGCTCCAATATCAACAAACCGTCTGTTTTCAGCAACGAATGAGCAAAAATTAGGTCGGGAATACTTTGCAACGCCTCCAAACTATACGGTGGGTCCGCAAAAATACAATCGTATTGCACCTTGCAGATACTGAGGAAATGAAACACATCACTCCGAACTAAACGTAAATTATTGATTTTTAAAGCGTTGCAAGTTGAAGCAATAAATTGTTGCTGCGTGTGGGCTTTTTCAACAGCCGTAACGCTTTTTACACCGCGACTAACGAACTCCAAACTAATCGAACCCGTACCTGCAAATAGGTCTAAAACCTCAAAATCACTCAAATCAAACCGATGCACCAAAACATTGAACAGATTTTCTTTCGCAAAATCGGTCGTAGGGCGTGCAGACAAATGCTTAATAGGGGGCAAACGATACCCCCTAAATGTTCCTGCTATGATTCGCATACGTTATCGATTCAGAAAATTACCAGTTACCCGCATTCTTGTTCGGAGCGTCCAAACTACCGATTTTCAAGCCTGGATAGTGGTCTAACTTGGTCTCTTTATCGATTAAATTAAATCTTTCTTGTTTGTCCAAATCTCCCAAAAAGGTATTGAAATGTGCCCGAACCTCCAACAAAGGTATTTTCGAGCCGTTAGAAGTTACGTAATCGTTGTTCACTTCGGCTTCAAAACGCTGACCTTTTGTGTAAGGAATGATGATGATGTCGTCAATCGTAGTCTCGTCCAACGCACCTTTATAGATCATATCAATCATATTTTCGATAATGGTATCACGCTTAAAGCCGACCAATCCGTTTTCAATCACGTCCTTATCGTTCGCATAAATATAGTCATATAAAATGCTATCATTATCCGTTTGCAGTTCTTTCTTTGCTTTTTCTTTTGCATCGCGAATAATTCTTGCGGCTTTATGTTCGGTCAAACCCGCTTCTAACTGTTTTTCTGTCAAACTTCCTTCTTTGAGGATTTCACGTTTGGGCGTGTTTTTCAAAAAGTAAAGCAAGGAATCCAAATCGGCAGTATAACGACCTGTAACCAAGAAATACTCCTCTTCAGCAGTACGAATATACGACAATTTCTTGATGACAGCTTGCGAACGAAACTCTCTTGCTTGTTCAAATTTAATCGGTGTTATCACACTTTGAACACATACTAAAACCAAAAAAATAATTGCTCCACTAAGCGATAAACGAAGCACAAGGCGCGTTTTTTTCATATTTCAATCTTTATACGTTTTTATTTTTCGCAAAGATAAAAAAAACTATTCAAAAAAAAGTATTTTTGCAAAAAATATAGGAACTATGGCAATGAACGAAATAAATACGGTACTGTACAACATCCTCCAGGAGCGGTTGGAGTACATGAAACAGTTGGACAAGGAAGAAGACAGCGAGAAAAAACGGCATATCGCCAAAGAAACCGCTGATTTGCACGCCAAACTCGCCCATCGATTGGGTTTATACGCCATCAAAACCGAGATGGAAGACCTTGCGTTGAAGTTTACTAATTATGAGGCATACAAAGGCATTGCTCACGCACTGAACGAGAAAAAAGCGGAACGAGACCACTATATTCAGGCGTTTATTGAACCTTTGAAGAAGAAATTGGAGGAAGAAAATTTTCATTTTACCATCAAAGGGCGACCCAAATCCATCCACTCTATCTACCACAAGATGCAGGTGCAGCACTGCGATGTAGACCATATTTATGACCTTTTTGCTATTCGGATTATTTTGGATTCCGAGCCGCAGAACGAGAAAAAGGACTGCTGGCAAGTCTATTCTATCATCACCGACATTTTTCCACCCAACCCCAAACGACTGCGGGATTGGATTTCGGTGCCGAAAGAAAATGGCTATGAGAGCCTGCATACGACCGTTTTAGGACCCGAACAAAAGTGGGTTGAGATACAGATTCGCACCAAACGGATGGACGACGTGGCAGAGAATGGCGTGGCTTCGCATTGGTCGTACAAGGGCATTGATGCTAAACAAATCAACATTGAGGACGAATCGATTTTTGTCTTTACGCCGATGGGAGACCTGAAAAAACTGCCTATCAACGCCACTGTGTTGGACTTTGCGTTTATGATACACACGAGTTTGGGCAAGAAATGCACGGGGGCAAAGGTCAATGACGTCAACGTTCCCATTCGGCACGTGTTGCAAAACGGCGACCGCGTTGAGATTAAGACCTCACCGAACCAAAAACCGACTAATGACTGGCTTTCGTTCGTTGTCTCGTCCCACGCACGCCAAAAAATTCGGCAGGCTTTGAAGGAGATTGAGTACAAAAATGTCAACGAGGGCAAGGAAATGTTGGCTCGGCGACTCAAAAATTGGAAGTTGGAATTTAACGACAAAATCATCAATCGGTTGCTGATTAAATTGGGCTACAAGACGATGTCGGATTTCTTCCAGTCGTTGGCACAAGGCAAGGAAGAGATGTTGAAAATCAAGGAGTTATATCAGCAATGCGAGCAAGAATTGAATCCCGATTCCTCATCTCACCAACACGAAAACGTCCCGCAAACGCCCTTTGTGCCGAGACCTGCTGAGAGTCCTTCGGCGTTGGAGTTAGAGGTGAATTTTGATATGCAAAACGTGGAATATACGTTGGCAAAATGCTGTAATCCGCAACTCAACGACCCGATTGTGGGCTTCATCACCATCAACAAGGGCATCAAGATTCACGCTGCCAACTGCCCGAACGTGCAACACCTCAAAGAGCGGTATCCGTACCGAATAATTTTGTCGAAGTGGAAGAAAAAATAGGTGGTTTGTGGCATTTGGTTGGCTAAAAATGTATCTGTTTGCTATCACAAGCAGACGTGTTGTTTTTGTATAAAACGACTGTTTTTCAGCATTTGGTAGCACATCTTTTTTCTATTGAAAAAATGCGTATTGATGCAAAAATTTTCAATAGGGATTTTAATTGGTTGATATACAACGATATAATTTTTATTTTGGTATTAAAAAATATGTAGTAATTTCGCAACGGAAAAAGGGTCAAAATGTGGTTGACACAAAAAGGCACTTTTTTCGCGGAATTCTGCTACGCCGAATAGTCGTTTGACTATGGGTTAGAGGGATTCAGTACATATTGATGGCGTTTATTGACGCTTTGTTATTGACGAACTGAAAGCTTCGCAAACTTTTAATTGATAAGTCAGAAACAAAGTAATCAACAGATGCCTATGGGTATGACGTTCATACTTGCTCTGCTGTTCTAAGCAGGCAGTTGTCATATCGGCGTAGGTTTCATTGTTGTTTATTTGACTTATCGGCATGCGAAGGCCTCAGTTCGTGAATAGGCAACGAGTGAGGTCTGCGTCTTCTTTTTATGTATGCGAAGCAATAAAAATATAACAATATGATGAAACAGTATTTTAATTTTTTGTTGATTATTTCTTTCGGAATAGTAACATGTATGCCAATGAAAGCATCCAAACCGATTGTAGATGTACAAATGGTTGATGATAATTATGCTTTGAATCCAAGATTTAAGGTATATGCACACGGAGTAGGAAGTGGATACACATTAGAAGCGGCTAAATCTGCGGCAATTAACGATATAATGCCTCTACTTATTAACAAAACCTTATATATAGGGACTTTCAGGGAAGAGGTCAAGGATAAGAATGGAAATACTATAATTGATAAGGGGAAAACCCAAATTCTTGCAGAAATCTTTATTGATGGAAGATGGGAATTTAAAGATGATCTTTACGAATATACAATAACATTATTAATGAAAAATGATAAACAAAACGAAAATGCCGAAACGCCGTTAAAATAGGTTGTAGGCTAAAAAATTAAATTAAAGAACAATGAAAAGAATTTTAGTTATAACTATGGCTATTATATGTAGTGGAGTATTTTCGTCTATTGTTGCAAAACCAAAGGGGAAAATGACGAAGAAAGAAACACAAGCAAAACGTGATACATTATATGATGGTTTTGAAATAGATCCAGCTATACGACAATTCCCTTGTATGGAGGAATCATATGATACGATGGAGGAATTTCGAGCAGTAGGAATTGCGGAAGGTCATACTCAAGAGATTGCTAAAAGCAAAGCAGTACGCTATGCTATTAATCAGATTATTGAAAAAAAGCCACGACGCATTATAAGTGTTACCTCAGCTGACAGCTCATCCTCTGAAACGATTGTAGAAGCCCCTATGATTACAGAAGAGCAACAGCAAGCGTTAAATAATAGCGAAATAATATGTCTTAAATTTTCAATTACACCAAGCAGAACATACATAGCATATGTGGCAGTTCGTGTCTTAAAAAGTAATTTAGAAAAAAATGATAGTATCGATCAGAAGGAACTATTACAATATGTGGATGATACTATGTACAAGGAGGAAATGAGAAAAAAATTTGAACAATATATGCAATATAAAAAAAATCAACAAATGGAGTAAGCCGAAAAGCCAAGTGAGTAGGCAAAAAATTAAAACAAATTTATTTAAAACCGACGTGCCGATGGGATATAACTGGCAAAATTAAAAATGAAAAAAATTAATCTTTTTGCAGTCGTTTTAATAGTAGCGATTGCACTTGTATCTTGTGGTGCAAAAAAACATGTAGCACAAAAGTCTAACGGTCGGGGTGGAAATCCTTTTGGAGAAACCTATTCTATGCCTTGTGAAGTGTATGATACTCCCCAAGAATTTGCAGCAACGGGTATATACCGTGGTTCAAGTAATCAAAAAGGGCAAGTGCAAAAGTATGCATTGCAGAATGCACAAGAAATTGTACGTCTAAAAATGCAGCATGCTTACAAAGGTATGGTTAGCGATTACTCTTCATCGGTTGGAAACAATAAAGGCAATGATTTAGAGCAAAAATTGACAAGTGCTGGTGATAGGATTATTGATAAGATTATTAATGAAACATCACAAAGTTGCACTCGTTGGTCATCAGTAGAAAGCGACGGTCATATTGAGTGTTATACTGCCATTCAGATTTCTAAACAAGAAGCTGCACGCAAGATTGCTCAAGAGGTTCAAAATAAATTGACACAAGACGAAAAAGACCGTATCGGATTTAATGAGCAAGAATATCGTAAACAAATGGAACAACGCTTCCAAAATTATAAAGAAGGACGTTAAAATATCATTAAATGAATAAACATTTTATTACTATATTAACCATTCTGCTCACTCTTATGGTGGGTGAGCAGAGTGTGTTTGCTCAGCAGGAAAAACCTTTTTGGACGGGAGGTTATTTTTATGATGCAAACAATTCCTATATTGAAGTGGTCTCTGCTGAAGGTTGGGAGATTAATAACGCTCGAAATAAAGCTTATAAAGAACTGCTTCGCCGTCGTGGAATTGCAACGGGCACCGATACGCGTGTTTCTATAAAATCAGGGAATCTTTCCGTAGAAAGTAACCATGACTTGATAGTTAAGGCACGTGTGATAAGTGAGTACGTTGAACAATTAGGACCTGGTGAATATAAAGTATATTTGTTAGTTCAAACCGCAAAAAATCCTACTTTTGAATACGAACATGTTCGTATTTCAACGAAATATCCTTTTTCAGCACGTTGTTTTGTACCAGGAATGGCACAAATATATAAAGGAAGCAAGGGGAAAGGAGCCTTTTTTATCACTACTGAACTATTAGGGATTGGAGGTATTGTGCTGAGTTATGCTATGAAATCTTCTGACGAAAGATTGATGCAAGAGGATCTAAAGCATAGGGCAGAATATAGTGATAGGGCGGATATGTGGCAAAATGTAGGTTATGGTTGTATCGCGTTTACTGCTACTATGTATCTTATCAATGTAATTGATGGTATAGCAGCTCCAGGTAAGCAAACGCGTATTTTTATTAACAAAAAACTTGCTATTGCCCCGACCATTTCTTTTGATGGGTCTATGGGGCTTGCAATGAGATATAAATTTTGAAATAATGAAAAAATTAATATGTTTTGCAATACTCTGTTTACCTTTGTTATTTATCGGATGTGAGAAAAAAATCATAGACACGACAATTTCTATTTATGGGACAGTATTGGACGTTGATACGAATGAACCTTTACAGGGTGTGCTGTTGACACTGATGCCAACTGCTAAAACTCGTTATACAGGAAGTTTGGGAACGTATCAGTTTGAAGATTTGCAACCTCAGCAATATACCATTACTGCACAAATGCAGGGGTATAGAACAGATCGAAAAACAGTAAATTTAGTTTCTGGTGAAAAAGAAGAAGTAACATTTGCATTAAAAAAAGAATAAATCGCATATTTTAAAAACTTTTATATATGCAAAATAATAAATCTGTAAGTAATTAAAAATATGAACAAACATTTTATTTCCTTATTCCTATTGGGATTTGTTTTAGCATTCGTTTCTTGTAAAGAAAAAGAAGAAACTACCATTAATGGTTCTATTTATGGAACCATAACCGACTTCGCCACAGGAGAACCGGTACAAAATGCGAACGTACAGTTGCGCCCCAGTGGTATAACAACGCTGACAGGTTCAGATGGTACATATGAGATCCTTGATATAAAAGAAGGAGATTATAAACTTACAGTGTCAAAAGACGGGTACACAGATTTATTAGATAATTATGTCATCGAAGTCAGGAATGGGAAACGTATGAAACGTGATGTCCAAATAAAGAAAAGAACAGCATCTATCACTATTACCGATATGCAAAATTATAAAATTAATGAGTTGAATTTTGGAACAAATAAAGATATGTTATCGTTTCAAATACACAATACAGGAGTGATAAATCTTACAAATTGCAAAATAACTCATTCTTGTGATTGGATTGCCAGTATTTCCGACATGCCACAATTACTTAATTCGGGTGGGAGTGCTACGATTACTGTCTATATTGAACGTTCTAAATTAAAGCGTGGTACGAATGTAAGTAATTTGCATTTTACATCTGATGATAATGGATATTATGTGATTCAGATAAAAGCAACTGGTAGCGAAACATATGGATTCCCCGTAGTAACTACAACTACTCTAAAATTGAACGGCTATGATATTGTAACAGGTGGTAATGTAACTTCCGATGGTGGTTTTACGATTAAGGAACGCGGTATATGTTGGAATACCTTAGGTGATCCCGTTATGGGGAACTCAAATGTTATAAAGATAGATGGGACAACTGGTGCATTCACTTATACTTTCAGTAATTTATCAGATGCTACATATTATATTCGTGCATATGCTACCAATGATAAAGGTACAAGTTATGGAGCAGTGTATAAATATATGTACAGCAAAGAATATATTGGTCTTCCAACTTTTCAATTTAATGGACATACATACAAAGTGGCACCCGATCCACATACATCTTATAAAGATTATATTTCATGGAAGGCAGCTAATGCTTATTGTAACAACCTAACTTATTGTGGTTATGCTGATTGGTATTTGCATACCATAGAAGAATTAGAAACAATGTATCAAAATAGAAAATCTATTGGGGGATTTTTTAATACTACCACAGACAATAGCAGTACAATTTATTCAAATTATCATTCCTCAACTTATGTTCAAAATAATTGTAGATATGTAATTAACTGGGAAGATGGTTCAAGGGATTATCACTATAATTTTTATGAGTATGGTGGGCATGTTGAAAATTCTCGGTATTGGTACTGCCACGTTCGTCCAATTAGGAAACATGAATAAAAAGTGAATATGTAAAATAGATTGTTTCTGATATAGTGAAATTTATAAATATAAAAGACTATGAAAAAACATTTTGTAATCTTGTTTGCACTAGGAATCGTCTTGGCATTTGTTTCGTGCGAAGATGATAAAGCAAATGGTTCTATCTACGGTAGAATAATTGATTTAGACACAGGAGAACCTATACAAAATGCGAACGTACAGTTGCGTCCAAGTGGCATAACAACGCTGACTGGTTCAGATGGTACATATGAGATCCTTGATCTAAAAGAAGGATATTATAAAATGATTGTGTCAAAAGATGGCTATATAGAATGGGACGATGATTATGTTGAAGTTATAAGCGGGAAGCGTACGCAACGAGATTATACAATCGCGAAAATACCATTTTTGTACTTTTTAGATATGCAAGATGATCTTTTTTATGAGTTAGATTTCGGAAAAGATAAAGATATGTTATCGTTTCAAATATATAATCCTGGGACGATAAGTCATAAAGACCTCAAAATAACTCCTTCTTGTGATTGGCTAGCGAATGTTTCCGATCCGCCTATGTTAATTAACCCAGGAGAAAGTGTCACGATTACAGTCCAAATTGATCGTTCTAAATTAGAATTAAATCGCCCACATTGGGGAGCTTTGTATGTTACTTCGGATCAATGGTCAGGTATTGTTCGTTTTAAAGCATATGGTCCTAATTACGTCGAACGACTCCCCGTAGTAACCACTACTCCCCCAAAATTAAACGGATATGATATTGTAACAGGTGGTAATATAACGTTCGATGGTGGTTCTAAGATTAAAGAGCGTGGCATTCTTTGGAATCTCATAGAGTTCGAACCCATTATGGGAGCCTCAAACATTATAAAATCAGATGCGATAACCAATGTTTTCACTTCTACGATAAACACTTCCACAATAAACGATGTTTCAGAGGGTACTATTTACATACGTGCATATGCTATCAATGAAAACGGAATAGGTTATGGAAAAGTGTATAGTTATAAATATAATAAAGAGTACGTAGAACTTCCGACTTTTGGTTTTAATGGACATATTTACAAAGTGGCACCAGACTATCCTCGTAATTATTCGGAAGGTATTGATTATGATTTTGCTGTTGATTATTGTGGTTTCGAACGTTATGGTTATACGGATTGGTTTATGCCGAACATAGAACAATTACAAATGATGTACCTACAAAAAGGAAATATTGGTGGATTCTGCGATGTAATAGAAAATGCCAATCATGAAAAATTTTACGTTGTCTATCATTCTTGTACACGTACCTATTGTACAGATTTGCCTAAAGTTTACGGGAATAAACAAATGGATTGGACAAATGGTAATATATACACAGATTCTAAACTCTTTGTGTTAGGTAAATATGACAACGCAACCCAAGGGGAATATTGGCGAACCCACGTCCGCCCTATTAGAATGCATGAATAATCGCTTTTATAAAATAGTGCGTTTTAAGAGAAAATATGGCGAAAAGTCTAAAATGCTTAATATAGTAAGCAAATTTATAAAAAATATGTTTATTGAATTAAATAAATTAGAGTTGACGTTATAAAATGATAAATTTATAAACTATGCGAAAAATATTGTTTTTATTTTTAATATTTATTGCGTTGCCTTTGGTAGCACAGAATAGTAGTTTTGATGATTTCGAAAAGCAACAGGACAAGAAGTTCAATCAAATAAAAGCCGAACAACAAGCAAAGTATCAAAACTTTAAGTCGGCAAAACAGAAAGAATATGACGCTTATCGCCGAAAAATCAATGCCGAGTATGCAACTTATATGGCACAAAAGTGGACTTTGAGCAAGTCGTTTGGTGCCTTACAAAAGCCCAAAGACCAAGATCCACCCAAGCCAGCAGTCAAAATGGATAAAACACCTCCACCAATCAATGAAATACGGTATCAATCTGTTGGTTTTATTCCTCCCCACAAACTCCCCGAACCCGTAGTACCGATTGACGAGTCGTCAGCAGAAGGAACATCTGAGTTCCGTTTTATGTTCTACGGAACGCCTTGTGCGGTGCACCTTAATGATGCACTCAAATATACGTTGCGAGGTTATTTGGAGCCAGACGCCATGAAGATGTGGGAGCATCTCTCTGCCCCTGCGTATGACGCATTGATAACTGACTGTCTGCGAATACGCAGTAAACTACAACTTGCCGATTGGGGTTATATCAATCTTGTGCGAACATTCACGAAAAAATTTTTTGGACCTCACTCCAACGAAGCTGTATTAATGCAAATGTATATTCTGACGCAGTCGGGTTACGATATTCGTATTGCTCGTACAGGAGAAAAGTGGGTGCTTCTCGTGCCATTTAAAGAGGATATATATAGCTATTCATACCTCTCGCGAGACGACAAAGCGTATTATATTTTGGACAAAATAGAGGGGAATAGTAGATATTATGTCTTTGACAAAGCATTTCCTAATGAGCAAATGCCATCGCTTCAAATGACCCAATCGCCCCGACTCGCGTATTCTGCTATGCCTCAACGAACGTTAGTCTCACGCCGTTTCCCAAATTTGAAAATAACCATCTCAGAGAATAAAAACCTGATAGATTTCTATAATGACTACCCACTGAGTAGCAAATGGGACTTTTATTCTGCTGCCTCACTGTCGGAAGAAACCAAACGGACACTTTATCCTATTCTTAGACGAGAAATTGCAGGAAAATCTACTTACGATGCGGCTAATATGCTAATCAACTTTGTGCAAACGGCTTTTGATTATCAAACGGATGGAGACCAATTTGGCTATGAACGCCCTCTTTTTGGTGATGAAACGTTTTATTATCCTTATTCGGATTGCGAAGATCGCTCTATTTTATATGCGATTCTTGTGCGTGAATTATTGGGGTTAGAGACCGTTTTGCTCAATTATCCAGGACATCTTGCCACCGCAGTTCATTTCCCAGATAATACGGCTCATGGTTGGCATTTTAGGTGGGAAGATAGAGTTTATACTATTTGTGATCCAACTTATATAGGTGCCGATGCGGGCGATTGTATGACACAATTTCAGACAGTAGCCCCAAAGATTGTTCCAATTCAATGATTTTGTATGGAGTTGGGAAAAAGTTCTGAGTATATTAAAAGTTGTAAAATAATGCATTCTGACGATGCCAAAATTTGTAAAATAACGCGTTTTAGATATACTGATTTTTGTAAAATAACGCATTTTGAGTTCGGGAAAATATGGAGAGATAGGCAATTTAGCGTTGAGTTATCAAAATATAAAAAGATAAATTTATAAAACTATGCGAAAAATATTGTTTTTATTTTTGATGTTTGTTGCGTTGCCTTTGGTGGCACAGAATAGTAGTTTTGATGATTTCAAAAAGCAACAGAACGAGACGTTCGACACGTTCAAAACCAACCAAAAAGCGAAGTTCGACACGTTCAAAACCAAGCAACAAGCGGAATATGATGCGTTTCGTAAGCGTATGAATGAAGAATATGCTGATTTTATGCGTAAATCGTGGGAATCGTTCCCAGCACACGAAGCCGAGAAGCCCAAAGCCGAAAAAACGCTTCCCCCTGTGGTTTATGAAGCCCCAAAACCTCAACCCGCACCTGCCTCGCAACCCAAGCCCATTGATAAACCCCAATCCCAGCCAAGTGCAGAAAAGTCCCAACCAAGCCTTGCTACTAAACCGCAGCCAACTCCGCAACCGACTGTTGCACCACAGCCTATTGCCGTGAAGCCAAAGGTGGCTGTTGTTCCTCCTCCACCACCTACGCCCGAGCCTATCGCACCCGTCAAACCCAAAGAAGAACCCTACAAAAAGGTGTCCTTCGGCTATTTTGGTTCGACCATCACGATTGGTTTTCCACAAAACGACAACCTCAAACTGCGTGCTTTGGAAGAAAATGCTATCGCAGACGCTTGGAAAAAACTCTCCGATAGTCGCTACGACATCACCGTCAGCACGGCTCTCAATGCTCGTAAAAACCAAACGTTATGCGATTGGGCGTATATGAAAATGCTCCAAACGGCGACTGAAAAACAGTACGGCAAAACCAACGAAGCAGTGCTTATGCAGGCGTTTTTGATGACACAATCGGGCTACCGTATTCGACTCGGCATGAGTAATACCAAACTATATATGCTCGTGGCGAGTTTGTACGACATCTTCAATATGAATTATTATCTGCTTGACGGCACGAAATTTTACAACATAACGGGCGAGAAAAACGTCAATATGCAAATATGCAAAGCCAAATACGGCAAAGAAAAATCACTTTCGCTCCAAATAACGCGACTGCCGAACTTAACGAATACGCCAACATCCAAACGCACGCTGACCTCCAAAAAAGGCGTTGCAGCCTCTACCAGCGTCAACAAAAACATGATTGATTTCTTCAACACCTACCCGCAAGCGTGCTTCAATGGCGACCAGAACACTCGTTGGGCTGCGTATGCCAACACGCCGTTGGAAAAATCCATCACAGATATGCTCTATCCTCCTCTCAAAAGGACGATAAACGGCATGAGCGAACGTGAGGCAGTGGGGATATTGCTCAACTGGGTGCAGACGGCGTTTGAATACGGCTACGATGACCAGATTTGGGGTGGCGACCGTGCCTTTTTTGCCCAAGAAACCCTCTATTATCCCTATTGCGACTGCGAAGATAGAGCCATTTTGTTCTCTCGTATCGTACGCGATTTGGTCGGATTGGATGTGGTTTTGCTCTATTATCCGGGGCATTTAGCGGCTGCGGTGGCATTCAATGAGAACGTTAATGGCGATTATCTGACCTACAAAAACCGCAAGTATATCGTCTGCGACCCGACTTATATCAATGCTGGTGTGGGTTGTACGATGCCGAATATGAACAACAAAGAGGCACAAGTAATTGCCCTGAAATAGTATGAAACGTAAGCATCTGATAGTAATACTGCTGTGTGTCGCAACGATTTTGGTTGCAACGGTTGGGTATTGCGTGTATGATATGTTTTTCCGGGCAAAGGAAAATCAAATGGTGTCCACCAATAGTGCGGGTTATGCGGAAAAAGAAATACCACATGCAGACCCGTTGATTGTGGGTAAGTGGCAAAACACGGATAACGCACATTGGCACAAGGTTTATTACGATGACTACGACGAGCAAGAAGGGTTGTTTTGGGGTAAAGAGTGGGACGAGTCGGAAGATGTTTTGGAGGAAGATTTGCAATATCACGGCAACGGCTGGTTTCGTTGGGAGAAAAAAGGCAACGAACTTCACGAATATGCCACGATGGAAATCCGTGATGTGCCGATTCATCGTGCCTGTAAATTGTTGCTATCCACGCCTGATTCGTTGGTGTATCACGATGTTGCCTACAAAAATCAGATTTTCCGTTTTGTGCGTGTGAAATAGGATTTATCACCCAGTCGCATAATTGATATATTTTTAAGCCCAAAAATGAAATGCTTTTTTTGCGTATAAAAATGTATCTTCGCGTGTTTGATAAAGTTGAAAAAAATGCGTTGGCGGATTCCGTTTATTTTTCTTGTGGCTATTGTGTCGTTTGCCTCGTGCAGTTTATCCAAGCAAATCAAAAAAGCGGATAAACAGTTTGAGATTGGGGAGTATTATGCCGCTTCGGAACGCTACAAAATGGCGTACAAACGCATTCCAAAAGAAGATAAAAACCTCAGAGCATACGTCGCTTTCAAACAAGCCGAGTGTTACTACCTCATCAATGATTCACGAGCCATATCAACCTACAAAACGGCTATCACAAACAAGTATTTCACGACCGATTCGATTATTTTTTTGCATTATGCCTACGTGTTGCAGTATCAAGGGAAGTACGCCGAAGCCAAACAGCAGTATGAGACCTATCTGAAAAACCGTCCCGACGATACGTTGGCAAAAGTGGGACTTGCCTCGTGTGAAGATATTGAAAATATGAAGAAAGAAGGTGGTTTGAGCCGACAAAATATCGCTTTTGAAAAGGATTTTAATCAGAAAAAATCATCTTCCTTATCGCCCGTTTTCATCGGCAAAAATGCAGATATGCTCCTCTTCACGAGCAATCGGCAAGAGCAAAAAGGTGCCAATAAGACCATCAAAAATTTCAGCAAAATAACAGGCAAACCTATCTTTCATCTCTATTCCATTCGGGTTCTTTCGTCGGGCGAGTGGGGCGATATTGAGCAAATTCGACTCTTTGAAGAGGGTGCAGCACAAAACGAGAAAGAGAAGCAAAACGACAAGAAAAATAATCCAATCGAGTACGGGGTTGGCAGTTTTACGGAAGATGGGAAGACGCTTTTTTTCTCTTTTTCGCAGCATATCAATGGCGAAGACCAAGGCACGAAAATTTATACGACCAACCGTCTTTCAGGTGAGTGGAGCGAGCCACAAGAGGTGGTTTTGTTCGCAGATAGTAGTATTTCGGTGGCACATCCAGCCATCAATGCAACCGGCGATTTGCTCTATTTCACGTCCGATAAGCCCGATGGATACGGCGGAAAAGATATTTATGTGGCAGAAAAAATGGGCAAAAGTTGGGGAAATATACGCAATTTAGGGCCAACCATCAACACAGCAGGCGATGAGATGTTCCCGACGGTGCGGTCTAATGGAGTGTTGTATTTCTCGTCCAACGGACATGCGGGTTTTGGCGGATTAGACCTGTTTGTCGCGACTCCCGACTCGCTCAATTCCAAACTATGGAAAATTCGCAATATGGGTGTGCCGTTCAATTCAAGTTTTGACGACTTTGGCATTACGTTTATGGGCAAAAAAGAGAATGGGTTTTTCTCTTCCAGTCGCCCCTACGGCAAATATCCCAAAGGCTACGACCATATTTATTCCTTCATTCAGCCCGAACCAGAGCTGATTATTGACGGTTATGTGGTGAACACGCGTGATGAAGTGGTGGACGGTGCGACTATCCGTATGGTGGGAAATGACGGCACGAACATCAAGATGCAAGCCAAACGAGACGGCTCGTATAAAATCAAACTCAATAAAAATGTCCGCTATATCATGTTTGCGAGTGCACGAGGACACTTGAACTCCAACCATGATTTTACGACAGACGAAAAATAGAATCAACATTTTAACCA
>JAEELX010000084.1 GCA_016282955.1 Paludibacteraceae bacterium | reverse complement strand
GATTTGAGCCAAACAGATGCTGCCGAAAAACTGTACGATTTTTGCAAAACGAACGGCTTTGAAGTGGATATTCTTATCAATAATGCGGGCGTTTTCTTCTTCAATTCGTACGTTGATACGGCGATGAAACGCATTGAATTGCTCATCAATTTGCACGTCCTCACAGTGGCAAAACTATGCCGATTGTTTGGCGAAGATATGTGCAAAAGAAAAAAAGGGTATATTCTCAACATGAGTTCCATGTCGGCGTGGATGGCGATGCCGGGCATACAGACCTACAATGCCACCAAAGCCTTCATCTACAATTTTAGCAAGTCGCTTTGGTACGAATTTAAGCCTCACGGCGTCAACATCACCGTCATGGCACCAGGGGCTGTGGATACGGCTTTGTTTGGACTTGCACCACGCTTGCGGAAGTTGGCTGTGAACTTGACCGTGGCTATCCCACCCGAAAAATTGGTGAAACGTGCTTTGAAAAACCTCTTCAAAGGCAAGAAAACAGACACGCCGGGCTTCATCAATTGGCTTTCAACGCCCCTTTTGAAACATACACCCGACTGGCTACTTTTCACCGCAATGAAGCACCTAAAAAAGTATCAGAAATAAGGCTTCAATGGCTCAAAAATGATGCAAAAACAACCTTGCTATTTTGCTCAAAAACGAGGATTAACCCAACTATCGCAACAAAAACTTCTTTCCGCCTTGAATAATAATGCCCTTGTAGGTTGCATCAACCTGTATCCCTAACACATTGTACATCGGTTGATGGAGGTCTAATGTAGCGGTTTGTTGGACGTTTTCAACGGCAGTGGGATGGTTACATTCGGGCGATTGTACAGCATCACCGAGCATACTATCCCAATAAAAGCAAGTGTTTTCGTCCATATATAAATCGCTCGTTTGCACCGCTTTGGGAGAGCCTCCATCGTTAAAAATGACATAGACATCCTTAATGCTCTCGTCAAAAGTATAGGTGTACCAATTATTTGCATCTCTTGTGGTCCACTGGGTGCCAGGCCATTGGTCGGTTGTAATGCCACTTCCACCGTTTAGTTTCAAGGGTCTATCGGTTGTTTTGCCATTCACCGTAGTACGCACAAAAGCATACAGATGCACCTTCTTCCAAGCCACTGTTGACCAAAATTTAACCGTAAGAGGTTCGGTTTGAGGCTCTTTGTAAGTGTACGTGAAGGTTTGCGTTACGGATTGTTGGCTACCACAGATGGCAAAGACTTTCAAAGTGGTTGTTTCGTTAAAATGTAAATTTATGACACCCGTTGCAGAAGTTGATGCCAAAGTCGGCTCTGTCCCGTCAGTCGTGTAATATATAGTTGGCTCATCGCACGACCCTCCTTCGGTTCTGATAGTTACGTCAATACCTTTTTGGGCATCTTTGAAGGTTTGACTATGTGTCACGATGATAGCTGGTGCCATTTCTTGCTCCGATTTAACCCAAATAGCATATCTATCGCCACTCGTGATTTTCCGAAAGCCTTCTATCGTTTGCCCTACCTTATCGCCCAACAAAAGCACCAAAGTCCCGTTGGTTCCAGTTACAGTTGCTTTATAACCCATAGACGACCCTTCCTCAACAATCGTACTTTCGGAATGTATTCCAGCCAAACGCCGAGCGTTAATCATGGGTTTGAGATAATCTTTGTACTTCGCCCAATGCGGATAAAAAAGGCACGGAACACCTGGCAACGATAAAATATACGCATTGGCACACAATAATTTGTCTTTCATATCTTCCGTCATAGACTTACCTGCACCACCAAATTCGTTGCCATCTCTATCAAACATATCGTGATTATCTATAAAATTAACGGCATATTTTGATTGCCCTATTCCCACCAAACCCGCCTTTTTGCAAGCCGTATAGTTTCCTTTTGCAATCCCGTCAATCGCAGAATACTTGAGTGAAAAATCCAATGCCATCGTATTATAATTTGCCTCTTGTATGCGTGAATATAGCGTAGTATTTGAGCCATCCCAATACTCCATAAACGATATGTAGGGTTGGCTGGCAAGGTTATAATCCGATAGATGTGCAGTGCGATAACCTTTGGAATAATCATAGCGGAAACCATCGTATTTTACATCGTTTATAAGCCACTTTAAGTAGGCTTTCATCATCGTTTGCACTTTTGTTGAGGTATGGTCCCAGTCGCGTGCTCCATTCCACATACCTTCCGAACCGTATCCGTCATCTTTTCCGCCTTTTGCAGAGCCCTTACAAGACCCTGCAGAAGAATTGCTATTCACTTCGTCATCACTACAAATATACGAGCCATCAGGAGTATAGGTACCGTATTCTCCAAAGTTTTCAGTGGCATAATCGCACCACGTGGATACGTTGCCCGTGTGGTTGATAACGATGTCCGCTATCACTTTGGTTTTGGTATTATGGAAGGCCTCAATCAACGCATCCAACTCCGCCCTCGTCCCCCATGTGCAATTTTGATTGCAATACTGCACAGGATAATAGCCCACTCCACCGCTACTTTTCGCTGAAGGTGGTAACCAAACGCCATCAAAAAACGCACCTATTTCAGAGGATTGTTCGAGTAATGTTTTCCATTTCGTATCACCGTAAGGCTTATTTTGGTACGAATCCCAATAAAATCCTTGCAGTAATACATCGGGACACGCAGACGGCACACCTACATTGTCTGCCAAAAGAACAGTAGTTGCTATCAAATTGATTGATAATAAAATAAGAAGACGTGTTTTCATAGTATTGAGATTTTTTTGCAAAAATAATGTTTTTATTCAAAAACTTGCAATGATATTTTTTGCTGTAATTTTCAAAAAAAAATATATCTTTGTGCAATAAAAAGTGTGAATGTTATGAATTTTGTTGAAACCGCTAATTCGATTTTTAAGCAAACGATTATCGACTACCATAAAACCGATAACGTTGATGCTCCCATCCATAACCCCTACAAAGAAGGCACTATTGAGTACGCTTTATACCTCAAAAGTTATATTGACGTCATTCAATGGCACTTGGAGGATATTATTCGCGACCCTGCGATTGACCCCGTTGAAGCGTTGAAAATCAAACGCCGAATTGACGTTTCCAACCAAGACCGAACGGATATGGTGGAGCGAATTGATAGCTATTTTTGGGAACAATATCACGCAGTTTTGCCCAAACCCAATGCAAAAATCAATACCGAAAGTCCCGCTTGGGCAATAGACCGATTGAGCATTTTGCACCTCAAAATTTATCACATGAATATCGAAGCAACCCGCGACAACATCAGCGAAGACCAACGCACCAAATGCAAGGAAAAATTGCAGGTTTTGCTCGCTCAGTTGGAGGATATGACCGTTTCGATTTCGCAGTTATTGGAGGATTATGCAAGTGGCGAGCGGATTATGAAGATGTACAAACAGATGAAAATGTACAACGACCCAAGTTTGAACCCTGTGCTGTATAAAAAGTAAAATCCTCAATGGCTTCGGGCAAAAATAGTAAGTTTCTCTATTATCTTCGTTGTTACTTGCGTCAATGTGAGTTGCCGTGCATAACACAAAAGCGGGGACTTAATTTATTGGAAGCGTTAGAACAAAACAAGGATAACGAGTTGATTTTCAACCGAATAAATTACTACTGCAAGTTGTCAACACCAACTCCCCTATCCAATGCAACAGCTCTGAAAGATATTCCGTTCCCAAAAAGACAAAAAGTGTATTTCTTTGATAGTCAAGAATATCTGCGTTATTTTCCAAAACATTTGCGTTGCCATATTTTGTCAGGCGATATAAACTTTACCCCCAACGAACCGAGTATCGTCAAAAGTCGCCCTATCGCTCCCAATAACGAAAACGGTGTTTTGTTGAATATGGATAAGGTTCGTCATTTTGTTTTCCTTCACGACTCTCATTCGGTGGAAAATAAAATGGGTAAAGCCATTTTTCGTGGTGCAATTCACGGAAAACCGAATCGTATTGCCTTTATGGAACAGTATTTTGGTAGTTCGTTTTGCGATTGTGCCGATGTCGTGGATCGCATTGTTGTAAATCCAACTTGGCAAGCAAAACCCATCTCGTTGTATCAGCATTTGGTTTATCGTTACATTATCTGTTTAGAAGGCAATGATGTGGCTTCCAATCTAAAATGGGTGATGTCGTCCAACTCGATTGCGATTATGCCTCGTCCAACCTGCGAAACGTGGTTTATGGAAGGGACTTTGAAGCCAAATGTTCATTACATCGAAATCAAGCCCGATTTTAGCGATTTGGAGGAAAAAATTGACTATTATAACACCCATTTGGACGAAGCAAAACAAATTATATCCAATGCACACGCCTATGTTGAGCAATTCCAAAATAAGCAAATCGAAGATATTATCTCGGTGGGTGTGTTGAAAAAGTACTTCGAAATGACTAATGTATGATAAAAAACCTGCTTTTGATACGTTTTTCTGCGTTGGGCGATGTGGCTCTGTTGGCTCCAATCGTTCGTTCGCTTGCGGTGCAGTACCCTTCGTTGCAAATAACGGTTTTGTCGCGTGAAAATTTCAAAGATATTTTTGCCAACTTCCCCGAAAATGTGCATTTTTTTGGTGCGGAATTGAAGGGGAAACACAGAGGAATTAAAGGGCTAATTCGTTTATTTCGCGAAATTGAGTATAGTCGTTTTGATGCCGTGGGCGATATGCACAACGTGTTGCGAAGCCGTTTTTTGCTGTTTCTTTTTCGGCTAAAAGGCATACAAACTGCCTGTTTGCACAAAGGACGAATCAGTCGCAGTTTATTGCTACATTGCCACCTCAAACCCATACAAACCATGCAAAATAGGCATTTACAGACGCTTATCCGACTCGGTTTGGTGGTTGATTTACCCACAACTTCTCCGCATGAAAATATCCAAAAAGAGGGCATTGGCATTGCTCCTTTTGCTGCTTTCCCGACCAAAACCTATCCGATTGAAAAGATGGAAAAAGTGGTGGAAAAGTTGTGCAATCATACCAAAATCTATCTATTTGGTGGTGGAAAAAACGAAAAAGAGGTTTTGGAAAGTTGGGAAAAGAAATATCCAAATGTCGTTTCGTGTGCAGGCAAATACTCGTTGGGCGAAGAATTGGAGATGATGAGGCATCTGCAGGCGATGATTACGATGGATTCTTCCAACATGCACTTGGCTTCGTTGGTGGGGACGCGTGTTATCTCGGTTTGGGGAGCGACTCATCCATATGCGGGTTTTTTAGGCTGGGGACAACGGCTGGAAGACTGTGTGCAAGTGGTGTTGCCGTGCCGTCCGTGCAGTATTTTTGGGAGCAAAAAATGCAAATTAGGGACTTTGGCTTGCCTAAAAAATATCTCCGAAGACGAAATTATCAACCGTGTTTTGAGCCATGAATAAAGCACTACTGATGCGGCGTTGCTTGGATTTAGCACGCTTGGGAAAATATGATGTGGCACCCAATCCGATGGTTGGAGCGGTTTTGGTGGACGAAAGCGGGACGATTTTGGCAGAAGGTTGGCATAAAAAGTTCGGAGAAGCCCACGCCGAGCGAGATTGTATTCAAAATTTTGAAAAATCGGGCTGTTCGATTCCTTACTCGGCATGTACGCTGGTCGTCAATTTGGAGCCGTGTAGTCATTGGGGACATAATCCACCGTGTTGTGATTTGATTATCGAAAAAGGCATAAAAAAGGTCATTGTTGGCTGTTTAGACCCCAACCCGTTGGTGGCTGGGCAAGGTTTACAAAAACTCCAAGAGGCTGGCATTGAGGTGGAAAGTAATGTGTTGGAACAAGAATGCAAAGAATTAAACAAGCGATTTTTGTGTCTTTATGAGAAAAAACGCCCTTACATCACCCTCAAATGGGCTCAAACCAAAGACGGTTTTTTAGACACGATTCGCACCGATTCAACCCACCAACCCCTCGTCATTTCTACCCCACTAACCAAGCAATTAGTCCACAAACTACGGGCTGAAAACATGGGTATTATGGTTGGCACAAACACCGTTGTGTTGGATAACCCACGCTTGCTCAACACACATTGGTGCGGGCATCACCCTACTCGTATCACTGTCGATTGCCATCATCGCATCTCTTCACAAAGCCGAATTTTATCCTCCGAAGCCCCGACAATCGTATATCAAACCTCCGACCTCCCAACCATTCTTGCCGACTTGTACGACCGAAAGATTCACTCTATTTTGGTGGAAGGTGGCAGTCGGTTATTGCAAAGTTTTATCCAAGCAGGACTTTATGACGAGATTCATATCGAAGAATCCCAACAAACGCTCATCCAATCGGGCGTTCCTGCACCCAACATTCCATTGGAAAACGTATCTGCAACCCGTTTGGACGGAAACTATCTGATCATAAGCAAAAACGGTCAATAAAAAAAGTAACTCACTGATTAACAGCAAGTTACTTATCTAACCATTCGCCAAAAACGAACTACTTATCCATCACAATCGCCACTCCCACAGCAACCACCAACAGCATTGGATAGTACAAATACGGCATTATACTCACCGAAGGAATAGCCGCAATACTACCTGCCATAAGCAGTTGGGCACCGTAAGGAATAAGTCCCTGCACGATACAAGAAGACGTATCCAACAGCGAGGCACTGCGACGAGGGTCAATGTTGAAGCGGGTCGACATATACTTGGAAATATCGCCAACACTCAAAATAGCCACCGTATTATTCGCCGTAATCAAATTCGCAATCGCAACCAAAAAACAGATACTCACTTCGGCTCCACGTTTGGTTTGCACCCTACGAGTAAGCAAGCGAGTAAGGTAAATCAAGCCACCATTATGATTGATAATTGCAAAAATACCACCTGCCATCATGGAAATAAGTATCAATTCACTCATACCCATAATACCAGCCGTAACGCCTTGAATCCAACCTTGCAAATCGTAACTTCCATCCACTATGCCCACAACACAGGTCAATAGATTACCCAGCAACAGCACAATCAGCACGTTCATTCGGCACGCTGCCAACACCAACACAGCCAAATAAGGGATGATTTTCCACCATTTAATGCTTCCAATGATGGGTTCGGTATCCACTTTTCCAATAAACAGGTAAATAACTCCCGTAATAATGGCTACGGGCAACGCAATTCTGATGTTTGCATAAAACTTATCGCTCAACTGGCAACCCTGCGTTTGCGTAGAAACGATGGTCGTATCGGAAATAAAACTCAGGTTATCGCCAAAAAATGCTCCACCAACAACCGCTGCCGTAATCAAAGGCAATTCAATCCCTGTCCTACTCGCCAACTCCACCACAATGGGCATCAAAGCCACAATCGTCCCGACACTTGTACCCATACAAAGCGACACGAGACAAGCCGAAAAAAACAAACCTGCAAGGGCAAAATCAACGGGCAAAATCTGCAACGTAAGATTAACAGTCGCATCAACCGCTCCCATTTGCCTCGCTGTGGAAGCAAAGCTACCCGCTAAGATGAAAATCCAAATCATCAACAGCATGTT
>JAEELX010000083.1 GCA_016282955.1 Paludibacteraceae bacterium | reverse complement strand
CTTTGCTTTGCGAGTCTTGGTTGTAAAGGAGCCAAAGCCACGCAGATAGACGTTATCACCATCTATCACCGTTTGTTTTACAACACTCATCATATCCACGACAACTCTTGCAACCGTCTCTTTATCGTAACCGCTGCGATAAGAAATCGCTTTTATTAGTTCTAATCTTGTCATACTCAAAAAAAATTAACATCCACTATACGTTCGACAAAGGTAGTATTTTATTTGAGAAATAAAACAAAAAAACATTCTTTTCTTTTTTAGTTATAAGAAATTACGTCCAAAATCCACTTTATTGTGCGGATTTTTCGGGGAAAAATTTTTGAAGGTGCATTTTTGTAAAAAGCAATTCCATTTTTGTTTGCAAAAAAAAGAAAAAGTTGTATGTTTGCAAGTTGAAGAAAATTTATGTTGTAGTGTAAATATGGACAAAGACCCCAAAGAATTTTCGCCTGCTGAAGAGCAAATGATACAGGAGAGTTTTGACGCTCTGTTGGATGCCTATGCCCATACATTGCACCGTCAGCGTGTGGAGATTATTCGGCAAACCTTCGAATTTGCCAAACGAGCCCACGCGGGTGTGAGGCGTTTGATGGGTGAACCTTATATTATGCACCCGTTAGCTGTGGCACATATTGTGGTGAAGGATATTGGGTTGGGTAGCACGAGTATTAGTGCGGCTCTTTTGCACGATGTGGTGGAAGATACGGATTATACGGTGGAGGATATACGGAATTTGTTTGGTGACCGTATAGCGTTGATAGTAGATGGTTTGACGAAGATTTCGGGCGGTATTTTTGGTCCTCATGCAAGCGAACAGGCAGAGAATTTCCGCAAATTGTTGCTCACGATGTCCGATGATATTCGGGTGGTTTTAATCAAAATTGCCGACCGTTTGCACAACATGCGTACTTTGGAAGCCCAACCGCAAGAAAAACGCTACAAGATTGCGGGCGAAACGATGTATATTTATGCTCCCCTCGCCCATCGACTTGGCTTATATACCATCAAAGAAGAGTTGGAAGATTTGTCTTTCCGTTACGAAAATCCGAACGCCTATTTTGATATTGAGCAAAAACTGTTGGCGAATAAAAAAGCACAAATGGAGAGTTTCGAGAAATTTGTTGCTCCTATTCGCACAAAATTAGATACCCTCGGACTGGAATACCGAATTGAAGCACGCATCAAATCCATTTATTCCATTTGGAAAAAGATGACGGCCAAGCATATCACCTTTGACGAAGTGTATGATTTGTTAGCCGTACGTATTGTTTTCACACCCGAAACATCCATGTCCGAACACGACCAATGTTGGCGTATTTACTCGGCTCTCACGGAGATTTATCGTCCCCACCCCGAACGGATTCGCGACTGGCTTTCGATTCCTAAGTCCAACGGTTACGAGGCCTTGCACGTTACGTTATTGGGTCAAGGTGGACAGTGGGTGGAGGTTCAGATTCGCTCCCAACGGATGCACGACTTGGCAGAGCGTGGCTTGGCTGCACATTGGCGGTATAAGGTAGGTAGTGAAGTGGACGATTCGGAGTTGGATAAGTGGCTCAAAAGTGTGCGGGAAGTGTTGGTGCACCCCGACACCGATGCGATGAACTTCCTGGAAACCTTCAAATTAAGCCTCTTTGCACGCGAAGTGTTTGTGTTTACGCCTTCGGGCGAAGTGAAAACCATAGCACAAAACTCTACGGTGTTGGATTTTGCCTATTATTTGCACACCGACATGGGCAACCATTGCATTGGAGCCAAAGTAAACCATGAAATACAAGGTCTGAACTATGTTTTGCACGATGGTGATTTAATCGAAATTATGACCGACGAACAGCAAAAGCCACAGATAGAATGGGTTTCGTTTGTCGTTACAGCAAAGGCAAAAAATAGCCTCACAACCTATTTCCGCTCCATTGACCGCCAAACCATTTCGCACGGAAAACACCTCTTGGAAGTGGCTTTATCTACCCTTAAACTATCTGAGAAATATGATATGGTTGTTAATCGTTTGATGACACATTATCAATTTCAACAACTCAACGAGTTATTTTTGCAAATCGGTAATGGCACGATTACCTTGAACAATATCCCCGCACTCATTGATGAAAAACGTAGTTTTTGGCAACGCTTGAATCCGTTTAATTCCGACAATGACGATAAAAAAACAGCCGAACAAAAAGCAACAGAAGTACAAACTAAAAATGCCAAAAGTAAATCCAAAAACATCATTCTGACAGACGAGAATTTGGGGCATGAGTGCATTTTGGCAGATTGTTGTCACCCGATTTTAGGCGATGATGTGTTGGCTTTTTATGACGACCAAACAGGCATTTATACCATCCATCAAGTGCAATGTCAAGAAGCGTTAAAACTCAAATCAAGTCGTGGCAAAAGTATTTGTTCTGCCAATTGGGCACCCCATAGCACACACACCTTTTTGGCAACCATTTTTATTGAAGGCATTGATCAAGCGGGTTTATTGATAAAGATATTGCATATTGTGTCCGAAAATTACCACATCAATATGCATAAACTTGATGCAATTTCTAAGAATGGCATATTTTGTGTAAATATACAAGTGTATGTGCATAGTAAAACAGAGTTGAAACAACTACTTAAGTCGGTGCAATCCCTCAAAGAAGTGAAGTCGGTGCACCGCGTTAATGAAGGCATAATAGAAAGTTAAATTTATAAAAAATTATACAGAGATGAAAAAAATTAGTTTTTTAGCTATTGCATTTTTAGTCGCAAGCACGTTATTCGCTCAACAAGCAGAATTTAAATTTGAAAGAGAAGAGTACGATTTTGGACAATTTGACGAAGGTGGCGGTCCTGTAACAACCGTTTTCACTTTTACCAATTCGGGTTCTGCACCTTTGATTTTATCCAATGTACAGGCTTCGTGTGGCTGTACGTCTCCAAGTTGGACACAACAACCTGTTGAGCCAGGGCAACAAGGCGAAATTACCGTTACCTATAACCCAAAAGGTCGTCCAGGACGTTTTTCCAAGACGATTACGATTCAGTCGAATGCTCAAACCAATCCCTATCGTCTATACATCAAAGGTTATGTATTGCCAGCGATTGCAGGGATGACAGATGTTTACAACAAAGAAAATAAAATTGGTTCGTTAAGCATCAAGAACTCGGGCATTGATTTTGGAACCATCAAGAAATCAGATGCTCCTATTTTGCAACAAATTGAGTATGCTAACCACTCCAAACACGATATTGATTTGGAATTGCGTGTAGCAGCCGATAATAGCAGTTATTTGAGCCTTTCAACTACCCAATCAAAGGTTCTTCGCCAACAAGTGGGTACGATGAACATCACTATTGACCCTAAAAAATGCAAATTATGGGGACCTGTTGAAACCGACTTTTTGGTGGTTGTTGACGGCGATGCTTCCCAAACGGACAAAAATAAGATGAAAGTTAAGTTTGAACTCATTGATGACTTTGCCAACTTAACCCCACAACAACGTATGGAAAGCCCAATTATTGAAATTGCGTCATCAATTGATTTGGGTGTTGTGGCTGCTAATGCAAAAATCAAAAAAGGCTTAACGGTTAAAAATATCGGTGTCAATCCTTTGGAAGTCCGCCGTGTGGTTAATGACAATAATGCTTTGTCCTTTACACTTCCCAAGAAAGCCATCGCATCGGGCAAACATAGTGACATAACTATTGAATGTACAGGTAAAGAAGTTGGAAAATATAGTAAAATCCTTACTATCTACACTAACGATCCTGAAAATCAAAAGGTAAATGTAACCGTAACTTGGGAGGTTAAATAATGAAACATCCCGAAAATTCAGAAGATTATAAGGGTTTGCAGGTTAACTCGGGGGTTGAGCAACTGCCGAGTGTAAACCCTTATCTTTCTTTCTCTCGCAAAAAGACTGTCTTGAGCGTTGATGAGTACGTTCAAGGCATCTTGAAAGGCGATATTTCTATTTTGGGCAAAGCCGTTACGTTGGTGGAGAGTAACCTACCTTCTGACCAGCAAATTGCCCAACAAGTCATTGAACAGTGCCTTCCGCACGCAGGTAACTCGGTTCGGGTGGGCATCACGGGTGTTCCAGGAGCGGGAAAGTCCACGTTTATAGAGGCGTTAGGTACGTATTTATGCCACATCAACCATCATTTGGCGGTGTTGGCGATTGACCCTTCGAGTGAGCG
>JAEELX010000082.1 GCA_016282955.1 Paludibacteraceae bacterium | reverse complement strand
TTGCGGTAGCGGTGGCGATACTGTTTTCTACGTGGGGGATGCTCAAAGATAGTTTGCGGTTGTCGTTGGACGGGATTCCTGAGGGCATTGATTTGGAGGAGATTAAGAAACTGATGATGACTGTTGACGGTATTCGTAACGTGCATCACTTGCATATTTGGGCGATTTCAACCACCGAAAATGCCATCACGGCTCACGTCGTAATCAAAGATTTGGAGCAAATGGAAACGATTAAATCCGAATTAAAGCATTTACTTGCGGAACATAATATCCCACACTGCACGTTGGAATTTGAAACCGAAGACCATATGTGTCCCTGCCAAGGTTGTGATGGCAAACATTGTGAAAATAAAGCAACTTGCGAACTTTGAAAATGGCAAAAACGTACTCTTTACACGAATTGTGCAACGTTATTACGGATGTTTTAGAGGAAAACTTGGAACAAACGTACTGGGTGGAGGCGGAGATTGCGTCTCTTTCGGAGCGGGGGCACTGCTATATGGAGTTGATCGAAAAGTCCAACAAAGGTATATTTTCCGCCAAGGTTCGGGCAACTTGCTGGGAGAGTGAGTACGCTTTTTTGAGTGCCTTTTTTACGAGCCAGACGGGTCAGTCGTTGCAGGTGGGACTTAAGGTGCGGTTGGAGGTTACGGTCGCTTTTCATGCCGTGTATGGGTTGAGTTTTAATGTGGTAAACATTGACCCGAGTTACACCTTGGGCGACTTGGCACGCGAAAAACAGCAAACCATCGCACGTTTACAGCAAGATGGGGTGATGGAGATGAATAAATCGCTCGTTTTGCCGTCTTTAATCAAGCATATTGCCGTGATTTCGTCGCGTGAGGCAGCGGGTTACGAGGATTTTTGCCATCAGTTGGAGCATAACGAGTACCAACTGTCGTTTGATGTACAGTTGTTTCAGGCGACGATGCAAGGAGATGGTGCTGAACAGAGTATTATCAATGCTTTGGTGGGTATCGCCAACGAAGTTACGCGGTTTGATATGGTGGTTTTGGTGCGTGGTGGAGGTTCAACGACCGATTTGAAGTGCTTTGATTCGTATAACTTGGCGAGTTTTTGTGCCCAGTTTCCGTTGCCGATTTTGGCTGGCATTGGGCATACGCGGGACGTGAGTGTGGTGGATATGGTGGCGAATGATACGGTTAAAACGCCTACTGATGCGGCTCAATTTATTATTGACCATAATGTGCAACAGGTGTATCGGGTGTCAGAGGCACAGAAAAAACTGTACGATTTGTTGAATTATTATACGTTGCGTTTGCGTGGTAATCTGCAAGAAATGCAACTGCGAATAGCGTCTTTGGTGAGCAATCAAATCGCTGCCGAACAACATAAATTGCTTTTTTATGAGAAGCAAATCGAACTGTATTCGCCCGAAAAAATCTACAAAAAAGGCTATTCGTTGGTTACGCACAACGGTCAGGTAGTCCGCTCGTGTCGTGCGATTCAGTCGGGCGATAGGTTGCAAATAGAGTTTGCGGACGGGAAAGTGGATGCAACTGTGGAATAAAGCAATCTATCAGACTTGCCACTATAAAAAAATACGTTTGCAAAATTTTCACCAACAAGTGATAATATCGTGTATTTTTCCCAACATTCCGTTTTCTATTGTTCACTTGCACGATGTACACGGCAACTTTCGGTGCCTCAAAAACCAACACATAAGTATTATCTCAATACTGCAAAATTTGACGAGAGTAGGCTCCAAAAAACCGAACGCAGCAGGGAAGTTTGATATATTTATCATAAAAAATAACACACTTTTGCTGATTTTTGATTTTTATGTTATCTTTGCATAAAATTCAAAAAAAATAAAATTATGACAATCAGTAATTTTTTCAATAAGTGGACTAGTATCAGTCTTGTTCTTCGTATTCTTGTGGGACTTATTATTGGTGCTATCCTCGGTTTGACCGTTCCGCAATGGACGGGTATTAGCATTTTAGGTACCGTGTTTGTTAGTGCCTTGAAAGCTATTGCACCCGTTTTGGTGGCGGTTTTGGTGGCAGCAAGTATCGCTAAAGCAAATGGCAACTTAGGTCCTCGCTTCCGTGTACTGGTTATATGTTATCTGCTCAGTACGTTTATTGCAGCCATGTGTGCTGTGGTAGGTAGTTTTATGTTTCCGGTAACGTTGCAGTTGCAGGACGTGATTGAGCAATCGGCACCGAGTGCCTTGTCGGATGTGTTTTCTACCTTGCTGACCAATATGGTAACGAATCCCATGCTGTCGGTTTCGCAAGCTAATTATATCGGCATTCTGTTTTGGGCAATTTTGATTGGTGTTGCGTTGAAGTTGTGTGCTTCGGAACAAACGATCAATATGGTTCATGACTTTTCGGAAGTGATTTCGATGACGGTGAAGTGGGTGATTCAATTTGCACCGTTTGGTATTTTGGGTTTAGTGTTTACGTCTGTTTCGGAGAGTGGCTTGGAGGTGTTTACGACCTACGGTCATTTGGTTTTGTTGCTTGTTTCTTGTATGTTGGCGAATGCTTTGATTTTCAACCCGCTTATCGCTTTTATCTTGACGCGGCGTAATCCGTATCCGTTGCTGTTTACTTGCCTCAAAGAGAGTGGTTTGCAAGCGTTCTTTACGCGTTCTTCGGCAGCAAATATCCCAATCAATATGAATTTGTGCAAAAAGTTGGAATTGGATGAGGATTTCTATTCCGTAAGTATTCCGCTTGGTGCAACTATCAACATGGACGGTGCTGCGGTTACAATCACGGTGATGGCTCTTGCAGTGGCTCATACGGTAGGTGTGGAAGTGTCGTTAATGTCGGCTATCTTCCTCAGTATCATTGCCACGTTGGCTGCTTGTGGAACGTCTGGTGTAGCGGGTGGCTCGCTGTTATTGATTCCGATGGCTTGCTCTTTCTTTAACATTGGTAACGACATCGCGATGCAAGCGGTAGCAGTTGGTTTCATTATTGGTGTGATTCAAGATAGCGTTGAAACGGCTCTCAATTCCAGTGGAGACGTATTCTTCACCGCAACGACCGAGTATTATGATCAGATGAAAAATAAAAAACAATAATAACTTTAAAACCATAAAAACATGAAAAGGAGAAGTTTTTTGATTATCATCCTACTGTGCGTTCTTACGCAGGGGATATTGGCTTTGCCAAAGGTACATGTCATTGCAACAGGTGGCACGATTGCTGGTACGTCGTCTGGTAGTGGTTACACGGCTGGACAAGTAACGATTGACAACATTTTGGCTGCTGTGCCTGATTTGTCAAAAATCGCTGAGTTGGATTACGAGCAGTTCTGCAACATTGGTTCGCAAGATATGAATGAAACCATCTGGCTTTCGTTGAGCAAACGTATCAATGAGTTGTTTGCTACGGGCAAATACGATGGTATTGTGATAACGCACGGAACGGATACGATGGAGGAGACAGCTTATTTCCTCAATCTCACAACGCGTAGCGATAAACCTGTTGTGTTAGTGGGTTCGATGCGTCCTTCTGATGCTCCTGATGCAGATGGTCCGAAGAACTTGATTGTGGCTGTGAAAGCCGCTGCCGATAAGAAAAACGTGGGCAAAGAGGTGATGTGTTGCCTCAACCAAAAGTTGTTCGAAGCGAGTGGGGTATTCAAAAATAATAGTCGCGATGTAGATGCTTTTGCGGCTATCAAACCCGATTATACGATGCCTCACGGTAGCAAAGTGGGCTTTGATGTTACAGAGGTAGAAAAGTTGCCAAACGTGGGTATCATTTACGGCTATGCAGGTTGCTCTACGTTACCTTTGCAGGCTTTTGTTGATGCTAACTTTGAAGGTGTTGTGTTGGTAGGTGTAGGTGATGGTAATTTCCGTGCTGATGTGCAAAAAATCGCTGAGAAAGCCGTTGCACACGGAATGAAGATTGTACGTTCTACGCGTTGTCCTCACGGTGGTGTGTATACCGAAGGTGGTGAAGTGGAGGATTTGGAACTCGGCTTCATTGCAGCAGGTAGTTTGAATGCACAAAAGGCTCGTATCTTATTGATGCTTGCTTTGACGCAGACCAAGGATACCGACCAGATTCGTCAGTATTTCAATAAACCCATTGCGTTGCAAACAGTGAAGAAATAAGCAATAAAGTTGATTTTCTTTCAAAGACTATCTCGCTTGCGATTGTGGGCGAGGTAGTTTTTTGTTGGTGGTTGTAAAAGGTGATAAAAACGGCTGTCGTAGTATCAAAAAACGCTACTTCCCAATACAAAATTTTGCAAAGATATTGTTCAGCACTTCTTGCGAGGTTATTTCGCCCGTTATCTCGCCCAAAGCATCTAAACAGTCGTGTAAATCCACTGCCAACAGGTCTTCGGGCAGGTGGTTCGCCATGTTTTGTTGCAGTTGTTTGAGGGCTTGCAGGGCTTTGCTGAGGGCTTCAAAGTGGCGTGTGTTGCTGATTAGCACCGACGAAGTATCGTAATCACTGAAAACATTTTGCAAAATAGCAAGCAACGGAGCGATTTGGTTGTTTTTGGCAGAAATTTGCACTGTAAAATTATCTTGTTGATTTTCAGTATTTTGTGTTATTAAATCGGCTTTGTTGTAGGCATAAATCCAAATTTTATCCGCTGTTTTTTCGGGCGTAAACGACAACCGTTGCGGATTCGTGCTGTCAATCACTTCGATGACAATTTTTGCTTTTTGGATGCTCTCTTTGGTGCGTTCAATGCCCATTTGCTCCACTTGGTCTTCGGTCGCTCGCAGTCCTGCCGTATCAATCAGCCGAAACAGTTTATCGCCAATGGTTATGCACTCTTCAATGGTGTCGCGTGTGGTGCCTGGGATGTTGCTCACCAAAGCCCTCTGCTCGCCCAAAAGTGCATTGAGTAGGGTTGATTTACCCGCATTCACCGCCCCAATAATCGCCACAGGAATACCATTTTTTATCGCATTACCCACCTGAAACGACTCAATCAGCGTCTCCAACTCGGTTTGTATCGTTTGCACTAACTGTTGAAGCTCGTTTCGGTCGGCAAATTCAAGGTCTTCGTGGTCGGCAAAATCCAATTCCAACTCAATCAAAGACGTGAATTGTAGCAGTTGGTCGCGTAATTGTTGTAGTTTTTGCGATACACCCCCCTTGAGTTGGGCAAGTGCGATGTCTTTTTCCGCCTTGGACTGCGAGGCGATAATATCAGCCACCGATTCTGCTTGCGTCAAGTCCAGTTTACCATTCAAAAAAGCTCGTTGCGTAAATTCACCCGCTTTCGCCAATGTTGCACCCGCTTGGATGAGCCATTGAAGCAGTTCTCGCTGGATATACACGCTCCCGTGGCACGCAATTTCCACCATATCCTCGCCCGTGTAACTATGCGGAGCCAAAAACAGCGTAACCATCACCTCGTCCAATACCTCGCCATTGCGGACAATATGCCCATAATAAGCCCGTCTTGCCTGTCCTTCGGTGAGTTTTTGTTTGCCTTGAAAAAGACTATCTACGATGCTGATAGCCTCCGCTCCAGTGACTCGCACGACAGCAATTCCACCCACTCCGTAGGGCGTTGATATGGCACAAATGGTACTCATAAGAGGGTTATGCGGGCATTACAAGCCAACTGACCATTTTCCGCATTCATCTGATAATTGATAATCGAGTCGTTTCGCTCCCATAAAATGGTGGTTTGTTCCTCCAATTTCACTTCTTTGGGGTAGATGATGTCCAACCGAAACTCCCCAACATCTTTGAGCCACTCCGAGTAGGCATCCAAGAATATTTCGGTGTATTTGCACGAGTTGCAATGCCCGTTATAATCCAAGTCAGAGTAGCGAATAGTGCGATTGGTCGTGCTTTGAGGTTGCGTGATGGGGGGCAGTTTTTGGGTGCGTTGCAAGTCAATACTTTCGAAGGTTTGCAGTTGGGTAAAACGTTCTTCATTAAATATATTGACGATTTTTCGCTCCAACAAATTCATCAGCACCCACGTACTGTTGGCTTGACCGATTTGTCGTCTGCCTTCTGGGGTCTGCAAAAAAATCCGAAAATTTCGGAACGAAAACGAATGCACATTCCGCTCAACCCACGTTTCTACAATGATGGTTTCGTGTTCGGTGGGCAAATAACTCATCTGCACACTCAGATGCGTCAGCACCCACGAGATATGTTGCGGATAAAAAACGTCCAAGCCGATATTATCTTCGTTGGCAGCACAGCCGGCAGCGTTCAGCAAAAAATTTTCCAACATATTCAAACGCAACCGGAAAAACACATCCACATCGTAATAACGTACTGGATAGGTATATTCTTTATGTTTCATCTCAAAAATAGTTTTTACGGCACGAAGGTATGAAATTATTATGAAATTGTGAAATTTTAGCGTTTTTGCAACTTTTAGAAACGGGATTTAAAATGGATTTTATTACCTTTGCGACCTGTTTAACGCTTTATTTTAATGATTATGAAAAAAACTATGCTTATCGTATGGGTTGCCGTGTTTACGGTGTGGTTTGTACTGGTAGTTGTCGATTTATTTGTGGATATTTTGGTTAAAAATATGGTCATTGAGGGCCATGATGCTATTCGGGCTCGGGTATGTTTGATAGCTTCACCTCTTTTGTTGATTTGGGCTTCTGTGAGTATTTATCTCCGTAATAAATTGAATAAACCTGT
Organism: Paludibacteraceae bacterium; assembly: GCA_016282955.1. Classification (GTDB taxonomy): domain Bacteria; phylum Bacteroidota; class Bacteroidia; order Bacteroidales; family Paludibacteraceae; genus Colicola. Next base: position 7,522 of record JAEELX010000082.1, on the reverse strand, counting down.
GGTGCTCCCCATTACCAAACCGATTATTATTCTAATTTGGGCTGTTTTCGGCACATTGTTGGTATTTTTGATTGTCTTGTTTATTCGTGATGGTTTTATCCATCATACGTTGAGTTGGGAGTATAGTAATTCGCTTGTTTTGCGTTTTTTTGATATAATACTGCCCCTGTTTGTGCTGATTGGTTATACGAGGCGTTATATGTCGGATAAACAGCGAAATGAATCCGATTTAAATGCTTCAAAATAGATTTTTATTACCTTTGCGATTCGTTTAACGCTTATTTTTAAGATTATGAAAAACAATATGAAAAAAGCTATGCTTATAGGCTGGGTTACCATGTTTACGGTGTGGTTTGTGCTGGTGGTTGTCGATTTATTTGTGGATATTTTTGTCAAAAATGTGGTTATTGAGGGTTATGATGCTGTTCGGCATAGAGTGTTGGACATATCTCTTCCGATTGTATTGATTTGGACTTTTGCAGGAAGTTATCGCCGCAAGTCATTGTCTTGGCCTATCGTTACCAAACCGCTTCTGATTCGTATTTGGGCTGTTTTTGGAACACTGTTGGCGTTTTTGATTGTGTTGTTTATTCGCGATGTTTTTATCAATCATACGTTGGCTTGGGAGTATAGTCAGTCGCTTGTTTCTCGTTTTTTGGATATGACGCTATCACTGATTGTGTTGGTGAGTTTTACGATTCGTTATGTGTTGTGTAAAAAATGGAATGTGTCCGATTCCGATGCTTAAAAAATGATTTTTTGCACCTTAAAAATGTTCATAAACTTTTATCAAAAAAAATAAAAATAAAATTATATCTTTGCGAGTTGTAATTACAGAATATGCAAAAAATACGAAATATAGCCATCATTGCCCATGTGGATCATGGGAAAACGACTTTGGTAGATAAGATGCTCTACACCTCCAACCTTTTTCGCGAAAACGAACAGAAAGGGGAGTTGATATTGGACAACAACGATTTGGAGCGTGAGCGAGGGATTACAATCTTGGCGAAAAACGTTGCCATAGAGTATAACGGCTACAAAATCAACATCATAGATACGCCGGGACACGCCGATTTTGGTGGCGAAGTGGAGCGAGTGTTGAACATGGCAGACGGTGTGTTGCTGTTGGTGGATGCCTTCGAAGGACCGATGCCACAGACCCGTTTTGTATTGCAAAAAGCCCTTGAACTGAACCTCAAACCCATCGTGGTTATCAATAAAGTGGACAAACTCAACTGCCGACCCGACGAAGTGCAGGAGGATGTGTTTGAGTTGATGATGAACTTGGGTGCAACGGACGAGCAGTTGGATTTTCAAACGATATACGGCAGTGCGAAAAATGGTTGGATGTCAACGGATTGGAAAAATCCTACCACAGACATTCTACCCCTTATGGATGCCATCATTGAGTACATCCCCGAACCCGAGTTTTTGGAAGGTACGCCCCAAATGCTCATCACGAGTTTGGATTACAACTCTTACGTGGGTCGGATTGCGATTGGACGTGTGCATAGAGGTGTTTTGAAGGATGGCATGATGGTTTGTTTGGCGAAAAAAGATGGCACCAAGACCAAAGTGAAAATCAAAGAGTTGCACACCTTTGCGGGTATGACGCATATCAAGACGAACGAAGTAAAGAGTGGCGATATTTGTGCTTTGATTGGCATTGAAGGGTTTGAGATTGGCGATACGATTTGCGATGCCGAAAATCCCGAACCACTCGCTCCGATAGCCATTGATGAGCCGACTATGTCCATGATTTTTACCATCAATAACTCACCTTTCTTTGGGAAAGAGGGCAAGTTTGTTACTTCTCGTCATATCCACGACCGCCTGCAAAAAGAGCTGGAAAAGAACCTTGCTTTGCGGGTTGAAAAAAGCGAGACGCAGGACGTGTGGCGTGTGTATGGGCGGGGTGTGTTGCATCTGAGTGTGCTGATTGAGACGATGCGGCGCGAAGGATATGAACTGCAAGTGGGGCAACCGCAGGTGATTATCAAGGAAATATACGGCGTGAAGTGCGAACCGATTGAGCAGCTGACCGTCAATACGCCCGAGAGTTGTTCGGGGAAGATTATCGAGTATGTGTCGGTTCATAAAGGCGATTTGGTGAGTATGAATATGGTGAATGACCGTGTACAGTTGGAGTTTACGATTCCGTCTCGAGGCATCATCGGTATGCGAACCTATGTTTTGAATATATCCGCTGGTGAAGCCATTATGTCGCACCGATTCTTGAAATTTGAGCCGTACAAAGGAGAGATTGAAAAACGCGTTAATGGCTCGTTGATTGCGATGGAAACAGGCACGGCATACGCTTATGCGTTGGATAAATTGCAGGATAGAGGTAAGTTTTTTATCTCGCCACAAGATGAAGTGTACGCTGGGCAAGTGGTCGGCGAAAGCACCAAAGAAGGCGACATCGTCATCAATGTTTGCAAGTCCAAAAAACTGACCAATATGCGTTCGAAATCCGCTGACGATAAGGCTGTTTTGCCTCCACCCGTTGTGTTTTCGTTGGAGGAAGCGTTGGAGTACATCAAAGACGATGAGTACGTGGAAGTAACGCCGAGTCATATCCGTATCCGTAAAATCATTTTGGACGAAACGGAACGTAAAAGAGCAAGTAAATAGTAATAATATAAAATAATACAACAAAAATATGCAAGTATCTTTATCCGAAATTAAGGATTTAATGGCGACCTTGACGATAGTGGTCGAAGAAGCAGATTATAAAGAAACGGTTTCCAAAGAACTCAAAAAACTGCGTTCGCAAGTGCAAATGCCCGGTTTTCGCTCGGGTATGGTGCCGATGGGAATCGTGGAGAAGAAGTTTAAGCCGAGCGTAATGGCAGAAACGATTGAGAAAAAAATAGACGAAAGTTTTGAAACTTTTCGCAAAGAGCATCGTAATTTGCTCCTCAATCCCGTTTCCAATGACGAGTTGACGCCCGAGTTGGATTTTGCCAATCAAACCTCTTTTACATTTGTTTTTGACGTGGCTTTTTCGCCCGATTTTTCCGTCAAATTGGACAAGAAAACGAAAATCGAACAATATAATATCACCCTCACCGACGAGGTTTTGAATGACGTTGTAAAAAACATTACGTTGCAACATTCTACGCGTGAGTCGGCTGAGGAATACACGGCTGATGATGTGATTCGTGGCGAATTGAAGGAAGTGAATCCCAAAGGCGAGGCACACATCAACGAGCATGCCGTTATCAATCCCGAATATATTAAGAATAAGACGCAGAAAAAGTTGTTTGATAAAGCCAAAAAAGGCGGAAAAATCGTCTTTAATCCGAGCAAAGCCTTTGAAGATGAACGAGAAGTGAAGTCGTTTATTGGCACGGATAAGGAAGAATGCTTGAAATCGGATTACGAACTGACTATTCAGGACATCATTCATCCCGTTCCAGCCAAATTGGACGAAACGCTTTTTAAGCAGGTTTTACAGAATGATTCCATCAAGACAGAAGCCGATTTTAGAGCCAAATTGAAGGAACGTTTTGACGAAAATGACGCTTTTGAAACCGAATGGAAATTTGCGATGGATGTTCGCAAAAAAATCGTGGAAAAAGTGGACAAAATCGCCTTGCCAGAAGCGTATTTGAAGCGTTATTTTGCTTCTCGCAGTAAAGATTTGTCCGAACAAGATATTGAAAAAGAATATCCCAAATTTTTGGAGCAAATCAAGTGGCAATTAGCGATTGACAAGGCGTGCGATGAGTACGAAGTGAAGATTGAAAAAGAAGATTTGGATAGTTTTGTTCGCAAACAGACGCTTTCCTCGTACTTCGGATACGGTTTTTACGGCAAAATGGACGATGCGTTTTTTAACCAAATCATCCAAGAACGCTTGGCAGACCAAAAGACGTTGGAACAAGATTTTTATTTTGTAACGCTCTTCAAAATAGCACAAAAAGTCAAAGAAACCATCACGGTGGTGGAGAAAAATGTAACGCCCAAAGAGTTTAACGAACTGAATAAATAATGCAATTTTCTACGACGGTTGATATTACAAAATCTCGTTATCCGATTGTTTATTCAGACAAGATTTTGACTTTGGGGTCGTGTTTTGCTGACCAAATGGCGGAAAAATGTCGGAAGTATCTCTTTCAGATAACCGCTAATCCGTTTGGCGTTTTGTATAATCCGTTTTCGATTGCGTACGCTATTCAGGCGATGGCGAATGAAGATATGAACGTGCCAGTCGTTTTTCACAATGGCGTTTATCATTCGTTGTTTCACCATAGCGTTTTTTCGAGCGGAAGCCAGATGGAATTGCAAAACAATGTGCAACAAAGCATCATCGAAGGGCATAAAGCGTTGCAGGAAGCGAATGTGGTGATTGTTACGTTCGGGACGGCGTTTGTGTATGCTTTGAAGAACTTGTCGCTGTTGGTGAATAACCATTTTAATGAGCCGTTTGTGGTGGCCAATTGTCATAAACTTCCACCGCAAAACTTTGACCGCTATCGCATGGACGTGCAAGAAATTGTGGATTTGTGGCAGTCGATATTGGATTATTTCCCCAATAAACATTGGATTTTTACGGTAAGCCCCATTCGGCACCTGCAAGACGGTTTGCACGAAAATCAACTTTCAAAAGCGACCTTAATGTTGGCTATTGAACAGTTGATGAAGAAAAATGCACAACGCAAAATAAGTTACTTCCCTGCATACGAGATTTTGTTGGACGAGTTACGCGATTATCGCTACTATGCAGACGATTTGTTGCATCCTTCGAGCGTGGCGGTGGAATATGTGTGGGAAAAATTTGCAAGTACCTTTTTGCACACCACAGAGCAAACCGAAATGAAGCGGATGAACAAACTCTATCTCAATACGCAACATCGTCCGAACATTCCCAATTCTGCCGAACAGGCTAAATTCCAGCAAATGACACAAAAATTGTATAACTCGCTTTTGCCCAACCACCCTTGGATTCAACAAACTACGCCAAGCACGGATTATACCACCAAAAAAGTCCCTCGCAATGCTACTGATGATAATTTCCGTCAAATTACGAACAAAATTTATCGTGCCATCCAACCACAACCTCGCCATTTGACCCAACCTATTCCCAACGTCAATTATCGTCCGATTGATCGCCATTTGCCGTACGAAGATCGCGTGAAAGAAGTAACTCGCAAGTTAAGTAAAATGTTAAAAATCAATTCATAAGATATGGAAGAAAAAGAAATACGTTTGCCCGAAAATGCGAATCGCCCGTTGAAGGAAGGCGAAGAATACAAGCCGATTTTGCCTGCAGACCAAGATATAACCGAGATTACGCCGTATAGCGTGTCGATGGGTGTGCTCATGGCAATTATTTTCTCGGCTGCTGCGGCTTATTTGGGACTGAAAGTGGGACAGGTTTTTGAAGCCGCTATCCCCATTGCGATTATTGCGGTGGGTTTGAGTAGTGCCTTAAAACGCAAGAATGGTTTAGCGGAAAATGTTATCATTCAATCTATTGGCTCTTCGAGTGGCGTGATTGTGGCAGGAGCCATTTTTACGCTGCCAGCGTTGTACATTTTGCAAGCCAAATATCCCGATATGACGGTTACTTTTTTGGAAGTGTTTATGTCGTCGTTGTTGGGTGGATGTTTGGGCATTTTGTTTTTGATACCTTTTAGACGCTATTTCGTCAAGGAAAAACACGGCGAGTATCCTTTCCCCGAAGCAACAGCTACCACACAGGTGCTCATTGCAGGGGCTTCGAGCAAGGAAAATAGTTCGCAAAACTCCAAGATTTTGGTCGTTGCGGCTTTGATTGGTGGGGTGTATGACTTTTTGGTTTCGTCGTTGGGCTTATGGAAAGAGACGATTTCCACGCGTTTGATGGGGTGGGGCGAAGTGTTGGCTCAAAAACTTAAGTTGACCTTTTCCATCAACACAGGTGCGGCTTTGTTGGGTTTAGGTTACATCATTGGGTTGAAATATGCGGTGATTATTTGTTCGGGTAGTTTGTTCGTTTGGTGGGTTATTTTGCCATTGATTGGAACGATTGGTGGTATGGAAAGTGTTGATCCACAGGCGCTTTTCTTGAATTATGGACGTAATATCGGCATTGGTGCGATTGCGATGGCTGGTTTGATTGGTATTATCAAAAACCGTGGCGTGATTGGCAGTGCGTTTTCGTTGGTGAAGCAAGAATTTGGCAAAGGCAAACAGGTAGCCGCAGAAATCAAACGCACCGATAGGGATTTATCCATGAAGTTTTTGGTGATTGCTATCGTGGTGGCGTTGGTGTGTGTTTTTGTGTTCTTTTTGGTGGGAGTATTGCATAATTTTGTGCAAACGATAGTGGCTTTTCTCGTGGTTACGATTATTGCTTTCTTGTTCACCACCGTTGCGGCGAATGCGATTGCGATTGTGGGTACGAATCCCGTGAGTGGTATGACACTTATGACGCTCATCATTGCGAGTATCGTGTTTGTGGCAGTGGGTATGCGTGGTAGTAGCGGTATGGTAGGTGCGATGGTGATTGGTGGGGTTGTGTGTACGGCTTTGAGTATGGCAGGAGGCTTTATTACGGACTTGAAAATAGGTTATTGGATAGGTACAACACCCAAAAAGCAGGAGATGTGGAAGTTCTTGGGGACGTTGGTGAGTGCCGTTACGGTTGGTGGGGTAATGATTGTGCTGAATAAGACGTATGGCTTTGTGGGTAATAATGCGTTGCAAGCCCCGCAAGCGAACGCTATGGCAGCCGTTATTGAGCCGCTTATGAGTGGACAAGGTGCTCCGTGGATGCTGTACGGCGTGGGAGCTATTTTGGCTTTGTTGCTCAACTTTTTGAATGTGCCTGTGCTGGCTTTTGCGTTGGGTATGTTTATTCCTTTGCACCTCAATACGCCTCTGTTAGTGGGTGGTGCGGTGAATTATTTTGTGAATAAAAAACGCGAACGGGACGGAGTGCATGCGGAAGCGTTGGCGAACAAACGGAACGAAAAAGGGACGTTGATTGCGAGTGGGTTTATTGCAGGTGGTGCGTTGATGGGCGTGGTAAGTGCTATCATTAAGTTCTGTGGCGTTGATTTGTATCTCACGGAGTGGGAGGCATCCAATACGGCAGGTGTTTTGAGTTTGGTGATGTATGTTTTGTTGACGATATATTTTGTGTGGTCATCTAATAAAGTGCAAAAATGATAAAACAGGTTGCTATTATTGCGGGTGGAGATAGTGGCGAATATAGTGTTTCGTTGCGAAGTGCCAATTTTCTATACCAACAAATTTCGTTGCATTACGAAGCGATTGTGGTGCTGTTGAAGGGCTTAGATTGGCAGGCATTGGTGGAATGGAAATTCGAAAATGACACGATTGTTCCTACCAAAACGGCTCCGATAGACAAAAATGACTTTTCATACACCGTTGATGGCGTGAAGCACACGATTGACTACGCTTATATCACAATTCACGGGACACCCGGCGAGAATGGCATCTTGCAGGGCTATTTTGACTTATTGCACATTCCGTATTCGACTTGCAACACCTTGTCGGCATCGAT
>JAEELX010000081.1 GCA_016282955.1 Paludibacteraceae bacterium | reverse complement strand
GTATCGTATTCGATGAGTTTATTGAGTGTCGTTGACTTTTCAAAAACGGGACTGAAACCGAGCACCAAATCAATTTTTGGCTCAAAATGCGACATCATCTCCTTTATCCATTGGTTATTTGCGGGTCGGCAGTCGGCATCGGTGAGCAAAATATAATCATATTGTGCCGCTTTAACGCCCAACATGATACCCAACTTTTTGGTGCTGGTCAAGTGCGTATCCTGAGGCACAAACGTGAGTTTAACGTTGTCGTTGTTCAGTTTGTAAATGTTTAACACGTCATTTGTGCCGTCCACACTCCCATCATTAACCACAATCACTTCGTATTGCGGATAATCTTGCGTGCAAATCACTTGCAAATAGTCGCGTAAATTAACCTCCTCATTTTTTGCACACACAATAACCGACACGCCGGGCTGCTCCTTCGGTTCAATCTTTTTTGCCCGCAAACAGCCACTCATAAAGCGTCCATAATGGTATACTTCGTACAAAAAAAGGAACGCCAACACATACAAGAGATATATCTCTGTTTGGTTAAAATAAGTTTGTAAAAATTCTTGTATCATACTAATCATATATTAACTTCACATTATCCACCCACAAAGCATTGCCTTCATGCCCAACAAACGCCTCGTACCGTCCACACGACATCATCAAAATCATGTGCGTTGGCGTGTCATTGGGGTTGCCCCATTCTTTTTCTTGAATCGGTACGATTTTCCCTTTTGAGTTGGTTGCTCGCATTTGCTGTCCAAGTCCCATGTACTCTTTGTACCAACTTTCGTGGGTTGGGTCACCATAAAAGATAGGGAGCACGTGTCTGTTAACCCATTCTTTTTGGTCTTTAAAGTACCGTTCATACGCCATTCCAACCCGCGAAGCATAGATGTTGCCCTCTTGGTCTTCCCAGCGTTTTTGCAAAAACAGATACACTTCTGCTTCGTCGTGTCCGTCTTGTTTCTTGGGAGCACCGAACCCTTTTGCATACCAAACCCACTGCTCAGGCGAGACGAGGCACTTATAGTCAAACATCAACGCTTTGGGCTTTTTGGTAAACGGCACCCCAAAATCGACATTTTGATACGGGTCGCTCGCTGTGGTGATGGGCTCAATCACGCGTCCCGTGTAAAGCGTTCCCGACACAAGCACCTTAATATTTATCATTCCAAGCACTTTTACACCGAGCAGTTTAGCGTCCAATCGGCAACAATAGCCGTGTTCTTTATCGCGATACTCGGGAATCATGGAGCAAGCCGCTTTTTCAATCCCAATCACGTTTGCGTAGGCGTTACTCGTGCCCCAAACAGAGCCATCTTTGCCGAATTTGTACGGTCCGTTTTTGCGAATCGTGTCTTTTTTGCCGATGGCGTATAAAATCTTTGTTTGTCCACCCAACAGAGCGGATTCTTTGATGTATCGCACCACCCAACTTTCCATATCGCCAAACGGAACAAGCTCTTCCACTTCACTCCAACATGGAAAAACGCTCCCACAAAACAAAAATAAAACTATGATTACCCGCTTCATTAGTCGTTTATTTTCAAATAAGTACGTATTTTTTTCTATTTTTTTTGCAAAGATACATTTTTTTGCATTTTTTTTCCTATCTTCGTGCATATAAATTTTTAAAAACTTAAATGATATTATGAAAACACGTATTGAAAGCGACTTGATAGGCGAGTTGCAACTGAATGGCGATGTGATGTATGGTGTGCAAACTCAACGCGGTTTGGAAAACTTCCCTATCAGTAAATTCAAATTGAGTGATTATCCAGATTTTATTCATGGTTTGGCTTGGACAAAGTGGGGTGCTGCTATCGCTAACCACGATTTAGGCTTGCTCTCTGATGAGATTTACAACGCTATTGTGCAAGCATGTAAGGAACTTTTGGAGGGCAAACACCACGAATTTTTCCCAGTGGATATGATTCAAGGTGGTGCTGGTACAACAACCAACATGAATGCCAACGAAGTTATTGCTAACAGAGCATTGCAAATTATGGGACACGAGTTCGGTGAATACCAATTCTGCTCTCCTAACGACCATGTAAACTGCTCGCAATCTACCAATGACGCTTATCCAACGGCTATTCACTTGGGCTTGTACGCTATCAACTTCAAATTGATTGAACATTTTGAGATGCTCATCAAGAGTTTCGAAAAGAAAGCAGACGAGTTCAAACACATCTTGAAGATGGGTAGAACACAGTTGGAAGACGCAGTGCCTATGACGTTAGGTCAAACATTCGGTGCTTTTGCTTCTATTTTGCGTGACGAAGTTGACCACTTGAAATGTGCTGCTGACGAATTTTTGACCATCAATATGGGTGCAACGGCAGTTGGTACAGGTATTTGCTCCGTTCCTGGTTATGCTGAAAAATGTACCGAAGCAATCGCAAAAGTTACAGGTTGGAAAATCAAAAAAGCAGAAGATTTAGTTGCTGCAACTTCTGATACATCTTCGATGGTTGGCTATTCAAGCGTTTTGAAACGTATTGCAACCAAGATGAACAAAATCTGCAACGACTTGCGTCTTTTGGGTTCGGGTCCTCGTTGCGGTTTGCACGAAGTAGACCTTCCAGCACGTCAACCGGGTAGTTCAATCATGCCAGGTAAGGTTAATCCTGTTATCCCTGAGGTTATGAACCAAATCAGCTACAAAGTTATCGGTAACGATTTGTGCGTTGCAATGTGTAACGAAGCGGCTCAAATGGAGTTGAACGCAATGGAACCCGTTATGGCACAATGCTGCTTCGAAAGTGTTGAAATCTTGATCAACGGCTTCGATGTATTGCGTATGTACTGCGTTGATGGCATTAAGGCTAACGAAAAACAATGCGAAATCTACTTGAAGAATTCAATTGGTATCGTTACGGCTCTTAACCCAATCATCGGTTACAAGAACTCTACAAAGATTGCTAAAGAAGCATTGCAAACAGGCGGTTCAGTGTATGATTTAGTACTCAAACACGGTGTCCTCACTAAAGAAGAATTGGATACAATTTTGAGTCCTGAAAACACAATCAAACCTGTTAAATTGAATATCAAACCTCGTAGAGAGCCCATCTCTTAATTATCTAATTGTTTATAAGAGATGCCCATTGGTTGAGTGAATATGTTTTATTCAGCCAATGGGTTTTTATTTCAACGATTATGTCGGTTGGGGTTGCAAAAAGATATTTATGGTGCTTTTGTTGCGTTTTTTCGCTGGGTGTATCGGCTCAGAATGCACTCTATTCTTGGCGTACCTACCTTTCATACGGCTCCGTGCAGCAGGTGGTCAACACGCCATCGGAGATTTATGCGTTGAGCAATGGGGCGTTGTTTTCGGTGGATAAACGGGACAAAACAATTTCTTATTACACGAAATTGACGGGTTTGACTGGCGATAAAGTGGCTTGTATGGCTTATGATTCGACTCGTACCCAACTCCTCCTCGCATACGAAGATGGCAAGATAGATTTTTTGCAAGCCGATGGTTCGATTATCTCGCTGTGGGACTTATTTTCGGCGAATTTTTCGTTTTCAAAACAACCTCGCCAGATCGTTTTGCACAACCATTCGGCGTTTTTGGCGATGCCGTTTGGAATTTTAGAAATCTCGCTACCCAAGCACGAAATTACGAACACTTTTTATGTGGGTGATGATGCTTCATACGTTGATTTACAATCAATTACATCGCTGAAAGACACGCTTTATGCTCTCGCCAATTCGGGCACAATATATAAGTGTGCTTTTGCGGACAATATGCTGGATTATCATTTTTGGCAACAGGATAAATCGTTTGAAAATCAATCTGTTCGGGCTTTATCGATGGCAAAAAATACACTTTTCTTGTTGAAAGACAGTGTTTTATATGGTTGGCAACCTTCGTGGAATACGTGGGAACAGCTGCACGATGTGACGTGGGACAACCTGCAAAGCGAAAAAAATGGGCTGTATTTGTTCAAAAAAGGCGATGTTTTTGCTTTGGAAAATAACGCGATAGTGCCGTTTATTTCGGAATTAAACGCTCGTTGTTTGGCGAAGGATAATCGTTCTGCAAGCGTTTATGTGGGCACTGCGGGGTCGGGTGTGGTGCGTTATGAGAATAAAAGACGGGAAACCTATTTCCCAAATGGTCCTATTTCCAACTATCCTTTTCGGGTTCGTTGTGCAGAAAATCGCGTTTTTGTGGCTTCGGGAGGGTATAGTTCGTCGTTTGCGGTTGCCAATAATTCGGCAGGCACTTTTGGTATTTACGAAAATGGTTCGTGGCGAAATTACTGGCAAGGCTATTTTATGTCTCACACAGGGCTTTATACAGAGGATTTTGTGGATATTATTGCCGACCCAACCAATGCAAGTCGTTTTTTTATTGCAACCTTTGGTTATGGCTTGATTGAGATGCGGAATAATGAATTTTATGCTCGTTATTCGTGTGATAATTCGCCCCTGACTTATGTGGCAAATTTTTGCGAAAAATACACTTGGACAGACGGTTTGGCGTGGGATAAAAATCGTAATCTTTGGATGCTTAATCCTGGTACTTCGGCTGGCGTAAAAGTGCTCAAAAGGAACGGTTCGTGGGCATCTTTTTCGAATGTGGCGACCAATAATCTCAACCGAGCCCGCGATTTGGTGGTTTGGAAAAACGATGAGCGAATTAAAGTGCTTGCGTGTACGCGTTCTTGTACGGGAATTGGCGTTTTTGATGATGCCGGAACGCTGGATGATGAATCGGACGACAAAGCCGTTTTTCATACTTCTTTCGTTGACCAAGATAACAAAACACTCTCTTTTCAGACTATTCCTTGCTTGGTGCAGGACAAAAAAGGCGTTATTTGGGTGGGGACTGATGCGGGGTTAATTACAATCACAGATGCTCAAAATCTGCTTCGTTCCAATAGTTGCCAACGCATTAAAATCAGCCGCGATGATGATAGTGGCTTGGCAGATTATCTGCTTAATAATGAACGGATTAACACGATTGCCATTGATGGTGCCAATCGCAAGTGGATAGGGACTGAAGCCTCTGGCGTGTACCTTGTTTCGGAGGATGGGACGCAAACGATTTACCATTTTACGCCTGCCAACTCGCCTTTGCCGTCCATGCGGATTGTGTCCATTGGCATCAATCCTATCTCGGGAGACGTTTTTATGGGAACGGATATGGGCTTGGTTTCGTATCGTGATGATGTTTCCGAAGGGCAGGGCTCGTTCTCGCACATTACGGTTTCGCCCAACCCTGTTTATCCTTCGTATCAGGGCACGATTGTGATAAATGGCTTGATGGAAAACTCTACGGTTTATGTGGTTGATGCGTCTGGTGCGATGGTTTATCAAACCACTTCCAAAGGTGGTACGGCGATTTGGAATGGGCGTTTGCCTAACGGAAAGCGAGTGAGTTCGGGCGTTTATATGATTTTTGCTAATCCCGAAAATGGGAGTAAAAGTGGTTCGATTCGGTTGCTAATTTTGTGATTTTTTGGAAGCAAAAATGTTGATTTTTGTTCAAAAATGATGGCATAAAAATCGAAATTTGATTAAAATTTTATGGCAAAAAAATCGAAATTTCATTAAAATTTTCTTACAAAAAATCAATTTTTCTCGCTACAGAAAATATCAAAAAAGTAGATTTTTTTTTAAGCCAATTCTAAGTCAATCCAACCTTTTTCGGGCGTAACACTTTTGATTTTTACCGTCATTTCTTGCCCCAAAACATACTTAATTTTGCCATTTTTTGCATCTCGCATACAGCATTCTTCTTCGTCAAAAATATACTCTGTCGGACCTTCATTGAGCAATCGTATGCTGATTAAACCTTCGGCGTGTGTAGCGTTAAAATCCACAAAAATGCCAAAATCTTTCATGCCCGAAATGACACCTTGCACCACCGTTCCGATTTTATTTTCGTAGTATTTGGCATACATATTTTTGATGGATTTTCGTTCGGCATCCATCGCAACTTGTTCTTGTTCGGAGCAATGAAAGCAGTATTTTTCCAACGTTTTCGTAGTCATTTTCCACGCTTTTTCGTGGCTATGTTGAGTACTATGAAAGAGATATTTTTCCAACAATCGGTGCACCATCATATCGGGATAACGGCGAATAGGGGAGGTAAAATGCGTGTAACTTGCAAATAATAAGCCGTAATGGCCGATGTTTTTGGTGCTGTAACAGGCTTTTGCCATCGTTTTAAGGATAAGTTTTTCGATGATTGCGTGGTCTTCTTTGTCCTTGCAATCCTCAAATAATTGATTGAGATTATGGCAAATAATGTTCTTTTTTTGTGCGGGTTTGAACTTATAGCCGAATTGTTTCACGATTTTTTTCAGACTTTCTTGTCGTTCATCTGTTGGCATTTCGTGGATACGATAAACGAAGGGTAAATGATTTTTTCTGCCTTTATTTTCGATCGTTTCTGCCACCGTTTTGTTCGCCATAAGCATCCATTCTTCCACCAACTGATGTGATGTAGTTGGTTGATTGATAATGATTTCGAGCGGTTCGTTGGTAGGCGAAAGGCGAAACGAGACCTCATTGGTTACAAAATTCAACGCTCCTTTATCTTCACGCTCTTTCCGCCAAATCTGGGCTATGTGGTGGAGTTTTAAGATAGCATCATCTACTTTCGCATTCATTTGGGCGGTTTTATTGAGGATTTCCTGCACCTGCTCGTAATTAAATCGGTAGTCGGAATGAATCACGGTGCGGCAAATTCGATGCTCCTGCACCTGCCCAAAATCATCTACCACAAAGACAACCGACATACATAATCTATCTTGATTGGGCATCAAACTACATACGTCATTGCACAATTTTTCGGGCAACATAGGCACCACTCTGTCCACAAAATACACCGAAGTCCCTCTGCGATAGGCCTCTTTATCAATGCGTGTCTTGGGCTTCACGTAATGCGTAACGTCTGCAATATGCACTCCCACTTCGTATTTTCCGTCTTCTAAAACCCGAAACGATAACGCATCATCAAAATCTTTGGCTTGTGCAGGGTCGATGGTAAAAGTGAGAATTTTACGAAAATCATCACGTTTATTTATTTCTTGTTTTTCAATGTGGGACGAAATCGCTTTTGCTTCTTCTATAACATCGCTTGAAAAATTAGAATGTCTTGTCATAATCAAATTTGGTTTGCTTTATACGAAGGTATAAAAATTGTTTTTTTTGCGAAAGAAAATACGTACCTTTGCGAAAAATAAAAACAAAACAAAATTTTCTTATGTTAATTAATACAAGTCGTACGACAGAGGTTGCATGGCGTTATATGAACGTGAACATGCAGTTCCCTGCAGAGTTAGAAAAATTAAATGAGTTAGCATATAACCTTTGGTGGGTGTGGAATGCTGATGCGTTGGAACTTTTTAGGAATATAGATCGGGAAAATTGGCATGCCCTGAAGTCTAATCCTATTATTTTGCTACATTCTTTGAGTGCCGAACAGATTCAACAACTTGCACAAGACAAGAAATTTATGCAAAAATTGGATAAGGTGTATGCGTCTTTTCGTTCGTATATGGACGTGCCCCACGATGCTTCGAGGCCGTCTATAGCGTATTTTTCGATGGAATATGGTATTGCCAACATTTTGAAGATATATTCGGGTGGTTTGGGCGTTTTGGCAGGTGATTACCTCAAAGAAGCGTCTGATTCGAACGTGGATTTGGTGGCTGTTGGTTTGTTGTATCGTTATGGTTACTTCAAACAGACGTTATCCCCCGAAGGCGAGCAAATTGCCAACGATGAGATACAGAATTTTAACGATTTGCCCATTCGTCAGATGTTTAATGCCGATGGTTCGCCGTTCATTTTAGAGGTGCCTTACCCCAACCGAACGGTGTATGCACAAGTGTGGGCAGTGAGCGTAGGGCGTATAACCCTCTATTTGATGGATACAGATATTGATAAAAACTC
The DNA here is from genome assembly GCA_016282955.1 of Paludibacteraceae bacterium. Classification (GTDB taxonomy): domain Bacteria; phylum Bacteroidota; class Bacteroidia; order Bacteroidales; family Paludibacteraceae; genus Colicola. The sequence goes on along the minus strand of JAEELX010000081.1, from coordinate 20,901 downwards.
CGAGTGGGACCGTGCCATAACGTATCATTTGTATGGTGGTGATTGGGAGAATCGTATCAAACAAGAGGTTCTTTTGGGTATCGGTGGTATGTTATTGCTCAATCAATTAGGCATCAAAAAAGATGTATATCATTGCAACGAGGGTCATGCGGCTTTGATGGGCTTGCAACGAATGGTGGATTTGGTAGAAAAAGAGCATTTGGAGTTCAATGAAGCGTTGGAGGTAGTGCGTTCAAGTGGCTTGTACACTTGCCATACGCCTGTTCCAGCTGGTCACGATTATTTCCAAGAAGATTTGTTCTATAAATATATGTCCTCTTATCCTGCTCGTTTGGGCATCGAATGGCACGATTTGATTGGTATGGGACGCAATAATCCTGAGGATAGCAACGAGAAATTTTCGATGTCGGTTTTTGCGTTGAACACGTGCCAAGAGGCGAATGGCGTTAGTAAATTGCACGGTGCTGTTTCGCAAAAGATGTTTGCACCTGTTTGGAAGGGCTATTTCCCCGAAGAATTGCACGTGGGCTACGTAACCAATGGCGTTCACATGGACACGTGGGCAGCACACGAATGGAAGGAGATTTACGAAGAAAACTTCCCTCACGAGTGGATTTCTGACCTCTCGAACTTGAAGATGTGGGAAAAATATGCTGAGTTGCCCGACCGTTTGATTTGGGATACGCGTATGGCTTTGAAAAAGAAGTTGATTACCTTCTTGCACGAAGCATTTGCCGATTCTTTGCGTACACAATGCGACCCTGCTCGTATTGTCCAAGCGGCTTCACAGATGAGCGAAAAAACGCTGATTATCGGCTTTGCTCGCCGTTTTGCGACCTACAAAAGAGCTCATTTGCTGTTTACCGACCTCAAGCGTTTAGACAAAATCGTTAACGACCCCAAGCACCCTGTGCAGTTCTTGTTTGCTGGAAAGGCTCACCCTGCTGATGGTGGCGGTAAAGGGTTGATTAAACGCATCATTGAAATCAGCCGTATGCCAGAGTTTATGGGCAAAATTATCTTCCTCGAAAACTACGATATGCGTTTGGCAAAACGCCTCGTTTCGGGTGTGGATATTTGGCTCAACACACCGACTCGTCCGTTGGAGGCTTCGGGTACATCGGGTCAAAAAGCCCAAATGAATGGTGTGCTTAACTTCTCGGTCTTGGACGGTTGGTGGTATGAAGGTTATGTAGATGGGGCAGGTTGGGCTATCACCGACAAACGTGTCTACGAAAATCAGGCTCATCAAGACCAATTAGACGCCACCACAATATATAATATGTTGGAAAATCAAATCATTCCGCTTTATTATAACCAAAACCAAGATGGCTATTCGCACGACTGGATTCAGGCAATCAAGAAATCGGTAACCCAAATCACACCTCGTTTTACAACCAAACGAATGATGGACGATTATTACGATAAATTCTATAACAAATTGCGTGACCGTCATAACTTGATGATAGCCAATAACTACGAAAAAACGAAGGAAATAGTGGCTTGGAAGAAGAATATCGCGGCTAATTGGGATTCAATCGAGGTCGTTGAGGTGGATATGCCACAAACGAACATCAAAATGGAAGATGATTTCCCAATTAAAGTCGTTTTGGATACCCATCAGTTGAAAGATACAGGCGTTGGCATCGAAGTGGTGGCTTTCAATTCGAGTCTCATTAGTGGCGAGACGTTGCTCGGGACGCAAGAATTGAAGATGACCAAACAAGTGGGTAGTATTTTGACCTTTGAAACCAACTATTCTTTCGGCCATTCGGGTGGTGTGAAGTTAGGTTTGCGGATGTTCCCTAAACACGAACTACTGCCTCACCGTATGGATTTTGCGTACGTTAAATGGTTGTAAGATGACGCGAGAAAAATTGCTGTTTTACTTCACCGCTTTCATGATTACGTGCTACTTGGTGGCGAATGTGATGGCGGTGAAGGTGATTCATATCTTTGGGGTTAGTATTTTTGATGCAGGCACGATTATTTATCCGCTGACGTACTTGATGGGTAATATCATCACGGAGATTTGGAATTACCAAACGACTCGCCGTGTTGTTTTTACGGCTCTTGGGGCACAGATTATCTTTTGTTCCTTTGCTTTTTTGGGAACCTTGATGCCATATCCGCCCGAGCCCGAATACGAAGGGATTGCGGTGGCTTATAATACACTTTTTACTTTTCAAGGTCGTATTATGTTGGCTTCTATAGTTGGTTTTGCCACAGGCGAGTTGCTCAACGCTTATTCGTTGCAAAAAATCAAAGAGTTCCAAAAACGCAACACCAACTGGCCACAATACCTTTGGATACGTACGATTAGCAGTTCGGCGATGGCGTATGTGATTGATACCACGATTTTTGTTTGTATCGCCTTCACGGGTGTGATGCCCATGAAGGAAGTGATGTCGATGATTGTTATTCAGATAGGTGCAAAAATCCTTTGCGAATTGCTCATCAATACACCGATGGTTTATTTGATTGCCGGACAAATTCGCAAGCATGTTTCTCAATAAATGGCTATAAATCAATTATTTAACAAAATAGCACCGAGTTATGACCGCTTGAATCACATCCTTTCGTTTGGGATGGATTACTCGTGGCGTAATGTCTTGGCACGTTCGCTCAAACCCTGTGAAAAAGTGCTGGATGTGGCGATTGGAACGGGCGATTTAAGTTGGGCGATATTGAAAAAAAAGAAGGCAAAACAGATTACGGGCGTTGATATTTCAACGGAAATGCTTGCGATTGGAAGTAAAAAATACGCTCATTTGCCGATTGATTGGTTGGAGGTTTCGGTGCTGGAGATGCCTTTTGCGGACAATAGTTTTGATGGGGTTGTGTGTGCGTATGGCGTTCGTAACTTTTCGGATTTGAACACGGGTTTGCAAGAGATGTATCGGGTGCTTAAACCAAACGGACAGTTGCGGATTTTGGAGTTTGCAATGCCTCAAAATAAGTTGGTTCGTGGCGTTTATTCGTTGTATTTTTCTCGCCTGATGCCACTTGTTGGAGGTTGGTTGAGTGGCGATAAACAGGCGTATGAGTATCTGTTTGAGAGCGTCAACCGTTTCCTTACTCCCGAACAAATGCAAGAAACTTTACAGCATATTGGCTTCGAAAAAGTAACGTACAAGCCACTTACTGCTGGTGTAACTACACTTTATTATGCTACAAAAAATTAAACTTTGGTGGAACATTATCCGCCCTTACAGTCTTTTTGCTTCGGCATGTCCCGTTTTGGTGGGCTTGTTGGTGGCAAATATAACTTCGTTTATAACGGCGTTTATTACGCTATTTTGTGCCATTTGTTTGCAGGTGCTCAGTAATTTGGTGAACGATTACTACGATTTTGAGCGTGGCACCGACGATGACCGCACAGGCTCGCCTCGCCTTTTGGCAGAAGGGCTTGTTTCGGCAAAACAGATGCTGCATGCCATTTATGTAACCGTTTTTCTGTGTGTCATTTTGGGTGCGTATCTGGTGCTGGTAGGCGGTTGGGTTATCTTGATAGTTGGCGTGTTGGCACTTTTGTTTGCGTGGCTTTATACGGCTACCGACTACTCGTTGGCTTACTTGGGGCTTGGCGATATTTTTGTGTTTTTGTTTTACGGTGTGATTGCGGGTTGCGGAACGGCTTATTTGCAAACGCACGATGTAGATACGCTCTGGCAGGCGTTTTATGCAGGTGGTGTCAATGGGTTGATTTCGATGTGCCTATTGGCTATCAACAATATCCGCGACCGTGAGAATGATGCGAAGTTCAATAAACGCACTTTTGCAGTTCGTTTTGGGCATAAAATGGCTATTTTTGGGATGTTTGTGGTGGTTTTATTGCAACCCATTTTTGCTTATTTGGCTTTTGGTTGGAGTGTTGTCTTGCTGATTTTTATCCCATCGATATTACTATTTATTACGGTTTTTCGTACTACCGAGGCAGGTGTTTACAACCGTTGTATGCTTTGGACGGGTTTTACAAATGTTTTTTATGTTTTATTGGTAGCAATTGAAAAGTTTTGTTTTCTATAAAAAAAATACTATTTTCGTGTAGTGATTTTCCATGATTATTTATGCAATATGATGTTTTTAGTCTTGAGGGTATGTCCCTTGAGGAGTTGAAGAATGTGGCAAGTTCTTTAGGTATTGTTTGTGATGATGAGATGAAAGCGGACGATATTATTTATCGAATCATTGAGTCCCAAACCCCAACGAAAAAAAATCCCCATCGTGTTTCTGCGGATAAGCCCCAAGAAGATGCACCGGTGCGTCGTCGTACCCGTATCTCTGCTGCCAACCGCAAAATTAAACCGATTGAGATGGAATTGCCTTCCGAGTTGGTGCCGACTGAAGTCGCTGTTCCTACACCCGAAAAGAAGGAACGCAAACGGACGACTACAAAAGCCAAAAAAGAACCCGAAAAAGCCACTGAAAAGTCTCAAGAGACGGAGGTTGTACCCGAAAATACGGTTGAAAATACGGTAGAAGCGTCTGTAGAAAGTGAATTACCCGAAAATACACAAGAGCAGGAAGCACAAAAATTGCTCGAAGAAAAACGCAATAAAATCCGCTACGCATTGGGCTCTGCCGTGCATGCTACAGGTACTTTGGAGATTATGTCCGAAGGTTTTGGATTTTTGCGTTCGGCAGACTATAATTATATTTCTTCGCCCGATGATGTGTATGTTTCTGCCCAACAAATCAAACTTTTTGGGCTCAAACCGGGCGATACGGTGGAGTGCTCGTTGCGTCCGTGCCGCGAAAATGACCGCTATTTCCCGATGAATGAAGTCATTTCGGTCAATGGTTTGAGTGTGGAAAAGGCAAAAGAACGGATTTCGTTTGAAAACTTGGTGCCTTTGTTCCCGAATGAAAAATTCAACCTCTGTTCGGGCGTAAAAGATACCATCTCATGCCGAGTGATTGATTTGTTTTGCCCGATTGGTAAGGGTCAGCGTGGCTTGATTGTGGCACAACCCAAGACAGGTAAAACGATGCTCCTCAAACAGATTGCGAACGCTATTTTAGCCAATCATCCTGAGGTTTACATGATGGTTTTGCTCATTGACGAGCGTCCCGAAGAGGTTACGGATATGTCGCGGAGTGTGAATGCCGAAGTGATTGCTTCTACGTTTGACGAACCCGCAGATAATCATGTTAAAGTGGCTACCATAGTTCACGAAAAGGCCAAACGATTGGTGGAAAGTGGACACGATGTGGTGATTCTGTTGGATAGTATAACCCGCTTGGCAAGGGCTTATAACACGGTTACGCCGTCCAGCGGAAAGGTACTGTCGGGTGGTGTGGAAGCTCAGTCGTTGCACAAACCCAAACGTTTCTTTGGTGCAGCACGAAACATTGAAGGTGGTGGCTCATTGACTATTATTGCGACTGCTTTGACGGAAACAGGTAGCAAGATGGATGACCTGATTTTTGAGGAATTCAAAGGTACAGGTAATATGGAGTTGCAACTTGACCGTCGTTTGAGCAATAAACGCGTTTTCCCAGCCATTGACTTGGTGGCTTCTTCTACACGCCGTGATGACTTGTTGCTTTCGCCGAATCTGCTCTCGTATATGTGGGTGATTCGTAAGCAGTTGGCTAATATGAACAATGTGGTGGAGGCGATGGAGAAACTGAAAGAGGTGATGGAACGCACCAAAAATAACGACGAGTTTATCGCCGAAGTAACGGGGTCTTCTCGTTTCTAAACCTTTTTTGCCATGGCGATAGTTATTGTCAACGGTCCGAATCTCAACCTGTTAGATTTGCGGAAAAGTCGTCTATATGGAGGAAAATCGATGGACGATGTGTTGGCAGATTTGCGGGAGCATTTTGACGTTGATATAGACTATTTCCAATCCAATCACGAGGGTGCTTTGATTGATTTTTTACAAAAAATCCATTTGGAAAGCCTAAATGGCAAAGTTTTTGAAGGCATAATTTTGAATGCAGGTGGATATGCTCACACTTCGGTGGCTTTGCGTGATTGTGTAGAGATGCTTGCGGTGCCAGTGGTGGAGGTGCATATAACCGATATTTATTCTCGTGAGGTCTTTCGTCGCGTTTCGTTGCTGAGTGATGTGTGTAAACATAGCATCGTGGGCAAAGGAATAGACGGATACAAACAAGGAATAGAATGGTTGCTCAAACGATAAAAAAAATTCTTATTTTTCTTGCTTTTAGTCCTTTGTTGGTGCGTGCTATGGATATTCCGACTCAATCGCAAAATAATCCTTACATTGACAACCGCTTGTATCATTTTGGCTTTTCGTTGGGTATCAACCTCATGAGTTACCGAATAGACGAAAGTTTAGAACCGATTGATGGCGAGGTGTATTATGCTCGTGTTCAGACCTTATTGCCCGGTTTTTCGGTTGGCTTAGTATCGGATTTGCGTCTTGGTAAATATGTTAGTTTGCGTTTTTTGCCTGCCTTGAATTTCAGCAATCGCACGATAACTTATCGCACGGCATCGGGTAATCCGTTTCCTGCGGACAATCGAGGAAGACGTATTTCGTTGCTGTCTTTGCCACTTGATTTCCCTCTGTTTGTGAAATGGACGGCTGTGCGAGAACAAAATTATCGTCCTTATTTTACGATTGGTGGTGGGTTGACGTATGATGTGTATCGCGATAGGCAGTTGCCCGTTTTGCCCAAACCGTTGGACGGCTTTGTGGGGGTAGGGGCAGGTTGTAATATCTATTTGCCCTGGTTCCGTTTGTGCCCCGAAATACGCTATCAAGTAGGCTTTAATAACGTGATTATGCCCGTAGAAAGGCGTTCGGAACTGCAACAACAACAAGAATTTTACACCCAAGCCATTGCACGAATGTATAACCAAATGCTCGTAATCATTTTTAATTTTGAATAAAGGAAGAATCATATTATCGATTTTATTGTTATGCTTGTTGACCAACTGCCAGCATGATTTGTTTGATACGAAACATGCATTGAGTGTATCGGCAGATACGGTGATTTTTCCGATGATATTCAGCGAAGTGCCGAGTATCACTATGACGATTAAGATACACAATAGGCAAGCGTCTGCAGTTACGATTTCGTCGATTCGTTTGCAAGATGGCACGAATTTTCGCATTAACGTGGACGGCGAGAGTGGCAAATCGAACTTTGAAAACATAACAATAGAAGGCAAGGATAGTTTGTACATTTTTATTCAATTTTTTCAACCCCAAAGCGGTCGTGCTGGCATTTTTGAGAAAGAAGATTATATACAGATTGAAACCCAACATCAGCGTTTGGAAGTCGTTTTACAGGCACTTTCGCAAGACGTAATCATCTTAAAAAAGCAGCAATTTGGTACGTTAGAAATGACGCATCGTATGCCTTATGTGCTGTACGATACGATTATTGTGCACGATTTGTTGTCCATTTCCGAAGGCACCATCGTTTTTATGCACTCAGACGCGACTTTGATAGCCTATGGAGACGTGGAGATTCACGGTTCCACCACCAGTAAGGTGATTTTTTTGCCCGATAGAACCGACTATATCTTCACGGATGTCCCGTATCGCTATGTGGCGGGAATGTGGAATGGTATCTATTTAGTGGACTCACTCACGAATAACCCTCGCACGTATAATATGGATCATGTTGAAATCATTTCGGCACGGTCGGGATTGGTGGTGCAATCCAACAAAACGACTAATCTTTCCCAATTGCAACTCAACAATAGCCGTATTCATAACTGTACTTATTACGGGCTTTACGCTCACAATGTGGATATGACAGTTTATAATTGCTTGGTTTCCAACTGCGGCGTGAATAATGTCTATTTAGACGGTGGCGAGCATAAATTGATTCATACGACTATCGCGGGCTATTACGGCTATCCGTACACGAATTTACGACTTTTTACAAACGTGCTACGGTCATCCAGTTTGTTGATTGATAATAAGATACATAACAAGAAAGCCACACCTAAAACCTACATTTATAATTCTATCGTAGCGAGTGGTTTTTATCCTGCACTTGAGTTCGCAGATAAGAAGATAGTGGCTTCCTACGAGGGCGAATTTAAGAATAATTATTTGTTGTGCGATAAATTTGACCATCCGCAAAGCCAAAATAATGTGTATGGCTCGCTTCAAGATACGATTTTCAAAAACGTTTACTATTTTAGCGAAAATCGCAGGTCTTATTATGATTTTATGTTAAATGAGAAGACTTCAAAAGCGATTGGAATTGGTGATGCAACCTATTCTTTGACCAATACAGATTTTGCTGGAAAAACGCGTTCTACACCTCCCGATGCGGGCTGTTATGAGCATCAAGTATCATTTTAATGCCATATAAACGTTGCCTGGCAAGGCTTTAATAATCCCTTCAATTTCCATTCTGAGTAAAGCGGGCATGATGTCGGCGTAATTCATTTGTGATTCCGACACTAAATTGTTGATATAGATGCCGTCGTCGTTGGAGCGAATGATTTGCAACAGCACTTGTTCTTGTCCGCTCAAATTCAATTCAACATCAAAAATATCGGTCTGTATGCTTGTGGTTGGTTTCTTTTCCCAACCCATTTTATCAATGACATCGTCCGCATTTTCAATCAAATAAGCCTGTTGCTTTTTGATAAGTTGGTTACAACCTGCCGAAAAAGTGTCGCTAACCCTGCCAGGGAAGGCGAACAAGTCCCGATTATAATCCGATGCCGTTTGTGCCGTGATGAGCGAACCGCCTTTTTCCTTCGATTCCACAACCACCACCGCATCGGCTAAACCAGCAATGATTCGATTGCGGAAAATGAAGTTGTGCCTGTCAGGTTTCACGCCCGAAAGATACTCCGAAATAACTCCACCTTGTGTCAATGCCTTCACCACCACATCGCGATGCAAGGATGGATAAATCGTGTCCAAGCCGTGTCCCAGAACGATATAAGTCGGGATGTTGGCTTCTAAGGCTGCTCGATGGGCTGTTATATCGATTCCGTAAGCCAACCCACTGATGATGACAAGGTCGTTCACTTTTTGGGCTAAATCCAAAATAAACTGCCGACAAAGTTCCTTTCCACGCTCTGTGGGAGTACGTGTGCCGACAATCGCAACACATTTGCCGTGCTGAAAATCAAAGGTACCTCGTGTAAAAAGCAAAATGGGGTTATCAATGCAATTCACCAGCCGATACGGATAACTTTCTTCCTTGAAATAATGCACGTCTATCTTGTGCTGTTCGATAAATTGCAGTTCCGTTTGGGCTTTTTGCAACGCCTCTTCGGAAAAATGTTCGCTATGTTTTTTGAAAAAATCGGTCGCACTACCATACTGCTCCAACAACGTATGCACTTTTCGCGTTGCATTACGGTGCTGATGCGACAAGGCTAACAAATACTTTAATTCTTCGGAGTTTATATCCATCAAATTGGCTTATAACTTACTTCCGTAGCAAAGATCTCCCGCATCACCCAAGCCTGGCACGATGTATTTTTTCTCGTTGAGGATTGGGTCAACTGCTCCGCACCAAAGTGTGATGTTCTTGGGAAGATTCTTTTTCAAATACCGAATGCCTGCCTGAGACGCAATCACACTCGCAATATGCACATCGCTCGGCATTCCACGCTCCAAAATGGCTTTGTAGGCCACTTCCAACGACATTCCCGTTGCCAACATCGGGTCAACGATGATAAGCGTTTTGCCTTCTACAGACGGTGCAGCTAAATACTCGGTTACGATTTGAATCTCTTGGTTGCCGTTTTTGTTGCGTCCATACTGCCGATAAGCACTGATAAAGACATTCTCGGCTTCGTCAAAAAAGCGTAAAAAACCGTGATGGAAAGGGATAGCAGCCCGTAAAATAGCCGCTAAAACGATTTTATTTTGTATTTGTGGAATCGTCATCGCTTCAAAGGGCGTGTTGATTGTTTCGTCCTTGTACGTCAAAGTTTTGCTAATTTCGTATGCCATAACTTGGCCAATACGTTCGATATTATGCCGAAAACGCATCTTGTCGTTTTGAATATCAACGCTACGAATTTGCTTCAAAAAATCGTTCAAAATGGAATTATGCTCCGAGAGATTGATTACTTTCATAATAGATATTTTTTGCAAAGTTAAATAGTTTTTTCTATTTTTGCAAAGTTTTTGTGCGGTGAGCAAAGCAATGGATAAGTCGCATACAACGTTTGTATATAGTCAACAAATAATTGATTTTGTTACAATTGGAGCACAATTTTGTTTGTTTTTGGAGCGTTTTTCGGAGTACGATAAAAACAGTTTTCCAAAGATGTTGTTGAGTTTGTGTGCACGATTGTATGCTTGCAGTTGTACGCTTCCGCTCACAGAACCAGTGTTGGAGGGCGAATCACAGCGATTTGTAAGTGAAGAGGAATACGATTACGTTCGCTCGGGTGTGGCACAGATTTTGGGGAATGATGATGCTTATATTGATGTTTTTGTGGAAGATATGCGTTATTCAGACGTACCCATCACGGCATATATCTCCGAAAATATGGCAGATGTATACCAAGAATTGAAAAATATGTTGATGAATTATCAAACCGAGGTGGAAGAGGTGATGAATGACGCTTTGTACGAGTGTATGGAGGCTTACAAAGAGCATTGGGGACAGAAATTGTTGAACGGTATGCGTGCCCTGCACGTTATAGATATGCAAAAATAAAAGAATATGAAAATAGTTGTTAAAAGTATCGTTTTTATGGCTTTCTTTGCCTTGTTTACTACGGCATTGAATGCACAAACAGCAGTACCACGTGACTCCGTGGAAGTGTTAAGTGAGGAAGAATTGCAAAGATTACTTGAGGAACCTGATAGTGTTCCACAAGTTGCTCCTACACCCGAACCAACTCCTCAACCTTCCCCTGACGAAGATTATTTCCCAGAGCCTGCATACGACCCAGATTTGGATGAAATTCACGATTTAGAGCCTGACTATGTAGAGGATACGGTGAAAGTGATTGACGAAGACGAAGAATTAGTCATCCCCGATGTGTATATCGAAGAACTTGATTTTATTTGGGATATAGATACGGTGGTGGAAGAAGCGACTTATGTTGAAGATATCAAGTTTGATGCGGTTATTCCGTTCCCATTCCTTGTGAATGATGGTGGAAAAGAAGTTTATTTTTCCAGAGGCAATTTGCAGTATCAAGGTTCTACGCAAACGTGGCGTTTTGCCCGCAAACAGTATGAATATGTTGGAGGTAATGGCTTAGGTAATGTCAAAAAAGATGATGGCTCGGCTTCCTCAAATAATGAGGTATCACGAGTATATAAAGGCTGGATTGACTTATTTGGATTTGGAACGAGCGGTTGGAATAGCGGTGCGAAATGCTATCAACCTTATTCAAACGAAATCCCAGACATCCACTATAAAGTAGGAAAAAGTTTTGATAATGATTTGACCGAAAAATATGAGAATGCCGATTGGGGAATCTATAACATCATTGATGGCTATTCGTCGGGACAATGGTATACGCTTACGGCAGACGAGTGGAAATATGTTGTAAAAGAGCGTCCCAATGCGGATAAGTTATGTGGTTTTGGCACGATTGAAGGCGTGAAAGGGTTCATCTTGTTGCCCGATGCATGGGATTTAGAGACCGTGTATTATCCTGTGGTAAAAGGTGAGGATGATGAAGATGAATCAACTGAAGAAGAGGAAGAAACTGCCAAAGAGGAAGAGCCCGAAGAAAAGACAGAAGAGAATACAGCAGAACAGACACCTGAAAACGCACAAGCAGACCTTTCAGCGGCTCCACAAGATAGTTTGGCTGCTGTGCCTGCAACGCCAGTCGATCCCAAGGCAGGTAAGTTCATTGCTGGTAAATTAACCACCTACAAAGACAATGTATATACCGAAACTACGTGGGCTGAGATGGAAAGTCAGGGTGCTGTGTTCTTGCCCGCTGGCGGAAATAGACGCGGAATAGGCACAAAGTATGTCAACCAAGTTGGATTTTACTATTCATCGTCCATTTCATCCGAGATACCTGCACAAGCATACGTATTCTTCTTTACAGGCTCACGTGCCACAGGTATGGCAGAGCCGAAACATAGTTTAGAGCGTAACGAGGGGTGCAATGTGCGGTTGGTGCAATTTGTAACAGACGAGAATAGGCGATGAACGATTTTTTGAAATTTGCCAACAGCGAATGTAATTTGAATAGCATGCACGTTGAAAAAACGATGCGTGCTTCGTATATCTCGCCTTCTATCTTGGAGGAAAGGCAGTTGAATGTAACCCAGATGGACGTTTTCTCGCGTCTGATGATGGATCGTATCATCTTTTTGGGAACGGAAATAACCGATTACACCGCTAACGTGATTCAAGCCCAACTGCTTTACTTGGACTCGGTGGACTCCGAAAAAGATATTTTTATCTACCTCAACACGCCTGGAGGTAGTGTTTATGCGGGTTTAGGGATATACGATACGATGCAATTTATTTCCTCCAAAGTATCGACGATTTGTACGGGTATGGCGGCTTCTATGGGGGCGATTATCTTGGTGGCTGGTGAAAAAAAGATGCGTGCAGCCTTGCCTCATTCGCGAATCATGATTCATCAACCGCTTGGTGGCATTCAAGGGCAAGCAAGCGACATTGAAATCACGGCACGGGAGATTTTGAAGTTAAAAGATGAGTTATACCAAATCATTTCATCGCACTGCGGACAATCGGTGGAAAAAATCCAGCACGATGCCGACCGCGATTATTGGATGACGGCTTCGGAGGCTTTGGCGTACGGAATGATAGATAAGGTGTATCAAAAGAAATAATTTATGGCAAGTAAAACGAGACCTGTATGTTCTTTTTGTGGCATCGTTAGCGAAGGATTGTTCGAAGGGCGTAACGGAGCCTATATCTGTCCAGGATGTATTGAATACGGGCATCAGTTGGTGCAAGAGGTTATCGAGAAGCCAAGAATAAACGACTTTCAGTTAACCGAAATCCCTAAACCATCGTCTATCAAAGCGTTTTTAGACGATTATGTTATTGGACAAGATAGTGCCAAAAAACATCTCGCCGTGGCGGTTTATAACCACTACAAACGTATTTTGAATGACGATGTTAAGCCCACGGACGATAATGCGGTCGAAATCGAAAAAAGCAACATCATTTTGGTAGGTTCGACGGGTACGGGCAAGACGCTGTTGGCCAAGACGATTGCCAAGATGTTGGAAGTACCCTTTACGATTGTAGATGCGACTGTCTTGACGCAAGCGGGTTATGTGGGTGAGGATGTGGAAAGTATCCTTTCGCGTTTGTTGCAAGAAGCCGACTACAACGTTGCCAAAGCCGAAAAAGGTATCGTTTTTATTGACGAAATCGATAAAATTGCCCGCAAAGGCGATAATGCGTCCATCACGCGTGATGTGAGTGGGGAAGGCGTGCAGCAGGCTTTGCTGAAACTGTTGGAAGGTAGTGTGGTTAATGTGCCACCACAAGGTGGACGCAAGCACCCCGAACAAGAGTTTATCAAAGTCAACACGCAAGATATTTTGTTCATCTGTGGTGGGGCTTTTGATGGCATTGAAGCCAAAATCGCACAACGAATGAACACGCAAGTGATTGGGTTTAGTTCGGCAGAAAAAAAGGAGAAAGTGGATAAAACCAACCTGTTACAATATATCGCTCCCCAAGACCTCAAAGCATACGGTTTAATCCCAGAAATAGTGGGTCGATTGCCGATTGTAACCTTCCTCAATCCGTTGGGCAAAACGGCGTTGCGTTCCATTCTTACCGAACCCAAAAATGCGATTATCAAGCAGTATCAGCAACTGTTGCGGCTTGATGGCATTGAGTTAACGTTTGACGAACAAGCCCTTGATTTTATCGTAAGTAAAGCCATCGAATACAAGTTAGGTGCTCGTGGTTTGCGAGGCATCGTGGAGGCGATTATGACGGATTATATGTACTCGTTGCCCGATACGAAGATTCGCAAATTTCGCGTAACCAAAGAAGTGGCGGAATTGCAACTTAATAATTCGCAACTGACGCAGTTACGTTTGGCACAAGCATAGGCGATGAAACGAATCGGAATCATTGGTCCCGAGAGTTGCGGTAAAACGACTTTGGCAGAGCATTTGGCGAAAAAATATCAAGGTGTTTTTATCCCTGAATACGCACGAATTTATTTGGAAGAAAGGCAAACGACGCTTTACTCTTTGGAAGATGTATTGGCTATTGCAGAGCGTCAAAAAGAGGAGTTATTGCATCCCGAAAAGTTGTTTCCAACCCAAAGCCGTGATCCGATTTATTTTTACGATACCGAACTGATTATCACGAAGGTTTGGTTGTTGCATAAGTACCATTTTTGTCCCGAATGGATAGATGAATTATTGCGGTCTTGCCCGATGGATTTGTATTTGATTTGTTCGCCCGATATCCCTTGTGCATACGACCCTTTGCGTGAAAATCTGGATAAGCGTTCTTTTTTCTTTGATTGGTATGTTAAGGAGGTGGAAAATTTAGCGGTTCCTTATCGTATCATAACGGGCAATAGAGGCGATTTTATGCTATAATCTACTTCTAAACGTGTGCGAAAAACCGATACTCACTAACTCTTTGAACTGAATCTTCGCCCTTCCTCCATCGGTATAAATAATCGTGTTATCATAGCGAGGATGGGCAATAATACGAGCCGAAAGATAATGATTGATAAAAATGTCAAGCGTTATTTCCCAATCAATTTCCACTTGGCGATAGTTGGAATAAAAATTAAAAGCGTTGGTCATCGCAAAGACGTAATGCGGCTGCCACAGCCAATCTATTTTGAGCGAACTACCAACGTCATTAAGCATTTTCTCGCCCTCATGGATACCGTAATCGGTTACTGTAATTTTGTCGGGATTGGAGTAAGTTGCATAAATCATTTTATACGTTATGGGCAAGAAGACAACACTCAGGCCTTTCACGGGTTTGAGATCCACACCAAGCGACAAATTAAAACGAACAGGCGTTAAAAAAGTTGATTTATAGCGAGTTGTGTTAAGCTCCCACGTGCGGAAAAAAGGCGTTTGAAAATCCAATAAAATGGTAATATTCATAGTTTTGAATACTTTGTGTCCCAATTTGGATGATATTTTGAGTACATCTTCACTGGTGTTTATTGTTCGCAACGTGTCGCCGCTCACCGTACTCAAACCTGTACGCCAATCTAAGATATTTTCCCATGTCAAGAGTCTGCCAATATAGAGCAACTTCCCTTTGACAGTCCCTAATAAATTGATGTTGGAATTACCACCTTGATACCAATTTTTTGAGATGTAATTTTGTGATGTTTGGAAGGATAAATTCAATTCGCGTATCCAATAATGTGATTTTTTTGCCATTTGCTTGAGTTGCTGGTCTTTGGCTGACTCAATTTTAGTGATATCAAATTGTTTGACATTTACTTGGTCGATGTTTATGTTGATAGAGTTATTGGAACTTACTTGTTCGATGGTATCCATCACGTCCACGTACAGGTCGGCACAATGGGTTGTGATGTAACGGCGAGCGTTGTTGCGAAAGTCAATCAGGGTGTATTGTTGCCATTTTTTGATGGTATCTTTTAAGGAAAGGATTGGGGGTGGAATGTAAATCATCGGCATTGCCAGCGGAGAAGTAGGGTAGATTGTGTCGGATAAAGGTTGCAAAATGGGATCTTTTTTGCGATTTTTTTTGACCAATTCCAGCAACAAATCATCCACTTGAACGGCTTTTTGTGCATCGTGCAGTTTGGTCGTATCACCTTTACTTTGGGGCATAGGAGCGGTCATACGAGCCGACTTTTTCCAACTCAATTTTTCTTCGGTATCTTGCAAAGGTGTATCGGCACTTATTATGTCAAGTGCAACCAACGAAAAGACGATTGCAAGAATACTTTTTTTCATTTTCTAAGGTAGTTTCGGTCGTATAAATGCTCTGATGATGGAATAAATTCCCCACAAAATAAACGGAATACTGAGTATTTGACCCATATTCAACGCCATACCTTCTTCAAACGCCTCTTGGTTATTTTTGATAAATTCCAACACGAAACGCGTCAAAAAGATGATAATCAAAAACACACCGTAAATCAGCCCCGGACGCTTGTAACATTTCCCTTTCCAATACATCAGCCACGTTACCGCAAACGCCACCATACAGTAAATCATTTCGTAGATTTGCGTTGGATGGCAGGGCACGGTTTGTCCATCTCGCACAAAAATAAAGCCCCACGGCAAATCGGTCGGCTCGCCGTAAATCTCACTATTCATTAGGTTGCCCAACCGTATCAAAGTCGCTGTAATACACACCCCAACGACCAATTTGTCCATAATCCAATAGTAGTCGGAATGGAACTTTGGTTGCTTGGAGAAATGTTTTTTATTGAGCAGCAAAGTCGCTGTAATGAGTCCAAAAGCACCCCCGTGCGAGGATAAGCCACCTTCCCAAATCTTGAGCATCATCAGAGGGTGTTCGATATAAGGGTTACGATAGTTGATGTTCCAACCAAAAATCTGTACGGGTTCATGCGAGATGCCCAATCGATTGCAAATCCACTCGGTTTGTGCAAGGCTTACATCATACCACTCGTAAAATAAGCAATGCCCCACTCGTGCTCCAATAATCACGCCCGTTACCATCCATACAAAGACTTTTTCCGCCCAATCGTCTGGACAATTTTCGTTTTTGTACAACTTAACTTGTATAAGATAGCAAAGGTAAATACCAATTGCCCACAATAAGCTGTACCAACGTATGCCACCATTTCCAAAATGGATGATGATGGGGTCAACGTCCCAAGTGATGAAATCAAAAACCATGTTTAATGTTCATTTCGTCCGTGACAATGTTTGTATTTCTTTCCACTTCCGCATGGGCACGGGTCATTTGGACGCGGCTTTTTATCTACTCGAATCGGTTCTTGCCGTCTTTCTCGCGTATCTTGTCGGGCAGCATTTCCCATCGCCGATTGGTGTGCCACTTCGTCTTTTTGGGTGCGATAATGGCTGTAATTGCTTCGCTGTTCGGCTTGGGATTGCTGGATATTGTTGGGGTCTTGTGTGTAGATTTGTCCTCGCAACAGGATAGCAATGGCTTTGCGGTTGTAATCATTGAGCATCTGAACGAAGATGCCGTGCGACTCAATTTTGTAAATCACCAATGGGTCTTTTTGCTCGTAGGAAGCGTTTTGCACGTTTTGCCGAAGGTCGTCCAACTCACGCAAGTGTTCCTTCCAAGCATTATCAATGACGTGCAACAAAATCCGCTTCTCGAAGTCGGTTACAATCGACTTTCCTTCACTTTCGTAGGCATTTTTGAGGTTGCACGAGATGTTGTACACTTTTCTGCCGTCCGTGATAGGCACACCGATATTTTCGTAACGACTGCCTTCGCGTTCGTACACTTGTTTCACGACGGGGTAGGCTATTTTTGCCAAGTTTTCCATCTTACGTTTGAAGGTATCAATGGCGTGTTTAGCAACTTGCTCGGCGATGTCCTCGCGTTTGGATTTTCGGAAATCATCTTCCGCAAAAGGCACTTCAATAGCGAACGTCTGCATGACCTCGTATTGCAGTTGCTCAAAGTCGTTGTTGGCGTAACTATTTTCGACTATGTTGTATGCTGTGTCGTAAATCATATTGGTGATGTCCACGCCGATTCGCTCTCCCATCAAGGCATGATGACGTTTGGCATAGATGACATTCCGTTGTCCGTTCATCACATCATCGTACTCTATCAAGCGTTTACGGATACCGAAGTTGTTCTCTTCCACCTTCTTTTGAGCCCTTTCGATGGAACTTGAAATCATCTTATGTTCAATCATTTCGCCTTCTTGGAAGCCCATTCTATCCATGATGTTGGAGATTTTTTCGCTACCAAACAGACGCATCAAATCATCTTCCAAACTCACGAAGAAGACACTACTACCTGGGTCGCCTTGTCGGCCAGCACGTCCTCGCAACTGCCTATCAACCCGTCGGCTCTCGTGGCGTTCGGTACCCACAATCGCCAAACCACCTGCTGCACGCACTTCGGGAGTCAGTTTAATATCCGTTCCACGACCAGCCATATTGGTTGCAATCGTTACCACGCCTGTACGTCCTGCCTCAGCCACAATTTCGGCTTCTCGCTGGTGTAACTTGGCGTTCAAGACGTTGTGTTTAATTTTCCGCAACGAAAGCATACGGCTCAGCAATTCGCTTATCTCCACCGAAGTCGT
Organism: Paludibacteraceae bacterium; assembly: GCA_016282955.1. Classification (GTDB taxonomy): domain Bacteria; phylum Bacteroidota; class Bacteroidia; order Bacteroidales; family Paludibacteraceae; genus Colicola. Next base: position 2,735 of record JAEELX010000081.1, on the reverse strand, counting down.
ACCCACCAAAACAGGTCTTCCTTGCTCCACCAAAGCCACTATCTCGTCAATAACGGCACTATATTTTTCGCGTTTGGTGCGGTAGATACGGTCGTTTAAGTCGGTGCGAATCACGGGTTTATTGGTCGGGATAACCATCACATCTAATTTGTAAATGTTCCAAAACTCGCCCGCTTCGGTCTCAGCCGTACCCGTCATACCACTCAGTTTAGAGTACATTCGGAAGAAGTTTTGCAAGGTGATGGTGGCGAATGTTTGCGTGGCAGCCTCCACTTTGACGTTTTCTTTGGCTTCTACGGCTTGGTGCAAGCCATCGCTCCATCGTCTGCCTTCCATCACACGCCCCGTTTGCTCATCAACGATTTTGACTTCGTTATTGTCGATGATATAATCCACATCTTTTTCAAAAAGCGTGTAGGCTTTGAGGAGTTGGTGGACGGTGTGAACACGCTCGGATTTGATGGAATAATTGGTCATTATTTCGTCTTTTTTCTGCTGTTTTTCTTGGGCAGAAAGGGTCGTATTTTCCTCCAACTCGGCTATTTCAGACCCTACGTCAGGCAAAACGAAGAATTGCGTGTCTTCCATGTTGCCCGTGAGGGTGTCGATACCTTTGTCGGTGAGGTCGATGGTTTTATTTTTTTCGTCAATCACAAAGTAGAGTTCGTCCGTGGCGATGTGCATATTTTTCTCGTTTTCTTGCATATAAAACTCCTCTGTTTTCTGCATTCGCACCTTGATTCCTGGCTCGGAGAGGTACTTGATGAGGGCTTTGTTTTTGGGCATACCTTTGTAGGAGCGGAAAAGTGCCAATTCGCCCGCTTCTTTCTCGGCTTTATCCTCCGAAGCCATCTTTTGCTTGGCTTCTACCAAGAACTTATTCGTCAGGGTATTTTGGGCTTTCACCAAGGTCTCAACGCGTTGTTTGTACTCGTCGAACATCTGCGTCTCGCCTTTGGCAACAGGTCCCGAGATAATCAACGGCGTCCGAGCATCGTCAATCAAGACCGAGTCAACCTCGTCCACAATCGCAAAATTATGCCCTCTTTGCACCAAATCCAACGGACTAATCGCCATGTTATCACGCAAATAGTCAAAACCGAACTCGTTGTTTGTTCCGAAAGTGATGTCGCACGCGTAGGCTTGACGGCGTTCGTCCGAGTTGGGTTCGTACTTGTCAATACAATCCACGCTCAAGCCATGGAACATATAAATCGGTCCCATCCACTCGGCATCACGTTTCGCCAAATAATCGTTGACGGTTACGACGTGAACGCCCTCGTGCGTTAAGGCATTGAGGAAAACGGGCAAGGTTGCCACGAGGGTCTTTCCTTCACCAGTCGCCATCTCGGCAATCTTTCCTTGATGCAACACGACTCCACCGATAAGTTGCACATCATAATGCACCATATCCCACGTGATTTCGTTTCCACCTGCCATCCAATGATTGTAATAAATGGCTTTATCTCCTTGAATTTCAATAAAATCTTTGCCTTTTGCCGCTAATTCCTTATCCATTTCGGTCGCCGTTACGGTGATGGTTTCGTTTTGGGCAAAGCGGCGGGCAGTGGATTTAACGATGGCAAAGGTCTGTGGCAAAACCTCCAATAAAATCTTTTTATACCTCTCTTTGATTTCTTTTTCTAGTGCATCAACCTCGTTATAAACAGCCTCACGCTTATCAATTTCCAAGTTAGGTATGTTGTTTTTCAGTTCTTGGATTTTGTTTTTTTGTTCCTTGACATAGTCGTTGATTTGCTGCATAATAGCCTGCGATTTAGCACGCAATTCGTCATCACTTAACTTGTCAATATGTTCGTATTCACTGTTGATTTTCTGCACGTAAGGCATCACTTCGTGCATATCTCGCTGTGATTTATTACCAAATACTTTGCTTATTACATCAATAAATCCCATAATGTTTTATTTTTGATTTTCTACAATCCTCACGCCTAATTCTTCCAACTGAATATCGTCTACCGTACTTGGTGCACCCAACATAACATCTTTTCCTTGATTATTTTTTGGGAAAGCGATGCAATCACGGATACTATCCAAGCCCGCAAAGATAGACACAAGCCTGTCCATTCCGAATGCTATACCGCCGTGAGGAGGAGCTCCATATTTGAAAGCATTCATCAAGAAACCGAATTTTTTGTTGGCTTGTTCGGGCGTAAAACCAAGTATTTCAAAGGTTTTTTCTTGCAGTTGGGCATCGTGTATTCTGATAGAGCCACCACCAACTTCATTACCGTTGATAACCATATCGTATGCATTAGCTCGCACGATTGCGGGGTCCGTATCCATCAGTCCAATGTCTTCTTTTTTGGGTGAAGTGAATGGATGGTGCATTGCCATGAAGCGATTTTCCTCTTCCGACCACTCGTACATCGGGAAATCAACCACCCACAAGCATGCAAATTCATCGGGCTTGCGTAAGCCTTCTTGGCGTGCCACTTCCAAACGCAACTCGCTCAACTGTTTACGACATTTCATCGCGTCATCGCCACAAATAATCAGTACCAAATCGCCTTGTTTGGCTTGCATTGTTTGCACAACTTTTTGCAAGGTATCGGCACTATAATATTTATCAAGACTTGACTTAATTTCATCTTCTATTTTGATATGAATCAATCCTTTAGCACCCACTTGTGGACGTTTTACAAACTCGGTTAATTCGTCCAATTGCTTGCGAGAATATTTTGTACCGCCTTCAACGCAAATTGCACCAATAT
>JAEELX010000080.1 GCA_016282955.1 Paludibacteraceae bacterium | reverse complement strand
TACATTTGGATGATCAATTTAGTTATTCTGATGGCGGACGTATCGTATTCGATGGCAACCTATCGGTATAATTTGTGGTGGGTAGCATTGCTGGTGGTTTTGTCGTTTTTGGCTTCAAGAACTCAATTTTTTGTTGGACGACAAATCGGCTTAAAGTTCCCCGAACAAGACCCGCAAGCCAAAACATATATTGCCACTTCACATGCTTTGGGACAAAAAAACACGTCTTTTGGAATATGGATAGTGTTCACTTTTTTGGAACCCTCGGCAACGATTGTGGCGATTGGAGTGGCTGTTTATATCATTTGCCAGAACCTCCACAACGCAAAACAGATAAAAGATAACATCAAAAACGCCAATCAACTAGCATGATGAACTATATTTTAGTGGCAGAAGAGCAAGAAAAAAAGTTGATTGTTGATATTTTGGGTGGCAAAGAGGTCGCAAACAATCAGATTGAATTGCTTGATAAGTCGCTTTGGCAGTTGGTTATTACGGGCGTTGGAGGTATCAATGTGATTCAAACGCTGCAAACCTTGCCCAAAGACGGGAATTACATCAATATCGGCTATGCGGGCAGTGCGAATTTTGAGATTGGAACCATCGTGGCAGTTACGCAATCTCGCCTCAATCACCCGAATGCGAACTACGAAGAACCCGTTTTTACGTTGAAGCAACCTACTTTCCCGCTGTCGCAACCCTTTATCCAAGCCCCTTGTTACACCAACACGGATTTTGTTTTGCAGTCGGATTATGCGGATTGCATTTTTGATATGGAACTGGCGTTTATTATGGCACTTGGTTTCGAGAATGTCGTCAGTATCAAGCACGTTTCGGACAATCTATCCAAAAAAGAGTACATCAATAGCGTCAAATCTTAGTTTTTTGCTCGCGTATTTGTGTGGAAGAAATGTGCAACAACGGAGCGTCAACAAAGTAGGTTATGTCGGCTTGCGGAACGCTTTTTTGTAGCGTTTCGATGGCTTGCAAAGCGGCTTGTGGATTTTGGTTGTTGCGTGGATAGATGTACACGGGAGTTTGCAAAATCTCTTGCCAGTTTTTCCATTGGGTAAAAATATACAGGTTATCCTCGCCGATGATGAGCGAAAAAGTGTGCATAGGGTAGGCTTGGACGAGTTGCGAAAGCGTGTTGTACATATACGAAGGACGTGGCAGATGCAACTCAAAGTCGCTCACAAGGATACGTTGGGCAAACTGTGTTTCGTGCGAAATCATCGCTTGTATTTGCTGTTGAGCCAATGCAAAACGTTGCATCTCATCTGCAAGTATATGCTTGTCTTTCAACGGATTAGCAGGCGAAACCATCAACCAAACCTCGTCCAAATCCGTATGCTCCAACACATATTTTGCCACGCCGATATGCCCCCAATGTATCGGATTAAACGAACCGCCGTATATGCCAATTTTGCTCATTTGTTTTATGAAATAAATCCAAAAAAAATTTTTCTTCACAAAAATATAAAATTTTTATTATCTTCGTGACTGAAAAACAACACCAATATGACTGTGCCTCCGATTAAGAAGACAAGTTTGATGTTGAAGAATTGGCAAAACAATTCTTTTTCCCCTCCTTTTTTATTTACCAAGTTATTTTGTGCGATTAAGAATCATAAAACCGTGCGAGTATATAGTACTTTTGTGCGGTTTTTTTATCATTTTGAAAAGTCGAATTGTATGTTTAATCTAAATACTAAAAACCATGAAAAAACTATTTCTTTACCTCTCCCTGTTGGGAATTGTGCTTGTGGGGTGCAAAAATGATGATCCTGCAACTTCGTTGACACTCTTGGGCGAATCGACTTGGTCGGTTGAATATGTTGGAGCCGAAAAGACGGTTGAGTTTGAAACCAATGAATCGTGGAATGCCATTGTTGAAACTTCCGCAGTGTCTTGGTTAGTCGTTACGCCTTCTTCGGGCATCAAAGGCAAACAGAGCATCAAAGTGGAAGCCAAAGCGAACAACACCACAGCGGCTCGTTCGGGCAAAATTACGGTGCAAGCAAAAGGCAAATCAGCTGAAATTACCGTTACACAAGTGGCTTTACCCGAAAATTTTGATGTGGCTTCGGCGATAGAGGATAGCGAGTTTAAAACCTATTGTCTCACAAACTTTGACGAAGACAAAAATGGCAAAATATCACTTGCAGAAGCCGAAAAAGTAGAGGAAATAGATGTTCACGGTACATATGATTCTGAAAACGAGGTCGGAACAGGGACAATAAAATCGCTAAAAGGAATTGAGTATTTTACGAACGTAAAACAATTGAACTGTTCTAACAATCAGTTAACTTCCTTAGATGTTGCACAAAATAAAGTATTGGAATACTTGTATTGTGATCATAATAAATTAACTTCTTTGCGACTGAATGACGGAAAGACATTGAAAAGCTTAAACGTTGGAGGAAATCAATTAACTTCGTTAGATGTGAGTGGATTTGTTGCTTTAGAAGATTTAAATATTCATGCAAATCCTTCAATGAAAACGCTTAGCATAAAAGGTTGTGTGGCTTTAACATCAATTAGTGTAGCACAAACAGCAATCACTTCTTTGGACGCAAGCGGTTGTGTAAAATTGACAAATATTATGGGATATGAAACTAATTTGGCTGAACTCAATGTGAGCGGTTGTACGGCTTTGGAGGAGTTAAGTATCGGTAAAAGCAAATTAACTTCCATTGATGTGAGTGGTTGTACGGCACTTAAAACACTCTACATCTATGAAAATCAATTGAAGTCCGTCAATGTAACAGGTTGTACTGCATTGGATTGGATAGGAGTTCCTGACAATCAATTAACTTCCATTGATGTGAGTACTTGTACAAATTTGAGAAGATTACAATGTACTTCTAATAAAATAACCGCTTTAAATATTGGTAACAAGACGAAGTTGACAGATTTAGAGTGTGCCGAAAATCAAATTTCTTCGTTGGATTTAAGCAACTGTCCAAATTTGCAACACTTGTATTGCAATGATAACTCGTTGACTAAACTTGATGTTAGCAAATGCCCGAAATTAGAGACTTTGTACTGCTTCAACAATCAAATCACTTCGTTGGATTTAAGTCAAAATACTGGCTTATATTCTGATAATCCTTATGCTTCTGATATGGTTGATTTATCTCCGATGAATGACGCAAGTGGCAAGAATGTTTTGGCAGAAGTGAAAGTTAAAAAAGGACTGACAATGAAAGGCATTTATCCAGATTCAGAGCGTTCTACAGATTATATTCCCGAGGGAACCAAAATTACCGAGGTGGAATAAAAATCAATTTTAGTCCTAAAAAAGAAACCCCATTGAATCGTCAGTGGGGTTTTATTTTGTTTTAAAGGGTCTTTAAAGGCTATTCAAACTCAATCGTCATCTTGCCCATGTAGCAACCACTTTTGCCCGTTTGACCAATCAGCACTTCTTCGCCTTGTAAATTAGCGATTTTTTCACCACTCAACAGCAACGAATGCGTATGTCCACCAACAATAATATCAATATCTTTCGTCACTTGTGCCAATTCGGGATCGCTCGGTAAGCCAACGCCTTCGGGATAAAATCCAAGGTGCGACAAGCAAACCACCAAATCACAACCTTTATTCTTCAACATAGTCGCTATCTCTTGGGCAATAGGATAGGGGTCTAAATACTCTACAGGAGCGAATTGATTGAGCGAAATTAAACTATACGGATTGGGACTCAAACCAAAAACGCCAATTTTTAAGCCTTTTTTGTTCAGAATAACATACTTTTTCACCAACCCTTCGAGGGGCGTATTTTCTACTTTATAGTTGGCACAAACGATAGGGAACTTCGCCAATTTGAGTATTTCCACCAACGTATCCACGCCGTTATCAAATTCGTGATTGCCCAACGTACCAGCGTCATAGCCCATCGTATTCATTATTTCAATCTCGGCTCTGCCCTTAAACAGATTAAAATAGGGCGTTCCTTGCGAAAAGTCGCCCGCATCAAACAAGAGCAAATCCTTGTCTTTCTTGCGTTCTTCGTTGATGATACTTGCACGCCTTGCAGCACCACCCAAACCGGGATTTTTCTTGGCACCTTTGCTGATAGGTTCAATCTGGGAATGCGTGTCGTTCGTGTGTAAAATAACGAGCGTCTTGGGTGAATTAGTGCACGCAAACAATAATCCACAAACAATAGTTAACAAAAAATACTTTTTCATATCGCAAAACAATTATGGTGCAAAGATACAAAAAATAATAAAAAAGCAAAAACTGCCACATTGGCATAAAATTTTTTATGGCATAAATTTCGTACAAGATGAAATGTTACTAACAAAAAATAAATTGATTATGAACAAAGGAAATATAGGGGTTACGTCAGAGAACATTTTCCCCGTGATAAAAAAGTTTTTGTATTCCGACCACGAGATTTTTTTGCGTGAGTTGGTTTCGAATGCCGTTGATGCTACCCAAAAACTGAAAACGTTGGCGTCTGTGGGCGAAGCAAAAGGTGATTTGGGCGATATGCAGGTGTATATTTTGTTGGATAAAGACAAGAAAACCCTCACGGTTCGCGACCACGGTATCGGAATGACGGCAGACGAAGTGGATAAATTTATCAATCAAATCGCTTTTTCGGGTGCCGAAGAGTTTGTAAACAAGTACAAAGACAAGACAGAAGCCATCATCGGGCATTTTGGATTGGGATTTTATTCATCGTTTATGGTGGCGAAAAAGGTGGAGATTTTTTCGCAATCGTACAAAGAGGACGCGAAAGCCGTGCATTGGACGTGCAAAGGCGACCCCGAATACACGATGGAAGATACCATCAAAGCCGAACGTGGAACGGACATTGTGTTGCATATTGACGATGAATTTAGCCAGTATTTAGAAGATGCAACGATTGAAGATTTGCTGAAAAAATACTGTAAGTTTTTGCCTGTGGCTATCGTTTTTGGCAAGAAAAAAGAATGGAAAGACGGCAAGCAAGTGGAAACGGCAGAAGATAATGTCATCAATAACACCACGCCCGCTTGGACCCGCAAACCAGCCGACTTGAAAGACGAAGATTATGCCAATTTTTACCATGAGTTGTACCCCAATCAGATGGAAGAACCGCTTTTCCATATCCATTTGAACGTGGATTATCCATTTCATTTGACGGGAATTTTGTATTTTCCGCGTATCAAAACCAATTTAGATGTACGCAAACACAAAATTCAACTTTATTGCAACCAAGTGTTTGTTACGGACGAGGTGGAAAATATCGTGCCAGATTATCTGACCTTGTTGCACGGCGTTTTGGATTCGCCCGATATTCCGTTGAACGTCTCCCGTAGTTACTTACAGAGCGATAATAACGTGAAAAAAATCTCCTCGCATATCACCAAAAAAGTGGCAGATAAATTGTTGGAATTGTACACCAATGACAAAGCCGATTTTGAGAAAAAGT
>JAEELX010000079.1 GCA_016282955.1 Paludibacteraceae bacterium | reverse complement strand
TTGGCAACTGGTCGTTTGGCGATTACTTCAAGCAAGAAGCGATTGACTATGCGTGGGAGTTCTTAGTGGGTGTGTTGGCGATTGACCCGAAAGATTTGTATGTAACCGTGTTTGAAGGCTCTAAGGAAGAGGGTTTGGAGGTTGATGATGAAGCGAAAGGGTTTTGGCTTAAACACTTGCCCGAAGACCATATTTTGTACGGCAACAAGCACGATAATTTCTGGGAGATGGGCGAAACGGGTCCCTGTGGTCCGTGTAGCGAGATACATATTGACAGCCGTTCTGATGCCGAAAAAGCCAAAATTTCGGGTCGCGAGTTGGTCAACAAAGATAACCCGCAAGTGATCGAGATTTGGAACATCGTTTTTATGCAGTTTAATCGCCTCAAAGACGGCTCGTTGCAACCGCTTGCGATGAAAGTGATTGACACAGGAATGGGCTTTGAACGCTTGGTTCGCACCTTGCAAGGCAAAAATTCCAACTACGATACGGATATTTTCCAACCCATGCTGCAACGAATCGCTTCGGTGTGCAGTTTGAGCAGTAACAAACCGATTGCATACGGCAAGGACGAAAAAACGGATATTGCCATGCGAGTGATTGCCGACCATATCCGCACGATTGGCTTCTCCATTGCGGAATCCCAACTGCCGAGCAACAACAAAGCGGGTTATGTTATTCGGCGAATCTTGCGGCGTGCTGTGCGTTATGGCTACACGTTTTTGGAGCAAAGACAAGCGTTTTTATACCTGCTTGTGCCCCAATTATTGCAAGATTTGGGCGATGTGTATCCCGAACTGAAACAGCAAGAACAACTTATTACGAAGGTCATCAAGGAAGAGGAGGAGACGTTCCTCAAAACGTTGGACAAAGGCATCTCGCTGTTGGATGAGTTGATGAAAAAATATGCAGACACGAAGGTTATTCCTGGCAAAGATGTGTTTGTACTGTACGATACGTTTGGTTTTCCGTTGGATTTGACCGAACTGATTTTGCGTGAAAACAACTATTCGTGCGACGAAGACGAGTTTAAGGAACAGATGCAACAACAAAAAGAACGTGCTCGCAACGCAACCCACCAAGAGATTGGCGATTGGCAAGTGATAAGCGAAGGGGCGAGCGAGTTTGTGGGCTATGATACGTTGGTTACCGACAGTAAAGTGTTGCGTTATCGCAAAATCAATCAGGCAGGCAAAGAAGCGTATCAAATTGTGTTGGATAAAACGCCTTTTTATGCCGAAATGGGTGGCGAAATTGGCGATACGGGAACCCTCGGTGATGTGGCTGTTTTTGACACCAAAAAGGAAAATAACCTCACGCTACACTACGTGGAAACCTTGCCAAGCAACCTCAAAGGCACTTTGAAAGCGGAAGTAGATGTCAAAAAACGCCAAGCCATTGCTTGCAACCATACGGCAACCCACCTCTTGCACCTTGCGTTGCGTGAAGTGTTGGGGAACCATGTGGAGCAAAAAGGGTCGTTTGTAACCGAAAAATCGTTGCGTTTTGACTTCTCGCATTTCCAAAAAGTAACCCCCGAAGAGTTGCGAAAAGTCGAAATACGCGTCAATGAACTCATTCGCGAAAACTTCCAACGGGAAGAGAAACGCGATTTGGCGATTGAGGAGGCACGAAAGATGGGTGCGATGGCTCTGTTTGGTGAGAAATATGGCGACAAGGTGCGTGTGATAAAATATGGTGATTCGGTGGAGTTGTGCGGTGGTTGTCATGTGGCTTACACAGGCAATATCGGCTCTTTCCGCATTTTTTATGAAACGTCTGTGGCAGCGGGCATTCGCCGTATTGAAGCCATCACAGCCACCAAAGTGGACGAGGCTTTTTATGAACAAGTGGATACGATCAATGAGTTGCGAAGTTGGTTCAATAATACCCCTGACTTGCGTAAAGCCGTGCAAAAATTCATAGAAGAAAACTCCAAACTCAAAAAAGAAGTGGAGCAATTTTTCTCGGAAAAAGCGGAAAAATTGAAGGATTTTATGCTCAATACTGCCCAAGATTACAAGGATATTAAGTTGGTGAAATTTGATGGTGCGTATTCGCCCGAAGAGATAAAAGCGGCTTTTTCGTCGCTGAACAAGAAAACCAATGACGTGAAGTTGGCAGTCGTAGGAGCCACAGTTTACAATAATATCCCCACCATTAGTGTCTTCTTCAGCAAACCCTTAGTAGATAGCGGGAAAAATGCTGGAAAAGTGGTCAAAGAAAAGGCACAACATATTCAAGGTGGAGGTGGTGGACCCGCTTGGATGGCTACCGCAAGTGGAAAAGATGCAAGCGGACTGAATCAGGCGATGACCGAAATTATAGAAGAGTTATAAATTGTTTTAATTCAATAAGTTATGGAAAATTTTATATCATTATGTCGTTCCAGACGTAGCATTCGTAAATATACCGACCAGCCCGTTCCAAAAGAGGCTGTGGAAACCATTCTCAAATGTGGGCTTATGTCGCCGAGTAGCAAACGGCTCAATCCGTGGGAGTTTGTGGTGCTGACGGACAAAGAAAAAATCCGTTCGTTGGCTTCGTGCAAGACCTACGGCAGTCAAATGCTTTTGGAGGCACCGTTGGCAATCGTGGTGGCTGTGGATAAGGACGCAACCGATACGTGGCAATGCGACGGGGCTATTGCAGCACAAAATATGCTTTTAGCGGCTGAAGATTTGGGTTTAGGGGCTTGCTGGTGCCAGGTTTATCAGCGAGAAGACTCGGAAGAAATTGTCCGAAAAGCGACCAATATCCCTGAAAAATACGCTGTTTTGTGCATCGTGGCAGTTGGATATAAAAACGAAGAACGCAAACAGTACGACGAAAGCAAATTATTGTACGACAAGATTCATTACGAACAATGGTAAAAAAAAACGATTATGAAACCAATTATTGGCATAACTGTTGGCGATATTAACGGAATTGGACACGAAGTTATCCTCAAAACATTCATTGATAAGTACATTTTTGACATCTGTATTCCTATCATTTATGGCAATTCCAACCACGTTCGGCAGTTCCTTTCGATTCTCAAAGAAGATAAATTGAAGAGTTCCATCCGCACTATCAACGAGGTTAAGGACGCAAAAGATGGGCTTTTTAACATCATTGATTGCTATGCAAACGACATTCAGTTGCAATTGGGAACGGTAACGCAACAAGGTGGAAAAGCGGCGTTGAATAGTTTGCAAAGGGCAGTAACGGACATTAAAAATGGTGGGTTGCACGCACTCGTTACGGCACCTATCAACAAACAAAACATCCAATCGGATAACTTCCATTTCCCCGGACATACGGAGTATTTAGCCCATTGTTGCGACAAAAAAGAGAGTTTGATGCTGATGGTGAGCGACCAACTCAAAGTGGCTTTGGTAACCAATCATTTGCCGATTAGTGAGGTGTCGAAACAACTGAGCAAGGAGTTGATTTTGGAAAAGATGCAGTTGCTCAAACAGACTTTGCAGCAGGATTTTTCGATAGACCAACCTCGAATCGCCGTCTTGGCACTTAACCCTCACGCAGGCGACAGTGGCTTTATTGGCAAGGAGGAAATGGAGATTATTAACCCCGCTATTGAGCAGGCACAAAAAGAGAACATCTTGGCGTTTGGAGCCTACTCAGCAGACGGTTTCTTTGGCACGGCACACTATCAGTACTTCGATGCCGTGTTGGCTATGTACCACGACCAAGGCATGATTCCGTTCAAATCGTTGGATATGGACGGCGTGAACTTTACGGCTGGGTTGCCTATCATTCGCACCTCGCCCGCACACGGAACGGCTTACGAGTTGGCTGGAAAAGGGGAAGCATCCCCACAATCGTTCAAAAATGCGGTGTACTTGGCCATTGATATTTTAAAACGCAGAAACGAAAATATCAAATTGAAAGAAAACGCTTTACATATCGTCATCCCCGAAAAAACATCGGCTCCGATTATCAACTTAGAAGAGGAATTGGCACAAAAAGAATGAGTATGAGAAACTTGTTGATTTTTTTAGTTTGTATCGGCATCGTTGGGTGTAAGGTTGCCCCTGCCGTTCCGAATGCCACAGGCACTATTTACGAGTGTTTGTGCGTGATTGATGCCAAGCCGTTGCGTAATGTGGCAGATTCAATCAATGCCGTTATTCGCTCCAATCCGTACGCAGAAGACATCCATACCACTGCCGACTGGGTTAAAGCGACCCTTGAAAGCGATATGCCTTGTTTGCCACAGATGGAATCGTATTTGACGGTCTCGGTAGTTAAACCATCGCAGTTTGACAACTTCCTCAAACCTACTCGCAACGTGCTGTATGTGGACATTGATTCGGTGCACCATTCGACGCTCAAAGTGAAGTATATCATCGACCATTGGAGCCATCCACAAGCCGTTTGTCGCATTACAGCCAACAATAACGAGCAATTTATCGCTTTTTGGAAAGATCATGGCGAGAAAATCCGAGATTGGTTTGTGTTGCAAGAATTGACTCGGCAGGCAAATTTTTACAAAGCATACCGCAACAAAGAGGCTTGTGAGTTGGTTAAACGGGAGTTTGGAATGGAAATTTGTATCCCCGAAGATTATACGATTTTGAAGGACACGACTGTTTATTTGCGTGATTTTTCAATCAATTATGACGATGTGCGTGTCTTCTGGGCATGCGACCCCAAAGGCAATGTGCGAAAAGATATTGTGATTTATTCCTATCCGTACATCGCACAGGATAATTTTACGGTGGATTTTCTTTGCAAAAGGCGTGATGAAGTGCTTTCACAGATAATCACCGCTTCCACTTCGGGCAGTTATATGGGTACGGAATACAAACATATTGAGCCGCAGATGAAAGCAATGGCAGGCTTAGATGGACAGTATGTGGCAGAATTGCGAGGGCTTTGGAAAATCTACAATGGCGAGGCGATGGGAGGTCCGTTTGTGAGCCATACGCAAGTAGATACGGTGTCGCAACGTGTCCTCACCACCGAGGTCTTCCTCTACGCCAGCGGACAAAAAAAACGTAATTCTTTGCGAAAGGCCGAAGCCATTTTATACACGCAACATTGGGCGAAAGAACGAGCAGAATGAGTCCTATCAAGACGTTTTTTGAGCAATATATCCCTTTTTACAAGCGTAATCTCAAAGTGGCATTACCGATTATGTTTACGCAGTTGGGTGCTACGTTGGTTGGCTTTTTCGACACGATGATGGTGGGGCATTTTGGGACGGTGGATTTGGCTGCCGTTTCGTTGTCCAATGCCATTTTTTTCATGGTGATGGTGTTCGCGATGGGCGCTATCATAGGCATTACGCCGTTGATTGGTTTTGAGGTTGGGAAAGGCAAAAAAGAGGGCGTTGAAGATACCCAACAAATCGCTTCCTACCTGCTCAATGGGTTTATTTATACGGCTATTTTGAGTGTTGTGATGGTGGTTTTGATGGTCATTGTCGGGCTGTTTTTTGATAAGATGGGGCAAGACCCGCAAGTGATACAAGCGGCTGGTCCGTATTATACGTTGATTGTGATTTCTATCGTTCCTTTTCTGCTTTTCTTCCTACAGAAGCAGTTTTTGGAGGGGTTAGGTAACACAATGGTGGCGATGATTATTTCGTTTGGGATGAACGGTCTGAATATCTTGCTCAACTGGG
>JAEELX010000078.1 GCA_016282955.1 Paludibacteraceae bacterium | reverse complement strand
TTAAAAATTACGATAAAGACACACTTTGTTTAACTTTTAAAAACGATGGGTTATTTGGCTATTGTTTAACAAAATTTACAATGAAAGATAGTGCTTTTATGGCAGAAGATGGCGATCGTCTGCAATTTAGAATTTATAGCAATGATAAAGAAGTTTCGAATTACTCATACACCAATAGTACTTTAAAAATTCCCATCAATAACTCTTCTGTCAATATTACAATTAGCTATGATTATTTCAGTTTCGAATCATTGATTGACTATAAATTTATAGGCAGTACATTTGCATTTGTTGGTTCTCGCTATTTTCAAGATGAAGATGCATGGTATTTTGAACACGAACAAATGGAGTGGGAAAATGTAACTTTCTTCTTACCACCCAATACTGATATTATCAGTAATTATCCTCTTATTCAAAATGAAAACGATTATTCTATTGACTTTAAAAATGCTATTGAAGATCATTACGGTATCTGGTTTTACGCATTACGACCTGATTTGTTAGAAAAAAGACATTTTGATATCAAGAATACAATAATCAATCATTATTTTCAAAAAGATTTTACTATTGATAGTATGAATCACGCTATAATTGATATTCAACCTGTATCGGACGAATTGATGGAAAAACAAATGCGATGGTGTGAAGAACGATGTGGAGAAATAATAGATTTTTTTGGAGACACAACTCATAAAACTATCCATGTTTTTATGTGCGATAGGAAGCGAGGTGGAACAGCCAATCTTGGAGATAATAATATCTATGTAGTCCAAATTAATGAGGATATTTTGTGTCGAGCATCAAGTTTTTATTTGCATGAATTGATTCATTGCTATCTTCTGTACCCAGCACAAACAGATACTTCCATTTATTATCTTTTCACGGAAGGAATGACTGTCTATATAGATAAAGTTTTGCATTATAAAAATTTGCAAGCAATAGATTCTTTTTATAACAAAAGGTATAATTCTATTTCTGAACAAAGCAAAAAGACCCCTCTTTTGTATCTTACTGACGGACAATATAGAGATGGCGAAGTGGCATATACTAAAGGTTCTTATGTGATTTTTCAAATGGCTAAACGAGTTGGTTTTGAAAAATTCAATGGTATTATTAAAGAATATTATGCTTTTTTGCGAAAGAATAGAGAATATGTAACGCTCGAAAATTTTGAACAATTTTTAAAAACAAATGGTGTTTCCAATGAGGATTGGGAGTATTTTATAAGTTTATTATCGTAAAATTTAAATTTTATCTGTTTTTAGCACAAAAAATCTTTGACGCTTTATACGACCAATTAGTGGGAGTCGAAGTGGTGAAATAGTAACAAAATCTTATCTAAGATAACGCTATCGTTTTACGTCCTTTTCACTCTACGATGTCCATTACACTTTAAAAATAAAAAAGCCACATCTTAAAATATGGCTTCATAAAGTCGGGATGACTGGATTCGAACCAACGACCTCCTGCTCCCAAAGCAGGCATTCTAACCGGACTGAACTACATCCCGCAAAAGTTTCGCACGAAGGTATGCCTTTTTTAAATAAAAAACAATTTTTTCTGCAAAATTATCGCAAAATAACTAAAAAATGCACTAAATCCTCGTTAAAACAACTGATTGCGGCTTGATTTTTCTCAAATTTTAACCCCAATCAAAATCTGCTGACAAACTCAACACCGCAAATTTGCCAGCAAATTTTTCCTAATTACTTGATATTCAATTCTTTTTTCACTTCGGACATCAAATCAATCGCATCATTGGAGATGTAATGCAAGGTTCCGCTTTCAAAAATGTACGTAAAACCGCCTCTCTCGCCGACCGCTTTGATGGCTTTGTTCATTTTTTCTTGAATCGGTTGCAAGTATTCTTCCTGTTTTTTCTTAATATCTTGCTGTGCCGTTTGCAGGAATAACTGAACGCGTTGTTCCATTTCTGCCAATTCTTGTTGACGAAATTCCTTTACGCCGTCGGTCATCGTGGCTTGGTTTTGCTGAAAATCTTGCAATTTTTTATTAAACTCTTCTTGCATGCCCACGAGTTGATTCTCATAGGAACTTTGCAACGTGTCTAATTTCTGTTTTACCGCTTTCATTTCAGGCATAAGTGCAAATAATTCTTGCGAATTGATATGCCCAAATTTTTGAGCAAAAATCGTTGTTGGCAACAAAGCCAAAAGAATAAATAATGTTTTTTTCATACGAATATATTTTACTTTAATGGATTATCTATATCTATGTCTACAAATTTCTTCAATGTTCCTAACGGTGTTACGGTTTTTCCACCCATTTTTGCCAACACTTTATCCGAAATATCCAACTTGGAAGAGATATAAATCAGACTCGCATCGGCAGACCTATCCTTCACAATATCAATCCTGCTTTCGGTCGCAATCTCCTCAATGGCTACATAAATCTCGTCTTGAATCGGTTTGAGCAAACTCTCGCGTTTCTTAAACAGTTCTCCATCCACTCCGAAGTACTTCCGTTTCGCCTCCAAAGCCTCATTTTCCTTGTCAATTATCTCTTTTTCACGTTCTTTTTTCATCGCTGCGGTGAGGAAAATCTGCTCCGTTTGGTAGTTAGCAATCAACACTTGCGTCTCCTGCATGAGCTTATCCACCTCTTTTTGCCAACGTTGCGAGAACATCGTCAGTTGTTCGTTGGCAGTTTCGTATTGTGGCAAATTCTTGAGGATATAATCCATATCAATATACGCCACACTCACTTTATCTGCCCATACATTCATCGGCATGACTCCCAAGAGGAACAAATATAGTATCAAAATCTGCTTTTTCATCTACAATTCTTGTCCTAAAACGAAGTGGAACTGACTTCCGCTATACGAATTTGAGCCACTAATTTGGTCAAATCCCCAACCCCAATCGATTCCCATCAAACCGAACATCGGCAAGAACAGACGCACGCCCACACCTGCCGAACGCTTCAGGTTGAATGGATTATACGATTTGATGTCCGAGAAGCAATTGCCCGCTTCCATAAACGCCAATGCCCAAATAGTTGCCTGTTGCTCCAAGGCTATCGGGTACCGCAACTCCAACGTAAATTTATTGTACATATACCCCAAGTTACGCCCTAATTTGGTGTCGTAAGGTGTCAAAGAACCCGCAGAATAGCCTCGCATACTCACATATTCCGTAGAATAACTCGAATAGCCCGACATGCCATCGCCACCCATATAATAGGTTTCAAAAGGTGTTTTGGCATCCGCATTATAATGCCCCAAATAACCTATATCTGCACGCGTCATCAACACCAATTTTGCATCACGTGTCATCGGCGTAAACACCTTGCCCGAGAACTTCCATTTATGATATTCAATCAAACGATACCTATCGTTAGTGGGTAAAGAGGCATAATCCTTGCCATTGAGGATTGAATAAGGTGGCGTAAGTTTCACACCCAACACGAACTGCGAGCCACGGCGAGTATAAATAGGGTTATCTATGCTGGAACGCGACAGTTGCAAATTAATCGCCAAGTTATGGCTCACACCGTCCGTCACTATCAAATATGGCCATGATTTCATAAAATAAACCTGATAACTCAATTCGCCATAGAACGCAAAATAATCGTCTGGCCAACTCAATCGCTTCCCGTATCCTATGCTCGCTCCAACCGTACGCAGATACTTCTCGGGGTCGGCTTCGGCCTCTTGTAACTGAGCGTAATAATCCGAATAACCCGAACTATAATAAGCGTAAGAATACGTATTGTACAAATCTTGGTAGGATTTATAATAGCGGTCAGAATAACCCGTTTGAGACGCAAAAAAGACACTTGTACTCAACGAATTAGGACGTTTCCCACCCAACCAAGGCTCCAAAAACGACATGGCCACCGAAGTATAGTAAACGCCATTGCTACGTGCGTTGATGGTGAATGTTTGTCCTTCACCTTGTGGCACAATCCGATAGGTTTCAGGTTTGAATAAATTCTGCATCGCGAAATTGGTGAATTTTAAGCCAACAGAGCCCGTCAAACCCGTTGCACCCCACCCCACAGACAACTCAATTTGGTCGGACGACTTCGTTTCCAGCACATAGGTTATGTCCACCGTTTCATCTTCGGGATTGGGCTGAATATCGGGCACCAATTTTTCTTGGTCAAAGTGTCCCATCTGGGCCAACTCACGCAACGAACGCATAATATCCGACTGCGAATACAACTGTCCGGGCTTGGTGTACAACTCTCGCCGCACCACATGTTCGTACACACGCGTATTTCCCACGATATTGATTTGGTTGATGGTAGCAGGTCTACCTTCGTACATACGCATCTCAAAGTCAATCGAATCGCCTTCTATCTTCACTTCCACAGGGTCAACATTGAAGAACAAATAGCCGTTGTCGGTATATAGTTTTGATACCGCATCATCGTCTTCCAGCAAGCGTTTGTTCATCTCTTTCAGGTTGTAAACATCGCCTTTTTTGATGTTCAAAACGGCATCCAGATATTCGTATGGATAAACCGTGTTACCCACCCACGCTATGTTGCGGAAGTAGTATTTCTGCCCTTCGCTCACTTCCAAAAAGACATCTACACGATTGGAATCGGTCGGCGAAACCACCACACTATCCGACACAATATAAGCATCACGATAGCCGAGTTCGTTATATTTTTCAATCAACGTTTTTTTGTCCTTCTCAAATTCGGCTTCTACAAACTTCTTTGTACGGAAAAAATTGATGATATTATTATCATTCGTCTTTTTCATCACGTGGTTTATTTTGCGGTGCGAAAGGGCTTCGTTACCTGTAATATACAGTTTTGAAACCTTCGTTTTGGCTTTTTTATCCACAATTATAGCCACTTTAACGAAACCAGGACGGTCTTTATCGTCGGCTTGCAACACTTTCACCTCCGTATGATAAAAGCCTTTTTCGGTCATATATTTTTTGATGACTGTTTTAGCCCTATCTGCCAAGTTGGGAGTCATTTGCGAACCATTGCTGATGCCTACTTTAACCTCCAAATCTTCTTTTTCACTCTTTTTCAAACCTGCATAGGTTAGACTGGATACACGTGGGCGTTGCTTCAACCGAATCTCAAGCCAAATTTTATTCCCTTCTATCTTTTTGGCCAAAAAGGTAACTTCCGAAAAAAGCCCTTGCTTCCAAAAACGCTTCAACGATTTCGTTATCTCATCGCCTGGAACTTGTATTTTATCACCCACTGCCAAGCCAGAAAAGCCAATCAGCACAAAATCCTCGTAACTCGGAGCACCTGTGATTTTTATGTCGGCTATTTCGTACGTCTTTGGCGACATCGAATACTCAATCACGGGATATGGGTTATTAACTTCTTCAACCGTCGTATCCATCACGTCCCAATCAAAATCCTCATCAACTATATCCATAATATCTTCATCTGCAACATCTTGCGACAGAGTGCTATCAGGATTTTGGGCAACATTTTGGACGCTATCCACAGCAATCGTATCATTCGCAGCGTACATCGTACCGAATGACAACAACAAAATCAATATACAAATTAGGTGTTTCAAAGTTGCTTACTTATTTTGCCAAAACGCCGCTCACGACGCTGGTAGTTTATAATTGACTTATAAAATTCTTCCGATGAAAAATCAGGCCACAGACATTCCGTAAAATACAGTTCCGAATATGCGATTTGCCACAGCAAGAAATTACTGATTCGTAACTCTCCGCTAGTGCGTATCAGCAAATCGGGGTCGGGAATATCTTTGGTTGCCAATGCCGAAGCGAACCGACTTTCATCAATATCTTTTATTTCCATTTTTCCATCTTGCACTTGTTGGACGATTGTTTTTGCGGCTTGCACTATCTCCTCGCGTGCCGAATAACTCAACGCCAACACCAACTGAAGTCCATCATTTTTGCTCGTTTGTGCTTCACCTGCCTGCATTTGCTCCTTCACAGCCGAGGGTAAACGGTCTAAATTCCCAATCAAACGCAAACGAACATTATTTTGTTGCAACATCTCAATTTCCTTTTCAAGCGTCTTCACAAGTAGGCTCATTAAAGCATTGACTTCGGTAGAAGGACGCGACCAATTTTCCATCGAAAAAACGTACAAAGTCAGGTATTTGATGCCCAACTCACCCGCTGTCTCCACGATATTACGCACCACCTGCACGCCTTTGTAATGACCTTCCAACCTATCTTTGTTTTGTTGCAAAGCCCACCGTCCAGTGCCGTCCATGATGATGGCAATATGTTGCGGTAACGTTTCCTTGTTTATTTGTGTTTTATAATCCATTTTTTAATCACACGTGTTACAAATTGGCTTTTCTCGCCTAAATTCCAGCACAAACCCAGCCATAATCACTCCTCCCGTATCTAAATTAAAAAAATTCCATCCATTCATTTTATGTGTATTGTTATAACGGTTATCATTTTCCAAATTATCCGCTAAATACAACTGATGTTGCCACGTTACCGTCAAACCCAAACGTTTCTTAAAACGCCATTTCATTCCAATTCCAAACGGCAAATAAGCACACACATTTCTTCCGTTCGAATGTACACAAACCCCAGCTCCCACATACATATACGGCGTAATCACCTGATAACGTAAGTCATACTGCTTATCCCCAAAACGAAAGAAATTAAATTCTCCCGTTACGTCCAAACTCATCAGTTGATTTGACCACAACTCGCCCGTTTTGGTTTTCAAATCCTCCAAATACACATCTCCTTGTACACGCATCCCGTACAATTTTGTCTGCACAGCAATCTGTGGAGCCAACTTATAACGGAATTGAACGCCATACGCTTCACCAGCACGTTGAAATATGTAACGATTTGTTTCACCCAACACATAACCGC
>JAEELX010000077.1 GCA_016282955.1 Paludibacteraceae bacterium | reverse complement strand
TGCAGGCTATTTTTGAGCAAGTAAGCGAAGACAACTCCAATGTTACGTTTGAAGCAATCGAGGAAACGTTGGAGCAACTGCCCGAAAATCCGATTACCCTCAACCACACTTCATGGGACGAGTTGCGGCAAATCCCGTTTTTGTCAGACGAACAAATCAACGAAATTATACTCTATGTCTCTCGCAATCCGCTACACGAGTTGTTTGAATTGCAACTTATCCCGCGACTTAAAACGTATGACATTCGCAACTTATTGCCTTTTGTGTACGTGGGCGAAGCGAAGGCGACAAAGCAAAAAATGACCTTCAAAGACGTTCTAAAATACAGCAAACACGACTTGATAGCCCGTGCTGATGCCCGCAACTTGGAGAGTTACAAAGAAGATGACCCGTTTTACGCCAACTTCCGCTACAAATATAATCTTCGCAATCAGGTTTCGTTCGGTTTTCAGTACAGACGCAACGTGGGCGAAGACTGGAAGAAAGGCTTGTATGGCGGTTATTTGCAAATCAATGATGTGTGGAAACTCAAACGCATTGTGGCAGGCAATTTTCAGGCATCGTTCGGGCAAGGGTTGGTGCTAAGCAACACGTTTCACTACGGCAAAGCCAACTATTTTCACTCTTGCCAAAGCAATGACGAGGGTCTGAAAAAGTTCGGTGCTGTGGGCGATTACGACAATTTTCATGGCATTGGCACCACGCTCCGTTTGGGTTCGTTGGACGTGAGTGCGTTCTATTCCAATAAAAAAGACAAGATGATGCACCAAACGGGTGGGGCTAATCTGACGTATCGGTTTAATTCGTGGAAGGTTGGAGCCACTGCTGTTTACACGCTCCACGACGGTTGGTTCGCTCCGTCACGCAAGTACTACTACAATCAGCGTTATTTTCGGGGTGAGGAACAAGGCGTTGTGGGAGCCAACTTTTACGCTAATCTCCATCGCTGTATTCTGTTTGGCGAAGCGGCTGCGGCTCAAAACAAGAAACAGTGGGGGTATGCGGGCATTGTTGGGTCGCGTTTCTCGTTTGTGTCGGATATTACGCTGTTGGCTTTGTATCGCTATTATTCGCCGTATTTTGATAATGTGTTGGGTTATAGTTTTTGCGAAAGTAGTCGTTTGGGAGACGAAAATGGCTTCTATCTCGGCTCGGAAATTAAGTCGCTCCGTAAATGGAAATTTATGGTTTATGTGGACGGCTTCCGCTTTGCCTACCCAAAATATGGCATTCGCGATTATCCAACCTACGGCTACGACGTGATGACGCAGGCAGATTTTTATGTGAAGTATGGGATGAATATGTTTCTCAAGTTGCGTTCGCGGCTCAAAGGCGATCAGTTTACCGAAAGTGTGCGGTATCAGTTCAATTACAAGGTGTTGGGTTGGCGATTTCGTACGCAGTTTGATGCCAATTGGATACATAACAAGAAGAATAGCCCTGTAACTTACGGTTTAAGTGCTTTGCAAGATGTTGATTACCATTTTTCGGCGGTTCCGATTGTGTTGCAAGCCCGTTTGCAGTTTTTTGATGTGATGAATTGGGATAACCGCATTTATAACTACGAAAATGACGTGTTGTATGCCTTTTCAATCCCTGCCACGTACGGTTATGGTGGACGTTGGTATCTGAATGCTCGTTATCAAATTTGCAAATGGTGTAGCGTCTATTTGCGGGGTTCGCAGACGATTTACGCCGACAAATGGATGAAAGAAAAGAAGGTCGAACGCTACAAAACAGATTTGCATTTGTTGGTGAGGTTTTCGATATAAAGAGTTAAAAGCGAAGATTACAATATTTCAGAGCATATCAAAACAAATCCGAATGTGTTCCTGTACGTATAAGGGATATGATTCTTACAAAATCGCTTTTATCGTAAATTAGTAACCAATTGGGTTCTATATGACATTCGTGATACCCTTTATAATTTCCTTTTAGGATATGGTCGCGACAACGTTCAGGCAAAGGTTTATCTTCACTCAAAAGGTGTACTATTTCCAATAATTTTTCAATATCAAACCCTCGTTTGACCGCTAATTTCAGGTCTTTTTCAAATTTGTTAGTTGTTTGGATATTATACACTTTCATAACGCACGCATCGCCTTTGCAAAATCATTGAAAGAATCGTATGAATTAACCTCCACGCCTCTGCGTGCCTTTTCAATCGTACGCATTGTTTCATCATTGAGTGGTTGGTCTGTTTCGGGGTCGTACAACATTGTCTTTTCGGAGATTGTCCAACCCATCAACTTCACCAAACCCTTAAAACGTTTCGTATCTATTTTTGGGACAGAAACGATGAAAGTTTTGTTGTCAATACTTGTTTCCATAACGCCATAAATTTGTGCAAAAGTAATATAAATTTATGAATTGAAAAACAAATGCCTCTTTTTTGTCTCTTTGTATCCATTTGAATTCCCCCAAAAAATAATTTTTCCATTCTCCATAAAATCATTATCTTCGTGTGGTTTTTGTATTATTTGCGGTAGTAGCTCAGTTGGTAGAGCATCAGCTTCCCAAGCTGAGGGTCACGAGTTCGAGCCTCGCCTACCGCTCTAAAATCTCCCAATAAAGTATCAATGCGATGAATATCACCCTCGTTTTAGTCGGACGAACGACCCAAGAACCCTTGCAAAAACTCATTGATACCTATGTTGGGCGTTTGCAACATTATGCCACTTTTCAAGTGGAAACCATCAAAGATTTGACTGCCAACAACCTCACCACCGACCAAATCAAAGCCAAAGAGGGCGAACTGATTCTCAAAAAAATACCGTCTTCGGCGTACCTTATTTTGTTGGATGAGCGAGGAAAAATGTACTCGTCAGTAGATTTTGCGACTTTTTTACAGCAAACCAACCAAACGTATCCGTCCAAAAACATTTGTTTTGTGGTGGGAGGAGCATTCGGTTTTTCGCAAAACGTGTACGCTCGTGCCGATGCTATGTTGTCGCTGAGCAAAATGACTTTTACGCACCAGATGATTCGTCTGCTGTTTGTGGAGCAACTGTACAGAGCGTTTACCATCATCAATGGCGAAAAATATCATCACGAATAGGCAACCTTCCCACTCACCCATAAAAAAAAACAAGCCACCCGAAGGCGACTTGTCTTTCTATAATCCCATTTCCAATTCTTAGAAGGTGAATTGAAGACGTGCTTGGCAAGCGTGGAAATTCTTGTCATTGGGGAAATAATCACTCTTCAAGTTGTGATACGTGTAGTCAAGCATCACTTGAACATACTTGTTGAATGCATAGTTCAAACCCACAGTGATACTTTGGAGGTTACCACCACCAACGCTCGTAGCACCTGTACCTGGCCAATCTTCCATGTAACCAGCAGCATAGTAATGACCACGACCAGCATTGAAGTACTCACCATCTGTGAGGTCATTCAAACCTGTGTAGTTGTAACGAGCCACGATTTCAAGAGCTTTGCCATTCAAGCCACCCAACAAACCTTCGGTCTTGTTGTATGTATAGCCGTCGCCAAAGATAAGGAAACCAGCTTCAGCATAACCACCTTGGAAGTTGTTTGCACGAAGTTTGTTTGCATTTTCCCACCAGTCGATGTCACCCCAACCGTCGATGTTGTTTTGTGCATCGATAAAGAGCGAGTAACTGTCGCGTTTTTTGGTAACGTGTTTGAAAAGATATTCACCACGAACAAAGAAGCGATTGGTATTAAAGAGCACTTCTGCACCAGCGTTCGTAACGTTGTCAGCCCAGTCAAGGTCAGCATGAACAAATTGTTCGTCTTGGTCAACGTAGGTTTCGAGGGTTTGTCCCATGTGGTAGGTCTTTTTGAGGACGTTGTTGTAAACCTCGCCACCACCAAGTTGTGCAAAACGACCACTAACGCCGATGTGCAACGTCATGTCATCGTTAATGATAGGGCGAACCAAGTAACGACCTGCAACCGTAACGCCATTAAAACCCGCTTTGATGTTGTTGTATTGGCTTTCGGTGAAAACGCCTTGATAAGCCATGAACCTATCGTTGTTGAACTTGTACGTAATACCGAGAGCACGGCCTTCACCCAAAGCATGCGTTACACCTGCACGAGAGATGAAGTGATAACTTCCGAGCGAAGTGTTGCGTGCCATCGAACCAGCAGGGTCGTTGTAGTAACCTACCTTGATAGCATGAAGGTTTTCTTTTTCGGTCAAAACGCTCCATTGAGCG
>JAEELX010000076.1 GCA_016282955.1 Paludibacteraceae bacterium | reverse complement strand
GTCAAGAGTTTTGTGGCTATGCAAGAGGTTTATAAATGCTTCTTTTTTATAGCCGATTGGCATTCGCTCACCACGCATCCTCACCCCGAACACTTGCAGGAAAACGTCAAAACGATTCTGGCAGAGTACTTGGCGTGTGGTGTGGACCCGAACAAAGCCACGCTGTACATTCAATCCGACATTCGCCAGATTGCTGAGTTGTACCTCTATCTGAACATGAATGCGTATGTGGGCGAGTTGGAACGGGTTACCTCCTTCAAGGAAAAGGTTCGCCAAAACCCCAACAACGTCAATGCTGGCTTGCTGACCTATCCACCTTTGATGTGTGCCGACATCATCATCCATCATGCGGACAAAGTGCCTGTGGGCAAGGACCAAGAGCAGAACATGGAGATGGCACGCCGTTTTGCGACCCGTTTCAACCAAATCTACGGCGTGGATTACTTCAAGGAGCCGGCTTCGTTTTCGTTTAGCGATAAGCCCGTGAAGGTGCCAGGCTTGGACGGAAGCGGTAAGATGGGCAAATCGGACGGCAACGCAATCTACCTCATTGACGATGAAGCGACCATCAAGAAAAAAGTGATGAAAGCCGTTACGGACGCGGGTCCTACGCAACTCAACCAAGAGAAACCTGAGGTGATTCAGAACCTCTTTTCGCTCGTGCAACTCGTCTCGTCGCCCGACACCTACGACTATTTCAACGACCAATACAACAAGATGACCATTCGTTACGGCGACCTCAAAAAGCAGTTGGGCGAAGACATAAACGCTTTCTGTGCTCCGATTCGCGAAAAAATTCTTGCCTACAAAAACGACGAAAAACTGCTTGCCGACATCGCCCGTCAAGGTGCCGAAGTGGCGAGAGCAAGTGCCGAAAAAACGATACAAGAAGTTAGACAAATAATTGGATTTAGATAGTATGTTTGAAAAAATAAAAGAACGATTAGCCCACGTTTCCAAGCGAGAGTGGATTATTGCAAGCATTTGTGGCGTTGCGTATTTCCTGTTTGTGTTGTGGAATGCGATTGGACATCCGCTCAGTTGGCTTTGGTTGCTGCTTTTGCCTGTGGTGTTGGATATTTTTACGACCAAAATTGTGCCTTGGGACTGGTGGAAAAAATACAAAGACACGAACAAGACGCTTTACAGCATTTGCTCGTGGATAGATGCGATTTTGTTTGCCTTGGTTGCCGTGTATATCATCAATGTGTATTTCTTTCAAAACTACCAAATCCCGTCTTCTTCGTTGGAAAAGACGTTGCGAGTGGGCGATTTCTTGGCCGTGAACAAGACCACATACGGTACGCGTGTCCCGATGACGCCGTTAAGTATGCCTCTGATGCAACATACGGCACCCAAATGGCTCGGAGGTAAGAAAAGTTATTTGGAGAAGCCACAAGTCAAATATCGCCGCTTAAAAGGGGGCAGAAAGATAGAGCGAGGCGACATCGTCGTGTTCAATTTCCCAGCAGGCGACACGGTGTGCGAACTGATTCCCAACCCCGACTACTACACGCTCTGTCATGCGTACGGTCGCGATGTGGTGCATAATCGTTCGGATGTGTTTGGAAAAATCATCACCCGACCCGTTGACCGCCGCGAGAACTACGTCAAACGTTGTGTGGGCATTGCGGGGGATAGTTTGTGCATCAAAAATAATGTCGTTTTTATCAACGGCAAAAGTGAACCCAAACGAGACGGTGTGCAGTTTAATTACTTCGTTCGCACCAACGGCAACGGCATCTCGCAAGCGTTCTTGGAGAAAGTGGGTATCAGCAAAGACGACCGTCAAGTGATTGAACCCAACCTGACCTATCTCTTCCCGCTCAGCGAGGCGATGGTGGACAAAATCAACACCCACGATAACGTCGTTTCCCTCCTCATAGAGAACGATGAGATGACGCGTGGCATGATGTATCCGCTGGGACATACCGAGTGGACTCGCGACAACTACGGACCGATTTATATCCCGAAAAAAGGCGACCAAATCCTCATTACGGAGGACAATTACTGGCTGTACGAACGCATCGCCACCGCTTACGAACACAAGCCGATAGCCATTGGACAGCCTTACACCTTTGAGATGGACTACTATTGGATGATGGGCGACAACCGTCATAACTCTTCCGACAGCCGTTTTTGGGGCTTTGTACCCGAAGACCACATCGTGGGAAGTCCCGTCTTTGTGTGGCTGAGCCTTGAAAAAGACCACAAGGGCAGTTTAGATTGGATTCGTTGGAAGCGTATTGGCTTGCACAACTTTGAGTAGATGAACGTTTTGCCTACCGCATATTTGGCTCCTATTTCGTACTTCCAACACCTTACGCAGTCGTCCGAACCCGAAATAGAGATTTACGAAACTTTCCCCAAACAAACGCTTCGTAACCGTTGCTATATCTTGGGGGCAAACGGCGTGCAGATGCTCACCATTCCCGTCTCCAAAAGCGATACTAAACTGACCCGCGACATCAAAATCTCCTACCAGCAACACTGGCAACATATCCATTGGATGGCGATTGTAAGTGCCTACAAACACAGTGCGTTTTTTGACTATTATGCGGATTATTTGGAGCCGTTTTACACCCAATCGTGGGAGTGGCTTGTGGATTACAACAACGAACAAACCAGCGTCATCCTTGCCCTTTTGCACAACCAACCGACCGCCCATTTTGCTATCCCCACCACCTCCACGTGGCAACGCAAGGACTTGGAGCAAGTTTGGGAAGGAGACATACAACCGTATTTTCAGCTCTTTACGGCGGATTTTGTGAACAATTTGAGTATAATTGATTTATTATTTAACATGGGTGCAGAAAGTGCCTCTGTGCTACAAAACTATGAAAAAGCAAATTGATTGGAACGCTCTGGGCTTCCATTACACCGAAACAGATTTTATCATTCGTGCTGACTACAAGGACGGACAGTGGTCCAAGCCGATTGCCACGACCGAGAAGTATATCCCCTTGCACGTTGCGGCGACGGCTCTGAACTACGGACAAGAGGCTTTTGAGGGCGTCAAGGCGATTCGGGGCGTGGATAACAAGATTCGTATCTTTCGGATGCAGGACCACGCTTTGCGGATGCAGTCCTCGGCGAAGGCGATTGCGATGCCAGAGGTGCCTGTGGAGCTGTTTTGCGAGTGTATTGAGTTGGCGTTGCAGAAGAACATCGAGTATGTACCCCCGCACGACACCCTCGCCAGTTTGTATTTTCGTCCGCTGTTATTGGGTACCTCCCCTCGACTGGGGGTAGGTCCGGGCGATGAGTACACCTTCATCATCTATGCTTCACCCATCGGCAACTACTTCAAGGGGGGCTTCCAACCTACCACCTTTATCATCAATCGGCATGTCGACAGGGCTGCCACCCTCGGGGTTGGGGCTTACAAGGTAGGGGGGAACTATGCGGCAGGCTTTCGGGCAACGCAGGAGACCCACCGACAGGGCTATGGCTGTCTCTTTACCGATGCCCTCACCCACCAGTACATTGACGAATGCGAGGCAGCTAACTTCTTAGGCATCAAGGGTAACCTCTACCTCACCCCCGATAGCCACTCTATCCTGCCGAGCGTTACGAATCGGAGCTTGATGCAACTTGCCCAAGAGATGGGTCTGGAGGTCAAACGCACACCTATCTTGGTGACGGAGTTGGCGACGTTGGACGAAGCGGCGGCTTGTGGTACGGCAACCATCATTGCACCCATTGGAACGATTATCGACCCCGACCATAACCTCACCTATTCGTTTGCTAAGCACACGGTTTGTGAGCAGTTATACCATGACTTGTTGGCGATTCAGCACGGCGAAAAAGAGGACAAGCACGGCTGGTGTACGATTGTATAAAAAAGCCACCCTATCAGCGATAAGATGGCTTCGAAATAACGTTTCCGAAAAAAATCTATTCCACATCTCGCACAAGACGGACAGAATAACCGCTCCATTTATTGATGTCATTTCCATATATAATATAGGGACAACTGAAACAGAAGTCCGCGTGGTAAGCATAATTATCATTCTCAGACGCTGACCAATAGTGGGCTTCGTCACCATAAGCGTCATCATATACCTGCTTGCCATAACGATGACTACAACCTGGCAAGAAAACGCAACCTGCGTTTTGTAAAGCCTCCCAAGTAGTCTTATTTACTGCCGAAACCTCCACTGCAACACCATGATTCCTCTCACCCACGGGAATAGGAGTAACACCTGCTTCTTCCCATGTAAAATCATCGGGTAAAATGAGTACACCCGTTACCGTATCCGAAGCATTCGTCCCGTATTGTATACGAACATACGAATAACTTCCTTTACCATTGATCTTACGAATTAATAGATAACCCCACTCATCTTTTGTCAATGTACGCCACGTATCCTTCGCATGTATGGTTGTTCCTTCATAAATCTCATTCGATCCCCAATCGGTAAAGGTAGGATAATCTGCTTTGAAGCGACTAGTATTAGTTGGATTATTACCTGTTCCCCAACCAAAGAGGTCTATCCAACCACCGTAAGTTGCCGAAATCTGGTTGTTATCACATTTCCTTTGTGTGCCATTATCGTTCCAATACACCGTCGATTCATCCCCACCACTACCGCAACGGTCAAAATGACGCTTGGCAAACCGCCATTTCTTTTCTGCGGCACAATACTGCAAGTTGCCAGGGGCAATGTTCACTTTTTTGGTCTCACTGATTGAAAAAAGTCCTTCCTTCTTTGGTGGAGCAGGATCAGGTTCAGGCTCAGGAGTTGGGTCTTTGATAAGGCGAACAGAAAAGCCCCAATAAGTATACATATAAGAAAATGAAAAACGTATACGTCCCCACTGACTCCTCATTTGATATGCAGTAATATCACTTTCTGGAGTAGAAGACCAATAGTTGCCACCCCACCCATAGTCTCCATCTATAGTATGCTCTAATAAAGGAGAACTTGAATCGGTACGCCCACTACAAGCGGGTAAAAAAGCACACCCGTTGTCGTACAACACAGACCAAGTCTCCGCATCTATCTCGGTAGCCTCCCTTGTTTCACCAACAGGGATACTAACTCCCACTGCTGAAAATCTAAAATCATCGGGATAGATGAGTATACCCGAAACCGTATCGGTTGTATTATTACCGTATTTTATCCGAACGTATGAATATCCTACACCACCATCTACCTTACGAGTTTGTATTAAGTATTTCCAATCTTCAAACGTTGGTGTTCGCCATGTATTAGGAGCATATTCGCCAATCTGATTTTGCCCCCAATCGCTCCAAGAATAATTTGCACTACTTTTATAATCGGCGAAATACGGAGGATTAGCCCCTTCTACGCCACTTGTCCCCCAAGAAAAGAGGTCTATCCAACCGCCGTATTTTTCCGAAACATATATATTATTGCATGGCACCCTATGTCCCAAACTATCCCAATAGACATTAGCAGGACAATTGTAATATTTAAAACTTCCATCTTTCTGTTTAGAACTCCTCACTCCTCCGCAACGGTCAAAATGACGCTTGGCAAACCGCCATTTCTTTTCTGCGGCACAATACTGCAAGTTGCCAGGGGCAATGTTCACTTTTTTGGTCTCACTGATTGAAAAAAGTCCTTCCTTCTTTGGTGGAGCAGGATCAGGCTCGGGCTCTGGCTCAGGCTCAGGAGTCGGAGTGGGCTTGGGAGCAGGGTTGACATCTCGCACAAGGCGAACAGCATGGCCAAAGTAGAAACCCCTGGTGCACGAGGCAAAGTTGGGGGTTTGGTCTTTGAAGAAGAACCTCATTACGGAGGCACCAGGACTTTTTTTATCCGAATGCCAATCAAGGCTTTCACACTCATTCGCAGCCCAATAGAAAGAAATCAAACTATATTCGTCCACTGTAGAACCCGAGCGGCTAC
>JAEELX010000075.1 GCA_016282955.1 Paludibacteraceae bacterium | reverse complement strand
TGGCAACTCTGAGCCTTCAAGGGCAAGATAACGTCCCTGTGGACTCCGAATCAGTTGCTTCGCAAAACCCATCGGAGCAAGTGGATACGAGCCAAACCAAAGCAGAACCGATACAACCGATGAGTGTAGTGGTTGAACGGACTTTTTATCCTATCATTCAAACTGCTGGCAAAATCAACACACCCTTGCAGACCCTCACGCAAACTCCCAAGCCCATTGATGTCAATTGCTCATACCTATCCTTGCCTTTACGTACGCAAAATAATTTCAATCCGTTGGTTTGCTCGCCAACCGATTTTACGACGGGTAACACTACAGCGGGTTATGTGCAGGTTGGGGGAGGGTACATCCTTTCGGATTTTGACTTCTTCTATCGTGTGCGTACGGAGCAAAAAAAGAACTTAGACCTCTCGGCCAATCATCATAGTCAATGGGGGTTGAAACAGATGGGACTCAGTAAGTTAGGGGTTGATTATTCGTTGGTGGGTAAAAAAGTCGTTTATCACATCAAGGGTGGGGCTTCGCTTACGAACTTCACCTACTACGGACGCTATTATAATGGCAATGACGACTTGACCATCAGTCGTCTGGCAAGCTTAAAAAGCAACGACCAAGGCCTCCATTATAGGGCGAATGTTAATTTCGGAATCAAATCATTGCCTCAAAAAACGATGCAATGGTCGCTCCAAACAGGTTATCATGCCTTGTTTATCCCTTCGAAAGTCCTTGAGCATTCTGTTAAAACCTACTTTGACCTGTATGTTAACTTGCAGGAGTCGGGACATCGGATAGGTTTAGATGCCTTTGTGCAGAATACTTTCTTGCAGGTAGACAAGTCAATGCATATAGACGAAGCCGACTACAACGTGCGTCATGCGGTGCGAATCGAGCCTTATTATGCGTTCCAAAGTAACCGTTTGCGGGTGCATGTGGGCTTGAATGTGGACTTCAATATCGGCTCGGGTAAACAACTGAGTAGTTCGGACGACTTGAGTTTTGCCCCTTCGTTGAACTTCAAAACCGAATATGACATAACCGACAATTGGCTCACCGCTTTTGCGAACGTAACGGGAAAATATGCTGTCAAAGATTTAGAAACCAAACTCTCGCAAGTCCCTTACATCAACATTGCCGACCAAATTACTTCGCACTCGATTGCGGCTTATACGCCGTTAGATATTGCTTTTGGCATTTACTTGCGACCGTTGACCAACTGGCTCATCGTCTTACGGGGTAGTTTTGCTTCCTTGCAGAATCAGCGGTTTATGTTGCAACCTACCCTTACCCCTAAAAAACTCTCCTATTTGCCTGCTGATGGGAAGGATTACCTGAAAAAAAGCCAAGTTAATTTTAGGCGTTGGGACTTTGGGGTGCAGACACATTATCATTTCCGAGACGTGATTACATTCTACGCACAAGGAAACTATTTCTTCTATAAAAAAATGGATTATTCCGACTTTTTAGAGAGCAATAAGGCAATGTATTACAGCAATATAGATACCTCTCTCATCTATGATCGACCAGACTGGACGGCAGACGCTCGCCTTGATATTCATTTTAATAGCCATTGGACATTGTATTCTGACAACCATTTTGCAGGCAAACGCAAGGCCATGACGCTCATGGGGCCAGTAGAACTCAAACCGACGATAGAAGTCAATGCGGGTATTCAATACACGTTTAATCGTTGGTTGATGTTCTATGCACAGGCGAACAATATCCTCAATCGCCAACACGATATTTATTATGGCTATCAGTCGCAGGGACTTAATGTGTTGGTTGGCTTCCGATGGGTCTTTTAACGCGATTTGAAGATAGGTTGAACAAAAAGGCGGTGCAAAAACATCGTCTTTTTTTATGGAAGATGTTTTTTGTCCTTTTGCAAAATTTGGTATCTGGAATCGTTGTATTAGTTGCGTTTGTGGGCGAAAAAGATGAAATAAAAAATGGCAAAGTGGACATTTTTGGATGCCTAAAATTCGTTGATTTTTCTCTTATTTAGTTGTGTTTGTGGTCGAAAAGATAAAATGATGGAAAATGGCAAAGTGGACTTTTGGATGCCTAAAATTCGTTGATTTTTCTCTTATTTAGTTGTGTTTGTGGTCGAAAAGATAAAATGATGGAAAATGGCAAAGTGAACTTTTGGATGCTTGAAACCGTTGTATTTTCGTTTATTTAGGTTCGTTTCGCTATCAAAAAAGATAAAAATAGGCAAAGTGGACATTTTTGGATACCTAAAATCGTTGTATTCTTGTTTATTTACTTGTCTTTATAAGCAAAACGATTCTAACTAAAACTCCTCATCAAAAAAATCCATCCAATTTGTCGCTAAAAAAAGCGTCTTCCACAAAAGCAAAAGACGCAAAAATAATTCAACTTGTAGCTAACTTAAATCCGCTCCAAAACGAGTTGCACCAATTCTTTGATGCGAGGCTTGTAGTCGGTGTTAGCGGCTTCTCGCTTGCGTTGGGCAACCACACAGCAGACCGTAACCGCCTTATGTCCCATCAGTAAACTCAACGCTGCAATCGCCGAACCTTCCATCTCGTAGTTGTTGATTCGCTCGCCGTTGTAGCGGAAAGCCGAGATTCGCTCGTTGATGTCGGGCACCGCAATGTCGCACCGTAAAACACGTCCTTGTGGTCCATAGAAGCCATTGGCAGCAATCGTGCAACCCTTCACCATGTCGTTTTGAGCAATGCGGTTCATCAACTCTTCGTTTGCCTTTACCACATACGGACGAGCGGCTTTTTGGGGATAATGAATGAAGTCCACCAAAGCGTTTTCAAAGTCCACGTCAGCAATGCGGTCGCGTCCATCATAAAACGCAAGCACCCCGTCAAAGCCAATGGAGCGTTGGCTCACCAAGAACGTCCCTAACGGAATATCCTCTTGCAAAGCCCCACACGTCCCGATACGCACAATCTCCAAACTGGTATGCTCCGCTTTTTCGCAACGAGTGTCCAAATCGATGTTGGTCAGTGCGTCCAATTCGTTGAGCACAATATCTATATTATCCGTCCCAATACCCGTACTGACGCACGAGATTCGTTTGCCTTTGTACTTGCCTGTGATGGTGTGAAATTCACGACTTTGGATGTTGCATTCAATGCTTCCTTCGTCCATAAAACTCGCCACCATATTCACGCGGTCTTGGTCGCCAACAAGGATGATTTTCTGAGCGATGTGTTGCGGCTGAAGGTGCAAATGAAAAATACTCTTGTCATCGTTGATGATGAGCTGCGAAGGTGGAAATGTTTTCATGCTTCTCCCCCTCCATAGGACAAAGGTTTGCTCTCACCACCTGCATTGCCCATCGGGATATTCCCGTATTGGCGTTCGTATTTGGCGATATTATCTTGCAAGGCTGCGAGCAGTTGTTTGGCATTACGCGGGTTCATAATAATCCGTGCTTGCACGTTACTTTGCTTTTGTCCGGGCATAATTCGTGCAAAATCCAAAATGAACTCTGCAGGCGAATGTGCTATGAGTGCCAGATTGGCGTAAGTGCCTTCTGCCACTTGTTCGGATACATGAATGTCAATTTTCTCTTCTTTCATATTCATTTTTATTTAAATAGTTACCATTTTGTATATTGTCGTCTATAATTACTGTTTGTGTTCAGTAAAAAGAAAGTCATCAAAGGCAAGAAAATGTCGGCAAATAAGACCATAAGCCCAGAAAAAGGCTTTATATGGATGCGTTTGGCGGTGCTGTTAATCAGTATTTTTTGTAAGCCCCATCGCAAAATAAATGCTCCCACAGCGACTATCTGTGCTTCAAAGCCTCCTAAAACAATCATCGCAATGACGGTTGCATAAAAAAGTCCTCTAAAAATGGGCTCTACCGTAAGGCGAATCTTGCTACTTGTGGTGTATTGTGGTGCAACGCTCAGATGACGGCGTTTTTGTTTGACCCAAGTCTTCCAAGTCGTTTTAGCGGGTGTCCAAACGGTACTATCTTTACCAAAACAGATTGCCACATTATTATCATTAGCGATTTTTTGCACAATCAGGTCGTCGTCGCCAGCACGGTTATGGGTTAGGTTGCGGAAACCACCTACTTCGTAAAATTTACTTTTGCGATATGCCATGTTTCGACCTACGCCCATGTACGCTTTGCCACTTTTTGCCAAACCCAAATAGAGCATTCCGACGGTCAGCGTATCGTATTCGATGAGTTTATTGAGTGTCGTTGATTTTTCAAAAACAGGACTGAAACCAAGTACCAAATCAATTTTTGGCTCAAAATGCGACATCAT
>JAEELX010000074.1 GCA_016282955.1 Paludibacteraceae bacterium | reverse complement strand
TAACGAGCGGACAAACCCCACCCAAAATCTGACTTCCGACCGCTATAATACGAGGCTTGAGCCTTGACGCTATTGGCGGTGCCGTAACTGACCAAACCGCGAACGGTGTAAGTGGTTAAATCCAAAGGTTGCAACGTGCGAATCTCCATCACACCCGCTGGAGAGTTACGTCCGTACAAACTGCCTTGTGCACCGCGTAGTAACTCAATTCGCTTGACATCTTGCAAGGCATGGTCGTAGAGGTTTTTATCCATCAACGGAACCCCGTCCACCACCATTGTCATCACTGGCTCGTTGATACGACTGCCCATCCCTCGAATGTAAATACTGCTCGTCATCGCCGAACCGTAGTCGGGCATGTAGATATTGGGAGCCAACGAACTAATGTCTTTGGGCGTTTGCACCTGTGCTTGCTCTATCAACTTACTATCCACAACGCTCATCTGCATCTGTTGTTGCGAGGCAGGACGGGCGATACGCGAAACGGACACCTCCACATCGGGCAAAGAAACAGCGTCAGCCATCTCAGCACGAAGCACCGAGACGCACAACAAACCAACCAACATAAGTACTTTCCTTCGCATAAATAATCCGTTGCAGAGCAAATATGATGTTTCAATCCAAACGAGTGCGAAGGTACAATATAAACTCTTAAAAATTTTTTAAGATTTTCTTAAGATAAAGAAAAGTCCCCATTGATTGGGATACGCAACTCGTTTACCGTCCCGTTGATGTCCAAGGATAGGATAAAATGCAAGACGGTTAGTTTGGAGGTGAGCCGCAGCATACCAGGTTGGGCATTCGGGAGTAAAGCCTGCAAGACACTATCTAACATCTTCCGAAGTGATTCGGGTTTAATCGTTATCTCGTTCACAAACGGCGTCAGCCGCATGTACACCACGAGCCCCACCGACTTGATTTCGGCTTCGTGACTTTGTAGCCACTCGGTCAGGAAAGAGTGCAAATCGATGGTGTAATGCGTAATTTTTTTCTCAAGCCGAAAGATAAATCCCACTCCACGAATGGTTTCAATAGGCTCTTTGCAATACCAACCCATCTTGCGTCTCAAAGCATTCAGATGAACGTCTATTTTACTGGTGTCATAGTGCGTTTTTTCGCCCCAAACATGGTCTAACACCTCGTTGCGTGTGCAGATACGATTGGCGTGCGAAACCAAATACTCCAACAGACCATACTCAAAACCCGTCAGATGTACTTCAGTGCCGTCTTTGCGTATGCGTCTTTGCGTGCGGTCTATTTCAATATGTTCCGTGAGTGGAGCAAACATGGGCAGTGTCCAATTATAACGTGCAAAAGTAGCAATAAATTCCTGTTTTTGCTCATAAAAAAATGTTGTTGTGTCAAACTTGCCTTACTTTTTTTATCAGAACTTTTCTAAATTTTGCACTCCTAATTTGAATATATTGATTTTCCTTAAAATCATTCCTTGCCATTTTCAAAATCGTTTTACTTTATAGAAAGTTTTTTCTCCTATTCTTTGCACTTCAACTTTTGAAATAGAGGTTTGCAAGCAATCGGGTATTGAAATTTGAATCCGCTTTTTACGTTTGGATTAAAAACATTTTGCAACAAATGAGATATTTTGTATCTTTGCCCCGAATAAACCGAATTATGAACCTCTTAATTTTATAAAACTATGGCAGATTATGGAAAAGTGTTGGCTGCTTTCGTTGGTGGAGCGGTGTTGGGCGTAGCAACGGCTTTGTTGTTGGCTCCAAAAAGTGGTGCGGAAACACGTGCACAAATTTTAGAATTAGCACACTCCAAAGGGATTCCTTTGCGAAAAGAGGAAATAGAAGATTTTGTGAACAAAGTGATAACGAAATTGAAAGATTATTTCTCCCAATCGGACTTGGAACAAGCCATTGATGAGGTTGTAGCAGAGGCACAATAACGAAACAAATGGACAATCAACTTTATCAAAAATTAGTGGACGAAATCAAGTCGTATCTCCAAGTGCGGTACGACTTGGTACGCCTCTCGGCTTTGGAGAAAATGAGCAAAATCTTGGGGCTCGTTTTGGTTACGTTTGTTGTTATTTTGCTCATCTTTGTTTTTCTTTCGCTCGGTGCGGTGGCTTTGTCGATTTTATTGGCTCAATGGTTGCCCACGTGGAGTGCTTTTTTGATTGTGGGAGCATTGGTTTTGGTAATGATAGCGTTAACGATTGCCTTTCGCGAAAAATGGTTTTTGGACCCCATTGTAAAGACGCTGAGTGCCATTTTGTTTGCTGACAAGCCCGAAGAATCGTCTAATCAACCCGAACAAAAACCCGACTACCATGAGTAACTTGAAACAAATCCAGTCTTTTTCACAGATTCAAAGCGAAAGACGGCGTTTGGAACAGATTGCTTTGCAAAAGGAACAAACGATTGGACAACGTGTTCAAGTGTTTCAAAATGGCTTGCAGTCGCGTTGGAACCGATTCCGTTGGATTGGCAATATAGCGGGATTTGTGGCTTCGAATGTGGGACGAAGAGCGTTATTTTCTACCGTTGCCACCAAAATCGTCAAAAAAGTATGGTCGTTATACAAGCATAGAAAGTGATTGGTTGCGGGTTTTGCAGGGTGTACATTAAAAATTTTCCAATATGCGGTCGTTAAAAGTGCTCTTGCTATGTGTGGTCGTGTCTGTTTTGGGCTGTTCTTCCACCAAAGACCCTTCCAAAGATAGCGTTGGCTTTGAGATTATTCCCAAAAAGGAAGGTTACACGATTCAAGTCAAGAATCCTTGGAACAGCGGGACTTTCCTCTCGCAACTCACGGTTGCCCAGCCCTACAAACGCATCATTTGCACCTCTGCCACGCACATCGGCTTCCTCAAAGCCCTCAACAAAATGGACTGCATAGTCGGCGTTTGCAATCGAAATCTGATTTATACGCCCTTGTCGGATAGCATGGTGGACGTGGGCGATTCGATGCAACCCGACTTGGAAAAAATAGTCCATCTCCAACCCGACATCGTCTTGCTCGTTGCCTATTCGCCCAATGACGTGGTGGCAAACCAACTGCAAAAGATGAATATCCCGTTTTTGTACATCAACGAATGGATGGAAAATGAGCCACTGATGCGGACGCAATGGATTCGCGTTTTCGGGGCTTTGACCAACAGTTTGGCGACTGCGGATAGCGTTTATGCCGAAGTGTGCCACGATTATGACAGCATTCGGACGCTCGCCTGTGAGGCAAAAGACACCACTTGGATTATGTCTGGACAGGATTTTCGGGGTACTTGGTACGTTCCGTCAGGCAATTCGTACATGAGTCATTTGTTCGCCGATGCGGGTTTTCACTACGTTTATGCCGAAAAACAAACGGACAACTCGTCTTTGCCCCTGAAATTTGAGCAGGTACTTTTGGATTTTCAGCATGCGGACGTGTGGGTCGGATGCAGTGCCAACAGCTTGGAAGAATTGCAAAACATCAACCCAAAACATAGCTTATTCAAAGCCTACCAAGAAAAGCGGGTGTACAATTTCTATCGCCGCACAACCCCATACGGTGCCAACGACTTTTGGGAAAACGGCGTGGTGCATCCCGAAAAACTCCTGCAAGACTTATACGCCATCCGCACCAACGACTCGAGTAGCACTTTTACGCTCCATTTGCCCGATTAAATCCCTCTTCCATACGACAAAAAACGGCTGATATTTGAGGATAAAATGCCATGCAACTTTTATTTTGCAAACACTCAAAAAAATGTATCTTTGCCGATGTTTAAATAAAAACGGGTTATGGCTTTCAAAAATTACAAGCAGTTTGATTTACAATCTATCAGTGAGGAACTATTAAAGGAATGGCAAAAAGAACATTTGTTCGAAAAAAGCGTTGAAATACGGCAGAAATGCCCTTCTTTTTTGTTTTTTGAAGGACCGCCATCTGCCAACGGTAAGCCAGGTATTCACCACGTGCTGTCGCGGTCTATCAAAGACGCTTTTTGTCGCTACAAAACGATGCAGGGCTTTTGTGTGCAACGCAAGGCAGGTTGGGATACGCACGGCTTGCCCGTTGAATTAGGCGTTGAAAAGCAACTCAACATCACCAAAGAAGACATTGGCAAAAAAATCTCTGTGCAAGAGTACAATGCCGCTTGCCGTAAGGAAGTGATGAAATACACGAAGGAATGGAGCGAACTCACGCAAAAGATGGGCTACTGGATTGACTTGGAAAACCCTTACATCACCTACGACAACAAATATATTGAGTCCGTTTGGTACTTGCTCAAAGAACTCTACAAAAAAGGCTATTTGTACAAAGGTTATACCATCCAACCCTACTCGCCCGCTGCTGGAACGGGTTTGAGCAGTCATGAGTTGAACCAACCAGGCTGCTATCGGGATGTGAAAGATACGACTTGCACCGCACAATTTTTGCTTACGACACCACTATACAAAGGCGATTTGCCGATTTATGCGTTGGCTTGGACAACGACCCCTTGGACGCTACCGAGCAACACGGCTTTGTGCGTCAACCCCAAAATAACATACGCTTTGGTCGAGGGCGAGAATCCATACACCCACATCAAATGCCTCTATTTACTTGCAGAAGAGTGCCTTAAAAACTACACGAAGGAATTGGGCGAAGAACCAACTATTATACAACGCTACACGGGTAAAGACTTAGCAGGGACTCTCTACGAGCCACTTTTTGACTGGATTACACCCGAAGGTGGCAAACCGTTCCAAATCATTTTGGGCGACTATGTTACGACCGAAGAAGGTACGGGCATCGTGCATATCGCACCGACTTTTGGTGCCGATGACGCATTTGTGGCAAAGCAAGCAGACGTGCCAGGATTGTTGTTGCTCACCAAAAAAGGCGAGTTGCGTCCGATGGTGGATATGACGGGAAAGTACTTTTTGGTGGACGATTTGGACGAAGATTTTGTAAAAAAGCATGTTCAGCAGTCGTACTACGAGTGGCAAGGACGCTTTGTGAAGAATGCATACGACCCAAACTTAACCGACAAAGATGAGACGTTGGACGTGGCAATTTGTATGCTTTTGAAGCAAAATAACAAGGTCTTTCGCATCGAAAAGCACACCCACAACTACCCCCACTGCTGGCGAACGGACAAGCCGATTCTCTACTATCCGTTGGACTCGTGGTTCATCAAAACCAGCAACGCCAAAGAGCGTATGTTTGACTTGAACACGACCATTCATTGGCACCCCGAATCGACTGGAACAGGGCGTTTTGGCAAGTGGTTGGAGAACCTGAATGATTGGAATTTAAGTCGTTCGCGTTACTGGGGAACGCCACTGCCCATTTGGCGAACCGAAGACGGAAAAGAGGAAAAATGTATCGGTTCAGTTACCGAATTATTTGAAGAAATCGAAAAATCCATCGCCAAAGGGTTTATGAAAGAAAATCCTTGGAAAAACCATAAAGTAGGCGATTATAGTGCAGCAAATTACGCTCCCGAAGTAATTGATTTGCACCGCCCGTATGTGGACGAGATTATTCTGGTGAGCGATTCGGGCAAGCCGATGAAACGCGAGTTAGACCTCATTGACGTTTGGTTTGACTCGGGTGCGATGCCGTATGCACAGAACCATTTCCCGTTCGAAAATAAGTCGTTACCTATCACGGCTGATTTCATTTGCGAGGGCGTAGACCAAACGCGTGGTTGGTTCTACACGCTACACGCTATCCACACGATGATTGATGACACGGTCGCTTTCCGCAATGTGATTTCCAACGGTTTGGTGCTGGATAAAAACGGCAACAAGATGTCCAAACGGCTCGGAAATAGCGTAGATCCGTTTGAGATGATTGACCAGTTCGGAGCCGACTGCGTGCGATGGTATATGCTTACGAACTCGTCGCCGTGGGATAACCTGAAATTTGACCCCGAAGGCGTGGCAGAGATGAAGCGGAAGTTCTTCGGCACATTATATAATACGTATTCGTTTTTTGCGTTGTATGCTAACGTTGACCAGTGGCAACCGACCGAAAAACCACACGCAGAGCAGGAAATTGACAAGTGGATTCTGAGCAAACTGCATTCGTTGATTGCCGAAACGACAGACGCATACGAAAACTACGATGTAACGCGTGCGGGACGGGCTATCAGCGACTTTGTGAAGAACGATTTGAGCAACTGGTACGTGCGACTCAACCGCAAACGCTACTGGGGCAATGCGATGAACGAAGACAAGCAAAGTGCGTTTTATGTCCTCTACACGTGTCTGGTGGAGGTGGCACGCCTGATGGCACCGATTGCACCGTTTTATAGCGATATTTTGTATCGTGATTTGGTGGGAAAAACCGTGCATTTAGCAGACTTTCCGA
The DNA here is from genome assembly GCA_016282955.1 of Paludibacteraceae bacterium. GTDB lineage: Bacteria > Bacteroidota > Bacteroidia > Bacteroidales > Paludibacteraceae > Colicola. The sequence goes on along the minus strand of JAEELX010000074.1, from coordinate 15,553 downwards.
AGGCTGATAAGACGAAAGTGATGCCTGATTTGGAGTACAGTATGTCGTTGGCTCAGCAGGTTACGTCTATCATTTTTGCGTTGCGGAAACGTGCCGAGAAAAACGTGCGTCAACCGTTGCAAAAAGCCGTTATTCCCGTGCATGACCAAACCACCAAAGAGGCTTTGTTGCACCACAAGACGCTCATCGAAACCGAAACAAATATCAAGGAATTGTGGGTGGTGGATGCCGAAAAATCCGAGATTCGTTTGGTGAAAAAAATCAAGCCACAGTTCAAGATTTTGGGCAAAAAAGTGGGTGGAAAGATGAAAGACCTCGCCAATTATATCGCTACCATGACGCAAGACAACATCACGGCGATGGAGCAAAACGGGCAATGGGAGTGCCAAATAGGCGATTTTAGTTACACGCTTTTGCCCGAAGATGTGGAAATCATCACCGAAGATATGCCCGGCTGGTTGGTAGCAAACGAAGGTAATTTGACGGTGGCTTTGGATATTGAACAAACGCAGGAGCTGATTGAAGAGGGTATCGCCCGCGAAATTATCAATCGGATTCAAAACTTGCGGAAAGAAATTGACCTGCAAGTAACCGACCGAATCGTTGTGCAACTGCAAAAACACCCGAAAATTGACGCTACCATAGCCCATTTTAACGACTATATCGCCTCGCAGATTCTTGCCACAAGCATCGAGTTGTGCGACAGTGTGTCAAGCGATTTAAGTATGGACTTGGACGGCGAAACAATCGTTGTGAAGATAAGTAAATAATAGTTTAAGTTTAGGAAATTTTTGTCCTAAATATATTTGATGTCCACAACCACCCGAAAAAAGGTGGATTGTTATAAGTTTTTATTTTAAAAATATATCTTTGCAGAGCATGAAAAAGAAAATTGAAAATAAGTTTTTGAAAAGACTACTATCACTCTTCATATCTTTTTGTATGTCATTTATTCTCTTTGCAAATGAAGCGACACAAGATACCAACTATTACAATCTAAGAGTTATTGTAGATGGCATTAACCGCATAGAAGGAAGACTCTTGGCTCTTGCAATCCCCCCAGAAAAATATGATATTAATGGGCAACTTTATGGACGTGGTAAAATAGATGATGTAGATGGCTATACAATGGAATTTGTGATAGATAGTTTAAAACAAGGAGAATATGGCATCATCTCTTCTGTTCTTTTAGAGGAAAAAATCCATCTTTATCTTCCGAGATACCAGTATGCGTTTAGTCGTATCAATGACAAAGAATTGGATTTAGACATAAAACATGGTGAGCCACAACTGAAATGGCCAGCATTTGAAGATATTAAAATTAGTATTCCTGAAACAAAAGTGATTCGGTTAATTTTAAGCAATAATAAGGTACAATGAACTTGAAAAGAATTTATATAATATCAATCATTTTTTGTATTTCGCTTACCCTCTGTGCAGATGAAGCAGTGCAAGATACCAACTATTATAATTTAAGAGTTATTGTAGATGGAATTAACCGCATTGAAGGAAAAATTCTTACTATTGCCGTACCTAAAGAAGATTATAAAGCAGACGGAAACTTTAAAGGACGTGCGGACATATCCGATGTTGACAACTATACAATGGAATTTGTGATAGATAGTTTAAAACAAGGAGAATATGGTCTTATCAGTTCGGTTATATTAAATGACGATCTTCGCACGTTTTATATTCTGGACTACCAATATGCGTTTAGTCGCATCAATGATAAAGAATTAGATATAGACATAAAGCGTGGTGAGCCACAAATCATATGGCCAGCATTTGACGATATAAAAATTAGTATTCCAGAAACAAAAGTGATTCGATTGATTTTAAGTAATAATAAACCAAAATGAAACACATAAAACTATTCATCCTATTTTTATTTGCCATACCCCTTTATGGACAAAAAATAATCCCAGGACGCGTATTGGACGAAAACAATAAACCTGTTGAAAAAGTGTTTATCGCGACCTACACGGGTCATAGTTCTGTTACGGGCACGGATGGTCGTTTTATGATTACTATGCCTGAGGACTCATCTGTTTTAACAGTCTTTTTTACGTGTGCCACTTATCGCCCAAAACAACTTAATTTATATGTTGAAGAGGATTCTATGCTCGTGCGGATGATTGATTTAGTAACCGAATTGGGAGGCGTTACCATCACGGCTGATAAGTACAGTCGTTATAGCAATTATTCGGCACAAATACCGCCTATTTCCTCTGATGAGGTGTCCATTGACCCGAATGCTTTCGGAGATTTATTGGGAGGTTTGTCGGGTATGCCTGGCGTGCAATCGAATGCCGACGATGGGCAGTTAATCATACAAGGTGGCGACACCGACGAGAGTATCTACTACATAGATGGACTTATAGCCTTTGAACCTTATGAAAAAGGTATCAACGGGAGTAATCGTTTTAAGTTTGGTAATGGAATCTTTTCGGGTACTTCCTTACACGCAAGCGGGTTTAGTGCCGCTTACGGCAATGCTCTTTCGGGGACAGTGCAATTAGAAACCAGTAGCAAACAAAACTCATTCCCCAAATTATTAGAGTTGTGGGCATCGCCTATGGGTGGCGGCGGGTTATATGGTTCACTCTCCAAAGAAAAAATATCAGTGATGTTAGGGGTGAGTGATATGAACCTTACGCCCTACTACAAAGTTATGCCCAGCGAAGCCAAGTGGGATAAGTATTACAATAATGTGTATGTCTCCTATTTCATGGTGAATCGGTTTAATAAGCACTCTAACCTACGTACGACAGTCCACTACAACCATGCACGCGGGCAATATCATCGTTCAATTGATAGCATGGTGTATCGTGAAAACATTGATGACCATGATTTCTTTCTTAATACGGCTGGGGATATTCGTCTGACCGATAACTGGAACTTATATGTCGGCGGAAATATATCCTTTCGTCAAAGTAAACTCATAGATTATTTTTACATGTCTGATTCGCTGTGTGATAGGAAAATTCATTCACACCTCAAAGCCGAAGTGAATTATTTCAAAAGTAAAATCAGTAACCGTATAGGTGTAGAAAATGTACTATCGAACATTGAGGAAAAATACCATTTCTTTGGCGACACAACCCTATCGTTTAATAATTCGCAAATAGCCGTTTTTGATGAGTTATCACTGTATATCACGCACAACCTTAACCTAAATATCGGTGCTCGGTATGAATATAGTACGTTACTCAAAGAGCATAATATCGTTCCACGTGCGTATGTCGGCTATAAAATCCATGAACACCATTTGTTGTCTGCCAGTACGGGCTTATACAACCAATTACCCTCTAATACTTTTTTGCTTATCAGTAAGGATTTGCGTTCTCGGCGATCGTTTAACTCCACGCTTTCCTATCGCTTCACAACGGGCAACTATATGCTGCAAATAGATGGTTTTTACAAGAAATATGATCGGTTGATTACATACGAAAATGGTGGCGAATGGGGCATGAGTAACATCGGCAACAATGGATATGGTCATGCAGAAGGTGCAAGCGTGTTTTTTAAGGGTACGTCTTTTAAGATATGGAACTATTACCTGACCTATAACTACACCAACGCTCATTTGTTGGTTAATAACTACACGCATGCCGTCATGCCAAGTTATCTGTCGCACCATAACTTCAAAGCCTCTACAACACTTATGATACCTCCTCTTCGGTCAATTGTTGGTGTAGGGCTTTTCGTGGATGATGGTGCCACTTTTTATCGCTACGGCAACGCTGACGAAAGCACCAAGTCCCCTTATCGTCTGGGGTTGAATGCAGAATGGGGCGTGATGATAGGTCATTTCGCATCCATATTCTTCTTGGCACAGAATGTTACCGCTCGGAAAAACGTATACGGATATGTCTATTCACGCACCAACCCCGAGTATAAACACTCGTATAGCACCTTTGACCAAATCTTTTTTTGGCTCAACTTTAACGTAACTTTTGCCTCCAAAGAGGACAAAATCAAACATTTCAAAAATCAAATGAATAACAATCTTTAATGCAATGAATATGAAAAGTAAACTTATTATTTTGTTTTTGGCGTTGAGTATGTCTTTGTTTGCTCAAACCAGTAATCCCGAATTTGATTTAATTGTTTCAGGGATTGAAAGTGTGGAAGGAAATTTGTTGATTTGTGTTATTGACAACGCCAAAGAATATAAAAAAGCAACGCTTACCTACAAGGTATATCCTGTTACCGATACTGTAATGACGTTTCATTTCAATGATTTTCCAGCGGGAACGTATGCCATCAAAGTGATATGGGATAAAAATAGCGATTTTCAAATGAAATTTAAGCATGGCGATAAAATTGGCAATAGTGGCGAACAGACGAAAAAAGCATTCGCTAAATTTGAGATGGCAAAATTTGATATACCACAGACAAAAGAAGTAAAAACGACTCTACGCAGAAAGGAAAAATGAGAATAAAATTCTTGCTCTTTTTGCTCTGTGCCTGCCCTGCATTTGCTGCTAATCTATCTATACAAGTCGAAAATATCCTCCCAAAACAAGGAAAAATTTATGTGGGGGTCTTTGATAGAGAAAATTATATCCATAAAGGGAAGGCTACACGAGACACATTTGTCAATGCCAATCATGTGAGCATGGTTGTCGCCTTTGATAATATCCCTGCTGGCATCTATTCCGTTCGGATTTACCAAGATGTAAACAACAACGGCATTTTAGATACGGGCTTGTTCGGTTTGCCCATCGAAAAATGCGGTTTTAGTAATAATATCATTCCTTTTATGGGTGGAAATCCCAGTTTTGAGAAAACAAGATTCCTCGTTTTTACGTCTGATACAATACATATCAAATTAAGATAAATAGTTATTGTATTTTAACTCAAAAGTTATAACTTTGCGATTGTTTTGTGCAAAAATCAGACGGAATAAAATTAAAATAGATATACAGAAATGAAAAAGATTTATTTTTTGATTGCAGCAGCACTTTTGGCTGTAACTTTCACCTCTTGTCAAAAAGACGAAGAAACGAACGAACAAGATTTGTATGGCAAATGGCAAAACAAAGAAAACGCAAAAGAATATCGTGTGTTTTACAACGATATAGTTGCCAATGACCCAACCTATAAATGGGGAAAAGAATGGGACGAAAATGATCGTTACGAAGATGATTTGACCGAACACGGAAACGGTTGGTTCAAATGGAAAAAAACTAAAAATAACCTCTTGGAACTTCATCAAATGGACAATGGCGGAGCTGAAATTCCACAAGAAAATACCATCACCGTACTTACGGCTACTGAATTTTCATATAAACGGAAAGATGGAAAAATCTACTCATTTACAAAAGTGAAAGAATGAAAAAAGCACTCAAAATTGCTGGCATCAGTTTGGGGGCGTTGGTGGGACTCGTGCTCATTGTGATTTGTGTCGCTCTGTACGTCGTTTTCACGCCCAAACGCCTCACGCCCATCGTCAATAAAGTGGCTGATGATATGCTCGTTTGCCAGCACGAACTCAAGTCGGTTGAACTCACTTTTTTCAGCACTTTCCCGTTCTTTGGGGTCGCGATTGACGGCGTGCAACTCTACACCGAGCAGGATACGCTGTTGAAAGTGGACGAGTTGGTGGCTTTTGTGAACGTGAAAAAAGCCATTGACGGCGACATCGAAGTGCAAAAATTGCTCATTTCTAACCTTGACATCAATGTTTGCATTGACTCGCTCGGGCAAGGTAATTACGATATTTTGGTGGCTTCGGAAGACACGGTTTCCGCTGTGGAAGACACGACTTCGGGTGGTTGGACGGTGAAAAGCGTTTGTTTGTCCGAACCGATGAAGATGAACGTGCAGCACCTGCGATTTACGGACAAACACGATAGCCTGTTCGCTCAGATTGAGGACTTTCGGTTGTCTGTGGAGTTGCCTTGCGACACCCAAACCCACGTTTTGCTCACCACCGAAAGCATTGATTTCACCTACAAAACGACCCAGTACGCCAACAATTTGAAGTTGCGATTGGATTTGCCCGCTCATTCGAGTGATTATCAGCACTTTTTCATCGACTCGCTGGCGTTGCAACTCAACGATTTTTTGGTGAGCGTGAAGGGTTATGCGGGCATTGTGGATAGCGTTTCGTACGACTTGGATTTGGAAGTTGCGACTAACGATTGGCAAATAAGCGAACTGTTAGCCCTTGTGCCTGCCGATTTTGGTGCGATTATGCCACCCGAGATACAACTTGATGGCAAAATAGCCTTTTCGGCACAAGCAAAAGGCGTGTATAGTCCGACCGAGATGCCATTGGTAGATGCGAGGGTTTGGCTCAAAAATGGGCATGGCAACTACGACAAAACCGTGTTACCCTACGATTTTAGTGCGTTAGATGCGGATATTTTTGCCCACGTGGATTTGAATAAAAAGGACCAAATCACCGCTACAATCCATAAACTCTATGCTAAAACGGGCAAAACGAGCGTGCAACTATCGGGCAAAGCGACCCATATCCTCAAAGACGATACGGCGTTTGTGGTGGCGAATCCGTTTTGCGACCTGAAACTGCGACTCAACGTCAATCTGCCCGAATTTAACCAATATATCGCCACCGAAGGCACTACTTCCACGATGAAGGGGGTGCTGAGTGGCAACATCAACGTGCAAACCCAACTTAATGATGTTACCGAAGAGCGTTACAATCGCGTGAAACTGAACGGAGACTTGGCTATTCGGGGGTTAGATGTGCAGTACGAAGATACGATTTTTGCTACTGCCGACTTGCTCAAATTGGGCATCAAAACCCACCCGACCAATACGCCGAACCTGCTGGTTGCCGATTGCGAGTTAGGCTTTGATAAATTACGTGCCAAAATGGGCAAGGACTTGAACGCTAACCTGTCGTTTATCAACCTCAAAGCCAACGCCCAAGTGGACATCAAAGATACGACCGCGATTCCAACGGCTGACATTCAGTTTGCGATGGGCGATGTGGATGTGGCGATGGATACGATTGTGGCTTTTGTGAAAAATCCCAAGGGACTTTTGGCTGTCGGTAGCACCAAACACGACAAACAGGCACAACGCGTGAACGTCAACTTGTCTGCCGACCAACTGCAAGCCTCGATGGGCAAAGATATGTCGGCAAAGACGGCGAATTTTTCCATCGCAGCGAGTGCCCGATACAACAAAAAAGCGGATAACTTACTGCTCAAATGGAATCCTCGTTTAGACTTTAATTTGGAGCAAGCCCAAGCCGACTTGGCAACCTTGCCTTTCCCAGTGGTTATTCCGCAGATTAAGTTCAATTATTCCAACCGCGACTTTAAGATTGACACGAGCAACATCATCTTGGGCAATTCCAATTTCTCGCTCGCAGGTGAGATACACAACCTCGGTAAATGGTTGCGGAAAGAGGGCATTGTGGAAGGTGAGATGCGGTTTACTTCCGAGATGACGGACGTGGACGAGTTGCTTGCTATCGTTAATTCGTTGGAAGACGACACGGAACCCACTACGCCAACCCCCGAGCAACCCAAAGGTGCGGATAGCGACGAACCCCAAGCGACTCAACAGGACAGCGTTTCGGAGCCGTTTATGGTGCCACAACAAATGAACGTGAGTTTCGTGACCAACATCAAACGGGCGAAGGTTTTTGGCGAAGATGTGCGGAACTTGGGCGGAAAAATCTACATCAACGATGGGGTGATGATTTTGGAAGAGATGGGCTTTATTTGCGATGCAGCTAAACTGCAACTGCAAGCCATGTACAAAACGCCTCGCAAAGACCATATCTACGCAGGTTTTGACTACCACATGGTGGACGTGGACGTGCATAAACTCATCGAAATGATTCCGCAGGTGGACACGCTCTTGCCGATGTTACGCACGTTCGAAGGGAAGATTCAGTTCCACATTGCGGCTGAGACGTTCGTCAATTCGCAGTATCAACTCAAGCCCTCTACGTTGCGTGGAGCGTGTGCTTTGGAGGGAAAAGATTTGGTGGTTTTGGATAACGAAACCTTCAATACGATCTCTAAATTGCTGTTATTCAAGAAGAAAACCGAAAACAAAGTGGACAGCATTTCGGCACAAATAACGCTTTACAAGGACTTGGTTACGGTATATCCGTTCTGCGTTACGATGGATAAGTACATGGTTGCGATGGGTGGAAGTCATTACTTGGATATGTCGTTTGATTACCACGTTTGTGCCTTAAAACCCGTTTATTTAGGCGTTGATGTGAAGGGTAATTTTGACGACATGAGCATCAAACTCGCCAAAGCCAAGTACGCCAAAGATTTTAGACCGCATTTTCACCGAGACGTGGACGAAAACGCTGCTCAGATTCGGCAGTTGATTAGTAATAGTTTGAAAAAGAATGTAAAAATTAAGTCGGATACGGACAATGCCGACCCTAAAAACGATTGATAAATGAAAAAAGTAATTTTATTATGTAGTATCATTATGACGATGATTGCATGTACTACCAAAGACGAAAACCCACTTTTGAGTGAGTTCCAAACGCCGTATGGTGTTCCTTGTTTTGACAAAATTAAAACCGAGCATTATGTGCCTGCTTTCAAGGAAGCCATCGCAAAGCAAAAAGAAGAGATTCAAGCCATCAAAGACGTACCAGATGACCAGCTGACGTTCGAAAATACATTCGTTGCGTTGGATAAATCGGGTGGCTTGCTGAGCCGTTGTGTCGGCGTTTTCTTCAATGTGTTGGAAACGGACGGAGACGAACAAATGCACGCTATTTCCGAAGAGATTATGACCATGTGTTCGCAGGCTTCTGATGACATTATGATGGATGCGGACTTGTTCAAAAAACTTAAATTCGTGTACGAAAACGAAAAAAATAACTTGCAAGGAGAAGATTTGCGACTTTTGGAGGTTGTTTACCGTTCGTTTGTGGAGAATGGAGCATTGCTTTCGGACGAGCAAAAAGAGCGTGTGAAAGCCATCAATGTGGAGTTGGCAAGCCTCTCGTTGCAGTTTGCACAAAACGTACAAAAGGAAACGAATGCCTACAAGTTGTTCATCACGGACGAGAGCGAGTTGAGTGGATTGCCCGAAAGCGTTAAAACAGCAGCGAAGGACTTGGCAAAAGAGAACGGACGAGAGGATGCGTGGATGTTTTATCCTTCGCGTTCGAGTTTCATTCCCGTGTTGCAATATGCCGACAATCGGGCTTTGCGTGAGAAGTTGCACACGGCTTACAACGTGCGTGGCAACCAAAATAACGAGTTTGACAACAAAGCAAATATCCTCAAAACATTGGCTTTGCGTCAAGAAAAAGCAAAGATTTTTGGTTTTGATAACCCAGCCGATTTTATCCTCACCAACAGCATGGCAAAAACGGGCAAAAACGCTTACGACTTGCTCATGCGTGTATGGAAACCGAGCGTAAAACAAGCTATCAAAGAAGCCAAAGAATTGGAGGCTTTGTTGCAAAAAGATTATCCAAATGAGAAATTGCAACCGTGGGATTGGTGGTATTATGCCGAAAAACTTCGTAAAGCCAAATACGACTTGGACGAAGCCCAAATCAAACCCTATTTTGAGTTGAGTAACGTTCGCAAAGGTGCCTTCGGAGTGGCAACGAAACTCTACGGCTTGAACTTTGAGAAACTGGAAGGTATGCCTATTTACAACCCCGAAGTGGAGGTTTTCAAGGTTACCGATGCCGAAAATAACTTGGTGGGTATTTTGTACACCGACTACTTCCCCAGAAGCACCAAACGGGCAGGGGCTTGGATGAACAATGTCCGCGAACAACACGACACCGTTCGACCAGTTATTGTCAATGTCGGCAACTTTACCAAACCAACTTCGACCGACCCGAGTTTGCTGACGATGGACGAAGTGGAAACGCTCTTCCACGAGTTCGGACACGCATTGCACGGCTTGATGGCACAATCAAAGTATAAAACCTTGTCCGGAACCAATGTGCCACGCGACTTTGTGGAACTGCCCTCGCAATTTATGGAAAACTATTGCTATGACCCCGACGTACTGAAAACCTACGCTTTCCACTACAAAACGGGCGAGTTGATTCCCAACGAGTTAATCGAAAAAATCAACAAAGCAAGCACGTTTAATCAAGGTTTTGTAGAAACCGAGTTGCTCTGTGCAAGTATTTTGGATATGGATTACCATTTGCTCAAGAATATGGACGCTTTGCAAACGCCCGAAGACGTGAATAAATTTGAAGCCGAATCGATGAAAAAAATGGGCATGATTGACCAAATCACGGTTCGTTATCGTTCCACATTCTTCAATCATATCTTCACAACGGGTTACGAAGCAGGCTATTATAGCTACACGTGGTCGGCTGTGTTAGATGCAGATGCGTTTGCCGCTTTCAAAGAGACAGGTGATATATTCAACCCCGAGGTGGCTAAGAAATACAAACATTTGTTGGAGCAAGGCAATAACATAGATGCCCAAGAGAACTACTTGCAGTTCCGTGGCAAACCCGCTGACGAAAAGTATTTACTCATTAGAAAAGGATTGTTATAAGAACTTCGAACGAACATATTGCATTCTATTCCCTGCTGACGATTGTGTTGGCAGGGATAGATGTGATGTTGTGGCTGCCCATTTTTAACACAACACCATTTATGTGGAACGGGCTGATTGCCTTGGTACTGTTGCTTGGGAATAGCCTTTTTTTCTACCGCACACTATCCAAAAGCAACCCTGTAAAGGATTTTCACTTCGGGCTAACCACTACGCTGTTTATCTTCCTGTTTTCGATCTTACCGCACCTGCAACTATTTTGGCAAGGTCAAGTCGTGGTTTTTGTCAACATCCTTTTCCTCAAATATATGAACACGTTTGCCAATAGTAATGATATTTCCAAAATATCCTTTTCGCTGTCGCTTTTGGCGTGCATCAGTGCGTTGATTAGTCCTGTGCAAATTGGCATGATTGTGGTGCTGTGGATTGTGGCATCGATGCAAAATCTATTCAACAGTAAAGTGTTTTTTGCATCGCTTTTTGCGGTCGGATTGTTTGCTCTTTACTACTTTTTAGCCATTTATTTTAACCTCGCTACGCAACCGTCCTTCCAACTCTCGCATTACAATTGGATATGGAACACGATTTCGATGACGTCCATTTCGTTCATCATCGCGTTGTTTGTCTTGCTGATGATTATGTTTTTTATCCTTTGGCAAGCCTATGCGTTTGAAACACAAAAAAATAAATACCCGCTCGTGTTGATGATTATTTTGATAAATTATGCGTTGATGAGTAGTATTTTTATCGACAAAACGTTGATGTTTACCTTTTCGGTATCCGTTCCGATGGCATACGTTTACACCTATTTCAATTCGTTGAAAACAAACTTTTTTAATTCTGTGATTTTAGTTTTATTCATTGCCAGCTTATTGGCTTTGGCTTTTTTACAATTTAATTTCTGATGACCTACGATAAAGCAATTGAACAGTTAGAAACGCTTATCCAAGAGATGGAAGATGCCGAAATGTTGAGCATCGAAGCGTACAAAAACAAAGCAAAAGAAGCCAAGAAATTGTTGGATTTTTGCAAAAAAGAGTTAGTGACCATTGAAAAAGAAATGCAAAGCATAAACGAACAAGAATGATTCACACTTTTTCAAATGGCTTGCGACTCGTTTACCAAGAGCGGTTAGCACCCATCACATACGTGGGCATAATGATTAACAAAGGCACCCGCAACGAGCCTTACGAACTCAACGGGCTGGCTCATTACGTGGAACACACCGTTTTTAAAGGCACCGAAAAGTTTTCGGCACGCCAAATCATCAACCAAATTGAAGGCGTTGGAGGAGAAATCAATGCCTACACCAACAAGGAAGAAACCGCTTTTTATGCCGTTACACCCAATGCCCACTTCTTCAAAACCTTGGAGGTGTTGTGCCAAATGGTTACTGCTCCCACTTTTCCACCCCACGAAACGCAAAAGGAAGTTGGAGTGATTTTGGACGAGATAGAAAGTTATAATGACGCACCGTCCGAGTTGATTTACGATGATTTTGAAGCCCTGATTTTCAACCATCATCCGTTGGAAAAACGCATCTTAGGCACCAAAAAAACGTTACAAAAAATCGCCTCATCGCCTCTGTATGCCCAACAATGGGTGCAAAATCAGTTTGTTGCCACTAATATGATTATTTTTGTGTTGGGGACGGTTTCACCCGAAAAAATCATACGTCGCATTGAACAACTATTGCCCTCTTTCCCTACGCAAAACGGCATTCCAGAGCCGAATAAACCCGTCATTGAGGCAGCCGCAACCCAAATCTCCTACAAAAAACACACGCACCAAACGCACTGTATGTTGGGCAGTTTCGGCTATCCCTACAATCATCCCAAGCAACTGAAACTCTTTTTGCTCAACAATATACTCGGTGGAGGCAGCCTAAATTCGCGGTTGAATACGAGGTTGCGGGAGAAAAATGGGTTGGTTTACACGGTGGAATCGCAATACACGCCGTTGAGTGATACGGGCTACTGGAGCGTGTATTTTGCGTGTGATAACGTACATTATCAGCATTGTTTGGATTTGGTTTTGGGTGAATTAAAGTTGTTACGCGATGAGCGTTTGAGCGATGCTTCGTTAAAAAAAGCGTTGCAACAGTTGCGAGGGCAGTTGGCTATTGCGTCCGAAAATGCCGAAAATAATGCCCTGCTGATGGCAAAACAACTCTTTTATTATGGCTTTAATCAGACTTGGGAAGAAACCTTCGAACATATTGCCACAACCACCAGCGACGAACTGCAACAAATCGCCAACGAAGTGTACGCCGCAGACCGTCTATTTTTTCTGTCGTATAGATAAATTTCGAACCTGAATTTGCTGAATGGAGACCTATCCATAAAAAAAGCAACCCAATAACGAGTTGCTTACCTGAGGGTGGAATGTGGGGCTCGAACCCACGACAACCGGAACCACAATCCGGTGCTCTGCCAACTGATTGAAAATGCCTTGAAACAATTTTTTTGCACCATTTTTCTTTTTTTATAATTTTGCACCAACTTTTCACCTACAAGCGTATGAAACGATGGATTTATATTTTGACCCTTCTAATCTTACCTATGAAGGTTTGGACAAATGGTGATCCTGTGGCAGAATTCTGTGCATTGACGCTGAGTAAAGCACCTGTTCCGCGTGCCATTCCCGAAATACAGATAGAGCGAGAGAATTTGCATATTACGTTAGAATACGGACAGGCACGCATTTCTGTTGATTATGTACTGCATAACACTTCCAAAAAATCGTTTCGGGATATTTATTATGGTTTTCCTGTTGATTGGGAAGGCGATAGTCTCGTGCACTGGAAGAACGATTTTTTTTCAGAATCGCAATATCAAAAAGGCTGGTCGGACGACTATGTGCGGGATTTTTCATTTAGTTTAGACGGAAAAGCATTGTCAGCGAATATAAGTGGCGATACTCTTTTAAAGCCAGCTTATACGTCAGAAGATTGGCATAAAGAATTCGGTTATCCTGATTGGCACAACTACAAGTTTGATACGGTATATAAAGGTAACAATTCGTACGAATGGGAGATCCTCTCCGAATATGAGTGGGATAGTGTTCTGTCTAAACCGCTTGTATTGGAGGAATCGGTACATCGTCGTTGGTATTACACCAAGTTCTCGCTCCGTGCTGGAAAATCAGCAACGCTCCATGTAGAATATACGTTGAGTCATTCGTTATGGCGGGGACTATATAGTTTATGCGAAGAGTTTCAACGTGCTTTTGAAGGTTGGGCTAATGATTACCAAGGCGGTGAATGGATTAAGTGTCCCTATAACAGTTTTCGCTATGATTTCTCGCCTGCGGCAGCATGGGGAAATGGCACTACACGCGAGTTGGACTTGACGATAGATGCACCAAACACGGAGGTGTGGCTACCTCATCAACAGAGGAAAAATACCATCCTTTTCGAAGGACATTATCACCGCCATTATACCGATTTCCGATATGCCGATGCGACCCCGCTGGAGTTGGATTACAGATACATTGTTCCAGATAGCTTTGATGTCAATTCTATCCGTGACCACCGCTTGTCGCCTATGCGTTATTCACTTCGCCAGTACGAAGGAGACACCTGCCGTTACGAAGCATTGTCCGATTTGAATGGTTGTACGGGTGTGTTCCTTAATCCCAACGATAGTGGCGAATATGTGTTAGAGATAGTTTTTACGGATTCAATTCCTATCACAGGTCTGGCTATCTTGCACGGGAATTACTGCGATTCGCTTTCATGGGTTACCACACCACGGGCTAAGAAGATGCAGGTGGAGTATTGGGGAATACTTTGGGGGAACAAATCTCCTTGCTGGCAAACGGTATATGGTACGACAGAATGGGTTCACAAATGGATAAAAGCCAATCATTATCCTGCTTTATGCAAGAACGAACAGCCGTTAGATTTCACTTGGACGAGCCTCGTACACTCAATGGAAAAAATCAACATAGGCAATCGCGGTTTTGAGTCAGAAATCGGACATTATCACGAAGAAAATGTCTATACTCACCTTATCCGAATTCGTATTCCGCATCAAAAATCGGCTCCATTTATCTCGGAAGTAATCCTACTATACAACGAGCGAACCAAAGATGATGAATGAGAAAAGCAGTAAATGAGGCCCTCATTCTATGTATACTACTCCGTAAAAAAAGAGAGTCTAAAACTCTCTATTATTTCCTCTTTTAAGCAGAAAGGACTTTCCTTCCCCATAGGGGAAACGCTTTTTCGGGTGGAATGTGGGGCTCGAACCCACGACAACCGGAACCACAATCCGGTGCTCTGCCAACTGAGCTAAGACCACCATAACTCTACGAAAGTACGAAAAAAATGATATATCCAAAAATAAATTTGTATTTTCGCACACAAAAGCACAATCCTGGCGAAAAGTGCGAACATAAATGACACAAAAAAATACATAAAAATGTTTGTACATACCAAAAATAGCAAGATGACGGTTTCTAAAATCCGCCAAATGAAGCAACAAGGCGAGAAAATCGCCATGCTCACCAGTTACGATTTCACCCTCACGTCACTCATAGACACAGCGGGTATCGAGATGATTTTGGTCGGCGACAGTGCCTCCAACATCGTCTGCGGAAACGACTACACGATGCCCATCACCCTCGACGAAATGATTTTTTTGGCACGAGGCGTGGTGCGAGGTGCAAAAGGGGCGTTTGTGGTGGTCGATATGCCCTTTGGCTCCTATCAAGTGTCGGTGGAAGAAGGCGTGCGTAATGCCATTCGGATTATCAAAGAGAGCGGTGCAAATGCCGTGAAGTTGGAAGGTGGCGTGGAGATTTTACCCACCATCGAACGCATTATTCAGAGCGGTATTCCCGTCATGGGACACTTGGGCTTGACCCCGCAATCGGTCAACCAATTAGGTGGCTACGGGCTTTGTGCCAAAGAGACCGAAAGTGCCGATAAGTTGCTTTCGGACGCGATGGCGTTAGATAAAGCGGGGTGCTTCTCGATTGTGTTGGAAAAAATTCCCGCTGTCTTGGCAGAAGAAGTGACGAAAAAAGTGGCTTGTGTAACCATCGGTAT
>JAEELX010000073.1 GCA_016282955.1 Paludibacteraceae bacterium | reverse complement strand
TTGGCTCGGGTTGTAAAAAAATGGATGGGGGTTCGTGGTTGGGTTGGTTAGGATCTGATAGGGTTATTAAAAGGTTGAGGAGGGTTGTTGGGCTTGATGAGAGGCTTGTTTTGAGAGGGCTTGACAAGCGTGAGGGTTGCTGGGAGGCGAAGCGAGGCTTGGTGAGATGTGGGCGGATACTGGCGGGCTTAAAAAATAAAAAAAGTGGAACCTTCAAGTCCCACTCTTTCTTCTACCTTGTTAGTTGCCTTTTTATTTTGCACTAAAATCCTCTTTTCCAACGCCACAAAGTGGGCAAGCCCAATCTGCTGGCAAGTCTTCAAAAGCGGTTCCTGCGGCAATACCGTTATCGGGATCACCTACTGCTGGGTCGTATTCGTACCCGCACACGTTACAAACGTACTTTTTCATGTTCTTAAATTTATTTAGTTATACTTATTTTACAACGCTTTTGCGAACTCTCGCCCGTATGCAACACAATCGTCAAGCATTGTTTGGTCTGGTACCCATTTTTTATTTATACCCTCATTGACGAGCTCCAATCCAGCTTCTGTGAGGTGCTCATTGATTAGTTTGACTGCCTCGCCACTCCAACCAAACGAGCCGAAAGCCCCCGCTTTTTTCTTCTTCAATTTCAAGCCCTTCATCATCTCCAGCAGACCTGCAATGGCAAACGAAAAACCATAGTTGATAGTTGGCGAACCCACCAAAACGGCTTTGGATTGGAAGATTTCGGTCAAGACATCGTTCTTGTCATCGTGGGTGATGTTGCAAATCTTGACGGTCGTCTGGGGTGAAACCTCGTAGATGCCCTGTGCAATTGCCTCTGCCATCTTGCGTGTCGATTGCCACATCGTATCGTACACAATCGTTATCTGGTCTTCTTGGTAGGCATCTGCCCATTTGAGGTACAAATCAATGATTTGCTGAGGGTTTTCTTTCCAAATTATGCCATGGCTCGGGCAAATCAACTTCATCGGAAGGTTCATCGCCAAAATTTGTTGCACTTTTTTCTGCACCAACGGACTATACATATTGAGGATATTGGCGTAGTATTTTTTGGCTTCGTAAATCAGTATTTCCTGCTCCACCGCATCATTATAGAGGGATTCGGAGGCGAAATGTTGCCCGAAAGCATCGTTGGAAAAGACGATTCCACCATCGCCATCAAAATACGTGAGCATCGAGTCAGGCCAATGCAACATGGTCATTTCCACAAACGTGAGGGTTGTTTCGCCCAACGAAAGCGTGTCGCCCGTCTTCACATTGACAAAATTCCAGTCTTGGTGGTAGTGTCCACGCAGGATTTCCTCGCCTTTTTTGGTACAATAAATAGGCGTGTTGGGGATTTCTCGCATCAATTCCATTAAGGCACCGCTGTGATCTATCTCGTTGTGATTCATCACAATATAATCTATCTTGTTGAGGTCAATCTCTTGCTTCAATCGTGCCACAAACTCACGGTCATACGGCAACCAAACCGTATCAATCAACGCCGTTTTCTGGTCCCGCACCAAATAAGAATTATAACTTGAACCGTGCTGGGTCGATAATTCGTCGCCGTGGAAGGTCGTCAATTCCCAGTCCACTTTGCCAACCCAACTCACTTTTGGAGAGATTTGTTTTGCCATAATTATAGTGTTTTAATTTCGATTGCACGAAGGTAGAAAAAAAGCGGGTAGTAAAAAATAATTTTCACAAATGTGTGATTTTTTGCTTTTTGCAAGTGGCTTATCGGTTTACAGCCCTCACTCTGTAGCCCGCTTTTTTGAGTTGAGCAATCAGCCCTTCGTCGCCACCGAGGTACATCGCATTGAGGGTGATGAAGGCTTTGCCGTCTTTAAGATACGGTTGCAAGCGTTTGACCCATTGGTTGTTGCGTTTGATGAACACTTGGTAATCGGAATAGGATATAACTGTTTGATTATCAGGCGAATAAATCTGAAATGCAATGTCGTACAAGCGTCCGTACAGATACATTTCGCGTATCGTTCGCTCCTGTCGGACTTCTTTTTCGGGGTTTTCGATGATGTTGAGTAACTCCTTCGCCTGCCACTGCATGGGTTCGCGGTCAAAAATCATATACAGCGTCTCGCCCACATCGTCCAAGCCGTACACGGGCATATTTTTATTTTGTGCCAGCCACTGAAAAGCGTTTTCCATCGTGTTTTTTTCGTCATAATCCAACCATTGCTTCATCAATTCATTGCGGTACAGTTCGGTCAGATACGAGGGTTTGATACGATAAAACTGCTCCAAACGCATCTCCAGAGTTAGTTGCAATGCTTGGTCAATCTGCTCCAACTCTTTTTTGGAGTACAAACTTTCCAACTTGATTGTGTCGGGCAACAGAGCGGCTTGACGCAAGGCAGAAAGGGCTTGATGGTCCTCCATAACGAACTCGCAAACGACCTTGTCGCATTTGTCAAAACATTTGTACACGTTCGGAATCGTATCCAAAAACGCCATCGGAACGAACTTATTCGTCGCCAAAAGATAGGATTTATTTGCACTGCCATTGCCCGAAATCTCGTACAATAATTGGGCTTGCAAAAACATAGGCATGAAGCAAAAAAGGACGAAAATCTTTCTCATTGCAGTCGTGTGATTAGGTTGTATGCTTGATAAATGCCCAACTCGCCACTTTTGCTCAAATCGCTGATACCCTGCTCCACCTTATCTAAATAGATGTACATCAGCCCGCGATTGAAGTATGCTTCGGCAAAATCGTGGTCAATGTCGATGGCTTTATTGTAGTGTTTGATAGCCGATTTGTAATCTTTTTGCAGACAGAGCATATTGGCTTTATTGTAGTATGCAAAGGCGAAATCGGGCTGCGAAGTAATCACATAATCGTAGTCACGGAACATAATTTCAAATGCGAGGGCATAATCTTTGGGCAACTCGCCATTGGCACGCTGATAATCCAACAGTTTATACCGCCAATTTGCCCGACAAAAATACGCCAAAATCATATTGGGATTGAGGTGAATAGCACGCGTACAATCGTCTATGGCAGAGGAATAATCCTGCACCAACGCAAACTCCATCGCCCGAGCAAAGAATAGGTTACAATCCTTTTCGTTTTTGTCAATGGCTTGCGAAAGACGGTCTATTTGTGCGAAATGTTGGTTGACCATCTCCGCCGTAAGCGACAACTCTTGGATGGTAAAGTGCAGCGGCGAGGGCAGATGTTCCTGCTTGTTGTACGTATCAACGATGTAATGGAAATAGTTGGTCTGTCGCAAGGTGTTCTGCTGGCTATAATAACTCAAGACGATGTTGCCTTCGTTAACCAACTCCGCACGCCTATGTTGCACGTTGCCACGCGTGGAGGAGGTTTGTTGTTGCGACTCGTTGGAGGTTTCGGATTGGTTTTGTGCGGTTTGTGCCGAAAACTCGCGTCTTCTGTCCTTCGTCTTGGGATTATTGCTTGCGATTTGAACTTGCGTATTGATTTGGCTTTTTTGGATACTGTCCTTTTTTTCCTCCAAATCGTTAGCCGTTTTGCGGTATTGAAAAGCCCCTTTCTTGTCTCCCAAAGCCTGTTTGGCTTGGGCAATGAGGTAGTAGGAAGGCAAAAAATACGGGTAACGTTCGATAAGGACTTCAAAATCAGCAATCGCCTGTTGCCATTGTTTGAGTTGCAGGAGCGTAAAGCCTCTCTGGTAGTACATCTCGTAGTTGTCGGGGGCTAAGGAGATGGCTTTATTAAAGTCGGAGATGGCATTGTTGTAGTCGCCGAGTTCGTGCCGCAAAACGCCCCGATTGAAGTAGCATTGTGCATTTTGTGGGGCAAGAGCAATGGCTTTGTCGTAGTCATTCAAAGCACTTGTGTACTTGTGTTGCTTGTAAAAAACGATACCTCGATTGATGTAATCGCCTGGCCATTTGGAGCCCAAATTGATGGCTTTGGTGAGGTTGTCCAACGCCTCTTGGTCGTCATTTTCCATCAGGTTAACCATACCGAGTGCCGACCAGTTAGACGGGTTTTGCGAATCCAACTCGGTGGTGGTTGTGAAGGCTTTCTTGGCTTGGGCAGTATCTTCTTTTTGCATACAAATGACGCCCCGTTCGTAGTACAAAGTCGCCAAAGTGGGTTCGCGTTTTATCAAATAATCAATGTCGAGCAGGGCTTCGTCAAACTTCTTCTGGGAAGCCCGCACATCAGCCCGCAACGACAAATACGTACGGTTTTCGGGCGATAATTGCAACGCTTTATCAAAATCTTGTTCTGCCAAGTCATATTTTTCTAAGTTCCGATAGGCAAATCCCCGCACGTAATAGATGCCCGGCTGGAACGGATTAAACTCCAACGCCGTGTTGCAATCTTTTATCGCTCCATGAAAATCGCTGAGTTGAATCTTAGCAATCGCCCGTAACAAGTACGGTTCGGGCAAGTAAGGCTTGAGTTTGATGACCTGATTAAAGTACTGAATGGACAGCACGTAGTCGTCAAAATAGAGTGCATTACGCCCTATCGCCGTTATTCTGTCCGTGTTGAGTTGGGCATGAATAACGGTCGTACAAAGAAGCGATAGTATAAAAACAAGTTTTTTCATTAAAAAAAGGACAATCATAAGCAACTATAATTGTCCTTGCTTGTGTTAAATCATTTTGTTAATGGTCGGATTTCAAGCCCGCACCACACATGGATATTAACGTATCTTCTGTGCGTCCGAATATTTCGCAGTACTTCTTATAAGCTGCATAACTCGCTGCTGTTGTGTGTTCGCAGTAGATTCCTTTGGCTGCAATTTCGGCTCTTGCTTCGAGGATTTTATCTTCGGGAGCGGTGATAAGCCGTACGTTGTGCTTGTAGATGTAGTTCAGAATCTCTGCTCCTCGCATCGGCACACCAATTGCGATTCCCTCTGCTATGGTCGGTTTGACGGCAATTTTTGCAGGCTCGTTGCTCTTGGTTTCAACGGCCTTAAAAAATGGGTCGCAATGTTCACTTTGCAGAGCAACGACTTGCGGAAACTCCTTGATACAACCCGACGCAAGCAATTCTTCAAGGGCTTTCATCACGCCAATAAACAGTGTCCCATTGCCTAACGGTACAAAGATATTTTTCGGTATGCGATGCAATTGCTCGAAGGTTTCATAGATGTAGGTTTTTGTGCCTTCATAAAAGAACGGATTGTAAACGTGATTTGCGTAATACTTCCCTTCTGAAGCCACTTTTTCGCGACACACATCGGCACAGTGGTCGCGTGTACCTGGAACGATATTAATCTTTGCACCATGTGCTTGAATCATATTGATTTTAGCGGGAGAAGTGCCTTCTCGAACAAAGATTTCGCATTCAATGCCTGCCTTTGCACAATAAGCCGCTACACTGTTGCCTGCATTGCCACTTGAATCCTGCAGAACTGAATCCACACCAATCGACTTACAGTGTGCAACCACAACCACAGCCCCTCGATCCTTAAACGAAAGAGTCGGCATAAAATAGTCCATCTTAAAAAGCACATCGTCATTGAACGGGACGATAGGTGTCATTCCCTCGCCGAGCGTAACATCTCGCCACGACTCGTCCAACAAGGGCATAAACTCTCTGTAACGGAACAAACTCCACGTATCGCGGTCAATTTTGTTCAAATCAAATTTCGGGGCTTCCCACTTCAAACGCCATAAACCACCACAATCGCATTTCACTTTACGGGTTGTAACCTCTTCAATGTGTCCACACTTGGTGCACTCGTATTTTACTTCTTTCATATCATTTAAGCTTTAATGTTGTTATTCTTCGGTTTCTGCAATGGCTTCAATTTCAATTTTACAACCAAAATGAAGCGAAGGAGCATTGACGATAACTCTTGCGGGCTTATGTTCGCCAAAAAACTCTTTGTAAACCTCATTTATAGCGTCCCAATAAGCAACGTCTGTCGTAAAAATCCTTACTTGAACGACCTTATTTCTGCCAAGTCCAGCGGCTTTCAACACTCTATCCACGTTATTAAGAGCGAGCCGTGCGTGTTCATAAATATCACCCTGAGGTACTTCGCGGGTGTCGGGATCAATGGATAGTTGCCCAGAAATATACAGCATTCCGTGTGAAATGATTCCTGGCGTGTAGTGTCCTTTGTTTTCTCCCTTAAAATCGGGTTGAATAAATTTCATATCATTTTTGGTTAATGGGTTGTTTTACAACAATCGTTCGGCTTACATCCGAGAAATTTAATTCTTAAAGACGACCTTAAAAGTCGGTGAACAGAAGCGTTCTTGCTCAATTTTGCGTTGTTGTTACAAAGCAAGGTAGAGTTCCCGTTACTACTCCTGTTGTATCCGACTTGAAGAACGGCACAATATAATATTTTGTGTTTGGTTCTAACCCCCAAATCGCTACAGGATACGTATTGGAGCCGTCGCTTTCGACAATAATCGTATTGGCATAATCCAACAACGCTTCGACAGTAGCAACGTTTTCGGGTCCTAGCGGGTCTTGTTCCATCTGGGCGTGCATTGCTTTGAGAATCGTATTCAGCGGTGCTGCGCCAAAAAAGACGGGATTGGTTTTCATTACCCACGCATTTTCTGCACTAAGTAAAGGCGTTGTTCCTACCAAAAAGCCGATACTCGGGTCGTAAAGCAACGGGGTTTCTTCTTCAAAGAATGCAGCAGTAAATGCCCTGTCAATCTCACTCCTCAAATCTCTTCGCAAGTAGAGATTGAGCAACACAAACGCCGTATCATCTTTTGTGCCTAAAAGTTGCTTTATCTCTATTTTAGCTAATGGTCCCGTCGGGACGCTGTCTTCATCACTTTCGCAAGCGACAAAGACAACGCCAACCAACAGACACATCACAAGTAATAAAAAATTCTTTTTCATTACGGCTTATTCAACGGCTGCTTGAGCGGCTGCCAAACGTGCAATAGGTACCCTAAATGGAGAGCAACTTGCGTAGTTCATACCCACTTTTGCACAGAATTTCACCGACGAAGGCTCGCCACCGTGCTCACCACAAATACCTGTACGCAAATTTGGACGAATAGCACGACCTTTTTCTACCGCCATCTTGATGAGTTGACCAACACCTTTTTGATCCAAAACTTGGAATGGGTCGGCTTTCAAAATCTTCTTCTCCAAATATACAGGCAAGAAAGACGCAATGTCATCACGACTGTAACCGAAAGTCATCTGCGTGAGGTCGTTTGTACCGAAACTGAAGTATTGAGCCTCGGTTGCGATACGGTCTGCGGTCAAGGCAGCACGCGGAATTTCAATCATCGTACCGATTTCGTATTCAACCTTTACGCCGTACTCTGCAAACACTTCGTTAGCCACTTTTTCTATGATTTCTTTTTGCTGTTTGAACTCGTACAAAATACCAATCAACGGAACCATTATTTCGGGCATCGGGTTCTTACCTTCCTTCTTCAACTCGCAAGCCGCAGACATGATAGCACGCGTCTGCATAGCGGTGATTTCGGGGAATGTGATACCCAAACGGCAACCACGGTGACCAAGCATTGGATTGTTTTCTGCCAAAGAAGCAACGCGTTGTTGGATTTCTTCGACACTAACCCCCATCTCTTTTGCCATCGTCTCTTGTCCAGCCAAATCGTGAGGAACGAACTCGTGCAAAGGTGGGTCAAGCAAACGGATGTTCACTGGATAGCCGTCCATTGCTTCCAAAATACCTTTGAAGTCCGCTTTTTGATAAGGCAAGAGTTTGCTCAACGCTTTTTCGCGTCCAGCCGTATCTTTCGCCAAAATCATCTCACGCATCGCCACAATCTTCTTATCATCGAAGAACATGTGCTCGGTACGCGTCAAACCGATACCTTTTGCACCGAAGTTACGAGCCACCTGTGCATCGTGGGGCGTGTCAGCATTGGTACGAACCTGAAGCTTGGTGTACTTGTCGCAAAGGTCCATCAGTTCTTTGAAGTCACCACTCAACTCTGCGGCTTTTGTGGGCACCTCACCAGCATATACTTGACCTGTTGAGCCGTTGAGCGAGATATAATCGCCTTCTTTGTAAACCACGCCGTCAATCTCTACCGTTTTATTTTTATAGCTAACATTCAACGAGCCAACACCCGAAACGCAGCATTTACCCATACCGCGAGCCACCACAGCAGCGTGCGAAGTCATACCACCACGAGCCGTGAGGATTCCTTGAGCCGCAGCCATACCTGCAAGGTCTTCGGGAGAGGTTTCGATACGTACGAGGATTACTTTATGTCCGTCTTCGTGCCAATCCTTAGCATCGTCAGCGTGGAACACGATTTGACCGCAAGCAGCACCTGGGGAAGCAGGCAAACCTTGAGCAATCACTTTGGCAGCTGTCAATGCTTTTTTATCGAAAACAGGGTGCAACAACTCATCGAGTTTTTGCGGTTCGCAACGTTTGATAGCCGTTTTTTCGTCAATTTTACCTTCGTGGAGCAAGTCGATAGCGATTTTCACCATAGCAGCACCCGTACGTTTACCATTACGGGTTTGCAAGAACCATAATTTGCCTTCTTGAACGGTGAACTCCATATCTTGCATGTCTTTGTAGTGGTTCTCCAACTTTTGTTGAATCTCGTTCAATTCAGCAAAAAGCGTTGGCATAGCCTCTTCCATAGAAGGATACTTAGCAGCACGCTCTTCCTCTGAGATACCTGCACGTTCAGCCCAACGTTGTGAGCCAATCTTGGTGATTTGTTGCGGTGTACGAATACCTGCCACCACGTCCTCACCTTGTGCATTTACGAGGTACTCACCATTGAAGATGTTCTCGCCCGTTGCAGCATCACGGCTGAAGCAAACGCCTGTTGCAGACGTTTCGCCCATGTTACCGAACACCATCGCCATCACCGAAACGGCTGTTCCCCATTCGTCTGGGATACCTTCCATCTTACGATACAAGATAGCACGCTCGTTCATCCAACTGCGGAAAACGGCACAGATAGCACCCCAAAGTTGTTCCATTGGGTTGTCTGGGAAGTCGCTTCCTGTTTGTTTTTTGATGGCTTCTTTGAAAAGTTTTACGAGTTTTTTCAACGAATCAACCGAAAGGTCTTTGTCCAACTCAACACCTTGTTCTTTTTTCACCTCTTCAATGATTGCCTCAAATGGGTCAATATCCTCTTTGTTTACAGGCTTCATTCCCAAAACGACATCACCGTACATTTGCACGAAACGGCGATACGAGTCGTAAACGAAGTGTGGGTTGTTGGTTTTCTTCACCATACCTTCTGCTACGGTGTCGTTCAAACCGAGGTTAAGAATGGTATCCATCATACCTGGCATCGAAGCACGAGCACCCGAACGCACACTCACGAGCAGTGGGTTGGCAGGGTCACCAAACTTACAATTCATCAAACCTTCGATGTGTTGAACGGCTTTGTTTACGTCATTATTCAACAAAGCAACGATTTCTTCTTGTCCAACTTGGTAGTATTCATTACATACATCGGTTGTGATTGTAAATCCAGGAGGCACGGGTACGCCGACCAAGTTCATCTCGGCACAGTTCGCACCTTTTCCACCTAATTCTTCACGCATAGAAGCATTTCCTTCTGCCTTACCATTACCGAACGTGTAAACTCTTTTTTTCTGTTCTGTCATAGTATTAAATCTAATTTTTTATGTTAATAATTACTTTTTTGCCTTAAAACTCATATCTAAACTCTTGATGGAGTGCGTCAAAGCCCCCACCGACACAAAATCAACCCCACAAAGTGCATACGGACGAATCGTCTCCAAGGTTATTCCGCCACTACTTTCAATCTCAATATGTTTGTTGTGCATTTTTTCCCACGCACGAATCAATTCAACGGCTTGTTTGGTTTGCTCTACCGAAAAATTATCCAACATAATGCGGTCGGGGATATTGGTTGCCAAAGCCTCTTGTATCTCCTTTTCGTTACGCGTTTCAATCTCTATTTTGAGGTCAAGATTTTTCTCTTCGCAGTATTTTTTTGCACGCGTGAGAGCGTTGGTTATCCCACCCGAAAAATCCACATGATTATCCTTCAAAAGTATCATATCAAACAGCCCGATACGGTGATTTTTTCCACCACCAATCTTGACCGCCTCTTTCTCCAAATAACGTAATCCGGGAGTCGTTTTGCGAGTATCCAAGACATAACAACCCGTGTCGGCAATGAGCGACTGATAGGCATGAGTCGTGGTCGCAATACCTGACATCCGTTGCATCACGTTGAGCATCGTACGCTCTATTTGCAACAAACTAAGCACTTTTCCGCTCACCTCAAAGGCAATATCACCCGCTTTTACGTGCGAACCATCTTGAAGGAACGTGTTGATTTTCAACGAGTTATCAAAATAATGGATGATGGCTTTCGCCACTTCCACACCTGCCAAAATGCCTTCTTGCTTGATGATTAACTGCTGAACGCCCTGCTCGGTTGCAGGAATACAACAAAGCGATGTGTGGTCGCCCTCACGAATATCTTCTTCAAACCAAATCGCAATAAGTTTCGTTAAATCTGCTGTTTTCATTGAATTTGCACTACTCTTGCGAAGGTAACGAAAAAAAATCAAAGGAAAAATTTTTCTATCTAAAATAGAAAATTAAATATACCTTTGCACTACAATAAAAAAAGTTTTTGTAATGATACAAAGAATACAGAGTTTATATCTCTTGTTTGTGGTTGTGTTGGGAACGGTGTATTGTTTCCTGCCTTCGTTGGATTTTTTTGATTTTGGGTCCAACGAAATAACACATTTATACCTTTTCCCGCTTGTTAGTTGGCAAAAGATACCCTTATTGGTAATCACAATAATTATTCCGTTGCTGGCGTTGATTATCTTGTTTAGTTTTCGTAACCGAATGTGGCAGATACGGTTGAGCATTGTGAACATTGTTTTATGTTTGGGATACTACGCTATTTTGGCTTCGTACCGCTATTTTATGCTCTATCCAAGCGGTTCGGAAATAATTATCGAGGGGAATAAATGCCTTCCGACACCTTGGGCAGCTCTTCCGCTTGTATGCCTTATTTTTACGGTGATGGCGATGGTGAAAATCATACGCGATGAAGCGTTAGTGAAAGCCAGCGAACGATTAAGATAATTTTAAAAGTTAAAAATATGAGTGAAATAAAAACTGCATGGATTAAATATGGGCTTGTGGGCGCAAGTGCCATTGTGAGTGTGATTATTTTGTCGTGTACTATTTACGCCATCAAAGCGAGGGACGTCATCAGCGTTACGGGACTTGGTGAAGAGACGTTTGTTTCCGATAAAATTGTCTGGACAGGCAGGTATCAAACCGAGACGACCAACCGTTTGGAAGGTTACAAAGAGATGGAGCGTTGCCAAAAAATCGTGGCAGATTATCTTGCAAAAAGTGGCATTGATGCGAAAGAAATCACATTTTCGTTTATCAGTGCCGACAAAAATATGGAACCTATTTACAACTCGTTAGGCAACTATTCGGGTACTCGTTTTGTGGGTTATCGGTTGGAGCAGTCGTTTACAATTGTTTCCAACGAGGTGGATAAGGTCGAAACCGTGTCGCGTGAGATTTCGTCCGTCATTGCAAAAGGCGTGAATATCATGTCAAACTCGCCCGAATACTACTACACGAAGTTAGATGATTTGAAGTTGACTTTGATTGAAAAAGCCAGTAAAGATGCTCGTGCAAGGGCTTTGAAAGTGGTGGAAAATGCAGGTGCCAAGTTAGGCAAGGCAAGCAGTGCTTCGTTGGGCGTTTTCCAAATCACGTCCGCAACAGGTAACGAAGATTATCTCTATGGTGGCACGTTTAACACGTGGTCAAAAGAGAAAAAAGCATCTGTAACAGTAAGAATGTCGTATAAATTGAAATAAGATGACAGCAGCCGTTTTTCCGGGACAAGGAGCCCAATATGTAGGGATGGGAAAGGATTTGTACCAAAATTATCCCGCAGCAAAAAGTTTATTTGATAAGGCAAACGAAATCCTCCATTTTGACCTTACGCAAATCATGTTTGAGGGAACCGACGAAGAATTGAAACAAACCAAAGTTACGCAAGTGGCCGTTTTTTTGCACTCTATCGCCTCGTTCACCGTCTTGAACCAACACACTATCAGTATGGTGGCAGGACATAGTTTGGGCGAATACACCGCTTTGGTGGCGTGCAAGGCGTTATCGTTTGAAGATGCGTTGGTGTTGGTGAGTAAACGTGCAGCAGCGATGCAAAAAGCGTGCGTCCAAAATCCCTCTACCATGTTGGCTGTGGTGGGACTTGAAGAAGAAAAAATCCAACAGATTTGCAACAACGTAAAAGGCGAAGTCGTAACCGTAGCCAACTACAATTCACCCTCGCAAATCATCGTTTCAGGTACGATGAAAGGCATTGACGAAGTCGCAACACAGGTAAAAGAACTCAAAGCCCGTGCTATTCCGCTCAATGTCGGAGGGGCTTTTCATTCGCCTTTGATGCAGTCGGCAGAAGAAGAACTCAAACAAGCCATCATCCCGTTGGAGTTTGATGCTCCTATCTGCCCCATTTATCAGAACATTGATGGAAAGGCACACACCAATCCACAAGAAATAAAACAAAATTTAATAGCACAACTCACCAAGCCTGTACAATGGACGCAAACCATCCAAAATATGATAGCAGACGGAGCGAGCGAATTTGCCGAGTTCGGACCCGGAAATGTGCTAAAAGGTTTAATCAAAAAAATAAATTCAGAAGTAATATGTATAGAACAGTAACATGTGGCGAATTGCGAATCAGCAATGTAAATCAACAAGTTACACTCGCAGGTTGGGTGCAACGCATACGCAAAATGGGTGCAATGACTTTCATTGACTTGCGTGATAGGTATGGAATGACACAATTAGCGTTTAACCAGAACACACAAGCCTTTGAACAAGCCAACCAAGTCGGAAGAGAATATGTTATACAGGTAGTTGGCAAGGTGATTGAACGCCAAAGTAAAAACCCGCAGATGCCAACGGGCGACATTGAAATCGAAGTGGAACAACTCAATGTGCTCAATCCCGCTATCACACCGCCTTTTACCATCGAAGACCAAACGGACGGTGGCGACGAACTGCGAATGAAGTTTCGTTATTTGGATTTAAGGCGTGCCTGCGTACGCAAAAATCTCGAATTACGCCATAAAATGGTGCTTGAAGTGAGAAAATATTTTGATTCAATCGGTTTTTTGGAGGTTGAAACACCTGTTTTGGTGAACTCTACCCCCGAAGGTGCAAGGGATTTTATTGTGCCAAGTCGTATGAATCAAGGACTTTTTTATGCTCTTCCACAATCACCGCAAATCCTCAAACAACTCTTGATGGTGGCTGGTTTTGATAGGTATTTCCAAATCGTAAAATGCTTCCGTGATGAAGACTTGCGTGCCGACCGTCAACCCGAATTTACGCAAATCGACTGCGAGATGTCGTTTGTGGAGCAAGATGACGTGCTGAACACCTTTGAAGGTATGATTCGGAACCTTTTCAAAGCTATTTTGAACATTGATATTCCCACTTTGCCACGTATGACATGGGCTGACGCAATGAAGTACTACGGTAGTGATAAACCCGACACGCGTTTTGGAATGAAATTGGTGGAACTACATGATATTTTCCACGCTGCACA
>JAEELX010000072.1 GCA_016282955.1 Paludibacteraceae bacterium | reverse complement strand
GCGTATAATTTTCCACGATTCCGTAGGCGTTATTGTACTGTCCTTCGCGTTTTTGGAAGCGAAAAGCGGACGAAAAACCGATATTTTTGTAAATCGTATGCTCCAATTGAAGCGTTATTTTGTGGCTCAAATAATCCAAATAGCGGGAACCCGTCTCGGTGAGGTCTAAATCGAGGTAGGTGTAAGCGTAACTCAGCGAAAGCAAATTGGACATTTTTTTCCAGCGTTCATCGTTGTATTTCCAGCTATATTGTGTGGTCAATTCAACGCCTGTGGCATTCACTTTTTGCTGATTTTGTGCGTGGTAAGGGCGTTTGCTATCTTCGGGCGTAAAAACCCAATCAATGATGTCCTTTCCCCAACGGAAATAGGCGTCTCCGTAGATTTTAATCGAATGATTTTGGGCAAAAGAATGATTCAATTTGCCGCCAACAGAAACGGTCACTGCTTTTTCGGGCTGTAAGTCGCAGTTGCCTAACTGATTCCCCGCATCGTAATACAAATCCGTAAAAGTGGGCATACGCAAGGAACGATTGGCGTTTACGTACACCGAAGAGGCCTGTGCAAATTCATATCCGATGTTCGCCTCGCCCGCAAAATGGTTGCCAAAATCATTGTTGTACGTGCCACTCATGCCGACCGATGCGGACAAATGATGGTACAAAAACGTCTGTTGTGCAAAGTAATTCAAGTGATACCGATTTTTCCCTTTGACCAAATCCAGAACGCGAACATCTTTCAATTTGAAGCCCTCTACATTCGGAATTTGCCCATTTTTGTTGATGGTGTCGCCGATGTTGGTGGAATGGATATTTTCGTTGCGGAACTCAAAACCGAGCGTTGTAGTGCCAATTTTGGAGGCGTATTTGCTCGTTAGTGCCGCCGAAGCATTTTGTGTGAAATGGAAATTGCCGTACAATCGTTGGTTGCGGTGCCATTCGTAGCGGTCGTAGTTAGCACGATAAGTGGCTTGTACAGCGATGCTCCACTGGTTCCAGCGATGTTTGTAATTCATGGAACCAAACGCCGTGCGAGTCGCATCAAATTGGTCTTGCGAACCAAAGCCATAGTACATTCCAGCCCCAATATCCTTCCATTGCGAACCAATTTGGAGGTTAAAATTTTTATAGTTGGCTTGAAAAAACAGGTTGGCGATTTGAAAATCGGAGTTTTGAAGGGCTATTTTTTCCTTTTCGGAGGGTTGCGGAGCGTAGTATCCATCGGCACGACTATAATCTGCCGAAGTAGCAAAGTGCCACTCATTTTTAGTCAAAAGCATCGCAAATTCGGGATTTACAAGCCGATTCATACCTGCCGTTACGCGAAAGTTGTATTCATTTTGTTCCGTTTGCCACGTGATGATGTTGATAGCTCCCGAAAAAGCCCCAAATAGATGTGCACTTGTCCCTTGCAACACCTCAATTCGCTCAATCAAAGCCGTACTTATGGGCAAATTCATCGTATAATGTCCCGTTTGGGCATCGTTGAGGTTAACGCCGTTCAACAGCACCAACACTTGGTCAAACGTCCCACCACGCATACTCACATCGGCTTGTGCACCACCAACCCCTCGGGTGCGAACGTCCAACGAAGGCAAGTATTGCAAGATGTCGGCTACGGTTTGGATGGGCAAAGATTCTATCTGTTGATGGGAGATTTGCGTTACTAAACGGTAGGCGTCAGCGTGCAATTCGGATTTTTTGGATACGACTAAAATTTCATCTAAATTGAGTTGTTTTGGGTCGGTAAGCGGAACGGAATCGCTTTGTGCAAAGCCACATGTTCCCCAAATAACGCCAAGTAATGCTAAAATTTTTCTATTCATGCCTCGTTTTTCGGATTAAAAGCATACCCAAAATGGTCAAAAAAGCATTTACCAGCAAGCGTTCGTGCGAAAAAGTGTAACCCGCCAACCATGCCTGTGAATTAGCGTCTAAAATCCACGTGATAATGGGAGCAAGAACCACCACCAAGGGCACCCATTTATCTTTTACGTCCAGTTTTGAAAAAATCCCAAAACAGAACATGCCCAGCAACGGTCCGTACGTGTAACTTGCTACTTTATACACCGTTTGAATTACGGAATCGTCGTTCAAAAGATAAATCACATAGATACAAATCGCCATGATACACGACATCATTATATGCACTTTTTGGCGAGTTTGGGTGATTTGTGCCTCACTTTGTTGGGTATTTTTCAGGTTTAAAATATCCACCGAAAACGAAGTCGTCAAAGCCGTTAAAGCACTGCCCCCAGCCGAGTAAGCAGCTGCAATAAAGCCAACGATAAACATCACGCCAACGATTGTGGGAAAAAAGTTGCCCGTTGCCAAATACGGAAACAAGCCATCACCACTGTGCCCTTCAATGTTAATGCCATTGGTATCCGCAAAACGGTACAATAAATAACCCAACACGAGGAACAACGCATTGACAAACACTTGCAAAACGCCTCCTGTAATCATATTTTTTTGGCTATCTTTCGTGTTTTTGCAAGAAAGTGTGCGTTGCATCATGTCTTGGTCCAAGCCGGTTGTGCTTAAAACTAAAAAAATACCCGCCAAAAATTGTTTCCAAAAGTACGTGCCTTGACGCGGGTTATCCAAGAAAAACACGCGAGACATCTCGTTTTTGCCAAATCCATCCCAACTTACACCGCTTCGCAAAATAAAATAAATACACAATCCAACCGTCAAAATGAGGCAACACGTTTTGAGTAAATCCGTCCAAATAATGGATTTTACGCCTCCCCGAAAAGTGCATAAATACACGATAAGTATGGTAAAAAATACATTCGCCACAAACGGCAGTCCAAGCGGTGCAAAGACCAATTCTTGCAACACAAAACTCACCACAAACAAACGCACACTTGCCCCCAGCATCTTAGAAACGAAAAAAATCCACGCACTCGTTTTGTAACTCGTCAGACCAAAGCGGTTGTTGATGTATTCGTAAATGGAGGTGAGTTGCAGCTTGTAATAAAGCGGAATAAGCACGTATGCGATGAGTATTTGCCCGACCATAAAACCCAAAACCATTTGCAAATAACTAAATCCCACGCCTTGCACCATACCCGGCACACTCACAAACGTAACGCCCGAGATAGCCGCTCCAATAGTAGACATAGCAACAACAATCCAATTGCTTGACTTGTTGCCCGAAAAAAAGCCCGCATTGTCGGCTTTACGTCCAGCGATATACGAAACGACAAACAGCAGTGTAAAATACGCAAAAATCGTAACTAAAATGAGGATAGGAGACATAGTGTTACATCGTTTTATTTAGTTGTTTGTACTTAATCCGAAAACGAATGTGGAAAAAGATGGCAGCGAGCGACAAACCCACAATAAACCCAATCCACATACCTTGTGCACCTAAATTCAGGTTGAAAGTCAGTAAATAGCAGAGTGGCAAGGCAACCACGATATAGCAAATCAACGCACCTATCATCGAAATTTTTACATCCGTTATACCGCGTAACATACCCACACCAACTGCCTGCAAACCGTCTGCATACTGCAAAAAGCCACCAATGAGTATCAACGAAGAAGCAATCGAAACCACTTCGGGGTCTTTGGTGAACCATAGCGGAATGATATTGCGACACGTAATCATAAAAATAGCAGAGAGCGTATTGATGACCAAACACAAGTGAATAGAGGCGTTGCTCGCCATACGAACCGCATATAAATCGCTCGCACCCAACTGATGCGAAACGCGAATCGTCGTGGCACTTCCGACCCCCATAGCCAACATAAAATTGATGTCCACCACCTGATTGGCTATCTGGTGGGCTGCAAGACTCTCTTTGTTGATCCAACCAATCAAAATGAAAGCAAACGTGAAAAGGAAGGTCTCCAAAAACGTCTGTCCACCGATAGGGAAGCCCACTTTATGCAATTTTAGAATCTCTTTCAGTTGGCATAACTTCCACGAAAAAAGGGCTATATAATGACGCCACTCTTTACGTAACAAAATCGCCGCTAAAAAGCAAAACGGCAT
>JAEELX010000071.1 GCA_016282955.1 Paludibacteraceae bacterium | reverse complement strand
TTGGAACACGGCATTTTGTTTTGGCGGGCACTCACGCAATGGCTCGGCGGTATGGGAATTATCGTGCTGAGTATCGCTATTTTGCCTATCTTTGGTATGAGCGGAATGCAGTTATACGCTGCCGAAGTGACGGGCGTCTCCTACGAAAAACTATCTCCGCGACTTTCCACCACTGCCAAGTACCTTTGGACGACCTACGTCATCTTAACCTTGTCGGAGGTGGGTCTACTGTGGTTGGAGGGTATGCCACTGTTTGATAGCGTTTGCCACTCCTTTTCCACCATCGCCACGGGGGGCTTTAGCACTAAAAATGCGAGCATTTCGCACTATGCCAACCCGCTCATCCATTACACGGTTGCCTTCTTTATGCTTATTTCTGCCATCAACTTTGCCATGTTCATTTACCTCTCTATGGGGAAAGGCAGAAAGGTGTTGCAGGACGAAGAAACCAAGTGGTATCTGTCTGCTGTAGGTGTTTTTACGCTGGTGTTGACGTGCGGACTATTCATTCAAAATTGGGGCACCGAGATGAGCATTGGGCAGAATTTGGAGCAAAGTTTTCGGGTGAGTTTCTTTACGACCGTAACCACGATGACTTCCAGCGGCTTTATGTTAGCGGATTATATGCAATGGATTCCTGTGCTGTGGGTGATTGTGTTTTTCTTGATGTTCCCGGGTGGTTCGTCTGGCTCCACAGCGGGTGGTATCAAGTGGGTGCGGATTATCATTTTTGTGAAGAGTGGGGTCAACGAGTTCAACAAACGCATCCATCCCAATGCCGTTTTGCCCGTGAAGTTGAA
Source organism: Paludibacteraceae bacterium (assembly GCA_016282955.1). Classification (GTDB taxonomy): domain Bacteria; phylum Bacteroidota; class Bacteroidia; order Bacteroidales; family Paludibacteraceae; genus Colicola. Next base: position 15,230 of record JAEELX010000071.1, on the reverse strand, counting down.
CGGTAAGGTGGTTAGTCAGCAGACTATCAACAACGTGATGGCGTTTTTGTTTTTGTATATTCTGATTTTGATGTCTTCCATTCTGGTTTTGTGTGGCTTGGGTGTTACGTTTGACGAGGCGATTGGTGCGGCAGTCAGTGCCATTGGTAACATTGGACCCGCGATGGGGCAGTATGGTCCGACAGCCACTTTTGCCACTTTTCCTACGTTGGGCAAATGGATTTTGACTTTTGTGATGCTCATTGGGCGTCTTGAAATTTTCACTATTCTGTTGATTTTCACAAGTACGTTGTGGAAGAAATAAGCGAGAAGTAGATTTTCGAAGATTCAAAAGGTCTATTTTTATATTTTGAGGTTGAATTTTACAGTCTATCATTTTTTCACGTTCTAATTGAATCTGCCCATCTTTCCGCTAAACGGCAAATATATTTGCGTGAACTGCTCGTGTGTCATTTTTTGTAATGCTTCTATATGTAATACGATTGAAACCTCAAAATCTTACAAAAAAATGCAATAATTTTTAATTGTTATTTCTTTTTCGATACTCAAAGAGTAATTTTACCACTTTTTCAGCCGAAACCATCCTCCGACCAAACAGAACAGCACATAAAACGGGTAAATAATTTCAAGCAAAAAAATAATGCCAAACGATATTTCGCGGCTTTTTTGGCGAATCAAAGCGTACTCGATGGGAAACTTAACGAGCAAAATCAACGGACAGAAGAGTTGTAGCAGGTTTGCAAGCACGATGATTGCACCGCACAAAATTATGTCGCGGTCTTGGTAGCGAACCGATTTGCCTGCCCAACGCATCCGTTGCCGTAGCAGTTGTTTCAATGTGGGTTGGGGCGTAACGATGGCCTCAAAATGCGGGTCGTTGGTGGTTGTGATTCGCAGATGCCTCCGCTTAAAACTCTCCAACAAAAACATATCGTCGCCACTCGGGATGTCGGGGTGCAGGTCGGCATAACTCTCAAGCCACTTTTTGCGGTTCACTAACAAGTTGGCACCCGAACACATCACGGCACGATTTTTTTTCGCGGTCAAGTACGTAAGTTGTTGAATTGCACCGTATTCCGCTTGTTGCAGACGTTCTATCAGCGTGCCCTTGCCAGCCGTCATTCGCAGAGGCAAAATACATATATCGGCTCGCTCCACCAAATTGAGCATTTCCTGTTCGGTTACTATCTCCGCAGGATGAACATCCACGTCTTGCAGCCACACCCACTCACTTTCACACGCCTCAATCGCCCGTTTTAATGTGGCTTTTTTGCCTTCACCATTATCCAATGCAAAAATAGTGCGAATGGGGTAGTTTTTATTTTTTAAACCATCTTCGCAATCTCGAAATGGAATAATACGGGTTATTTTTTCGGGCATATTTGTTGAAATTGTTGCATAAAAGCGGGGTATGACTTGGCAATGCAGTCGGTATCGTCCACCGCATAATCCGCCATGAGCAGTGCCATCGCCATTCGGTGGTCGTGGTTGGTTTGCCGTTGTTTGCAACTCTCCAAACGGTTAGATTCCTTGTATGGAAGAGCCTCTGTGCCACTTGCCAGAAGCGGGATATTCAGACGTTGGCACGTAATCGCAATGGTCGGATACAAATCGGGACAGTTTTGGAAGTCCATTTTCAATTTTTCGGCGTGTGGCTTTTGAAATTTCGCAATGCTGCAACCCTCCTTTTCGTATGTCGTTTTGATACCAAAAGCCTTTTCAAACACGTCAGCCACGATTTGGTCGGGTTGCGTGGTGTTGTTCGAGAGGTGCGGAAAAAAAATCGTCTGTTGGGTGTCGTGCAAAGCCAAATATTCGTACCAATAAGAGGCACTTGTCCAATCTTTTTCCAACACAACCTGCCCGTTCAAAACCTGTTTAGTCATTGTGATGTAGGGTGATTGGCAGTTAGTTTGGACGTTCGCTCCGATGAGCAGTAAAGCCGAAATGAACTGTGTAGATAGTGGGTTATTGAGGGTGATGGGCTTTGTTTTATCCAATCGTTTACCCTCAATCAGCAAAGGTGGAAAGCCCTCTTTTTGCAAATACGTTATGTTTGCCCCGAGGCTTTGCAGAGCCTCCACGAGTTGTCCGATAGGTCGGTGGTGCATCCGTTCACAACCCACCAACGTTACTTTCTTACCTTCATATTGTGCCAAATAAGCCGTCAAAAAACGCATCGCCGTGCCACAGTTATCCACATAAATCTCGGGCTTGTTTTGCTCAATGTCTTGCAGGGCCTGGTGCAGGATTTGGACATCTTGGGGCATAGAAACAGAGATAGGCAACAACCTATCTCCGCATAACGCTTGACGTATCAAAATACGGTTGGCGAGGGACTTATTTATGGGTAAGTCAACAATCACTTTTTTGTCAAGAACGAATAGTCTTTCGAGTAACGCAAATGCTGTTCAACATAACCCTCCGTGTAATCCACTTGGATGTCCGTTATTTCGCCATTTTTGTCCAAAACGGGCGTGTAAACGGGATTCACGAAGCCTTTGTAAGGTGCCAAGTTGAGGTGAGCATAGCGTTCCAAGATGTTCTTATGCCACTCGGGATTGATTTTTACGGCATATTCTTCGACCAAGTCCTTTGCGGCTTGATAATCGCCTTCGGAAGTGATTCGTTGGATAGTCGCCAACAACTCGCCGTACAGTTTTTGCAAGCCTTCGTAGTCGTTGATTTTCACAAAATAGTTGCCATCTTGTTGGATAACCTCCACCTCGTTATTCTTGGCATTTTTGAGCACCCAAAGGGCAATCAACTGACGGTTCCGCATGTGCGATTGCTCCAAATCTTTGCCTGGCTCAATACGCACCAACTGGGTCAGCAAGCCGTTCATCATCTGTTGGTAGTAGTAACTTTTGTAGTCGTCGGGCGTTTCCAACAACCCAAGTTCAATCATCTTTTTGTCAGCCATAAAATACAGCCCAAACAAGTCGGCACGCGTCTCTTCGATGGTTGCACTATACTCTTTGAGGGCATCTTTGCTCACGCCGTCCAACAGTTTTCCGCTTCCGTGTCCCGCACATTCATGCAAGTCGGTATGCAAACTGCTGCAACGAGTGCCGTTCTTTTTGTAAGCGTCAATGATTTCGGGCAACATAAACTCTTCCGCAAACCCACTCTCGTTGGCAACCGCATTGTAAGCGTCCGTGATGTTGTCGATGGTTACCGATTTGCTGCCATATTCTTTGCGAATCCAGTTTGCGTTGGGCAGATTGATGCCGATGGGCGTAGCAGGATAGCAGTCGCCCGAGAGGATAACCGCCGTAATCACTTTGGCACTCACACCCGTAACATTCTCTTTTTTGAAACGCTTATCCGTAGGCGAGTTATCTTCAAACCACTGTGCATTTTCGGCAATGAGTTGGGCACGCTGGGTTGCCTCTAAGTCCTTGAAGTTCACCATCGATTCCCACGCAGCCGTAACGCCCAAGGGGTCGCCGTAGGTTTCCGTGAAGCCGTTCACAAAGTCCACGCGACTGTCCAAATCTTGCACCCAAGCGATGCAATACTCGTTGAAGGTTTTGAGGTCGCCCGTGGCATTGAAATCGATGAGTTTTTGTATCACGGTTTTTTGTTGGTCATTTTCAGCCACTTCTTTCGCCTTTTCAAGCCAGAAATTCACCTTTTCCAACGCTTCGCCGTACAAACCACCCACTTTATACGTTTCTTCCACCACTTTGCCATCTTTCTTGACCAACTTGCTATTCAAGCCAATCCACAGTGGTTGTGCAGACTTGTCTTTATGGGCATCGTAGTAGGCTTGTGCCTCTTTTTGCGTAACGCCTTCGTAGTAGTTGCAAGCCGAAGTGAGAATCAAATCCTCGCCTGCCGTTTGGTTGATTTTTTTCGCCAAAACGGTCGGGTCAAACATCACGGGCAAGATGGCTTCATCGTAGGTTACGCCACACTGCTCACAGGCTGCCACGAACCATTCTTGCGAAAATTCGGGCAAAAATTTATCCGCACCGTAATGATGATGAATGCCGTTGCTAAACCAAACACGCTTCAAATAACGTTCCAGTGCCAAAAATTCCTCCGCTTTTTTGTCGCCTTGATAATTCACGTACAAGCCCTCCAAAGCCGTACGAATCCGCAAATTATACGCTCCATTTTGGTCAAACAGAATATCCATTCCGCTCAACGCCGCTTCGGAAAGATAGTAGCACAATTTCTTCTGTTGCAAAGAAAGTTGCTCAAATCCAGGCACCTTATAACGCAAAATCTCCACGTCATAAAATGTATCCACACTATACTTAAACGCTTCTTGCTGGCTATTTTTTGTGCAGGAAGCAAGGAACATACCAAACATCATGGTAGCCAAAATGATTTTTTTCATATTGTTTTATTAAATTTTGCATTGCAATATAACGCCTGTCCACGCCGCTAAATCAACGCTGATAGGGCTGGTTTGATTGAAAGCACACACCAATTTTTCGCCCCGCAACAAATCTTTCATTTCCACGCTACTTTTTGGCGTAATTTTGAGGTAATCAAAGGCATCTTGTGGGATATTGATGTCCACTTTTACTGCCTTATCATCAAAGTTGACCACCACGAGCAAAACCTCTTTTTTGTAGCGTCTCAAAAACGAAAACTGTCTGTGGGAATTGTAATTATTGTTTTGTGCGTACTGCAAACCATACATCAAACCCTCGTTGATACACGTGTTTTTATTGACGATAGAGAGCAATTTTTTGTAGAATTTTTGCAATTTTTTTTGAGCATCGGACAGTTTTTTGCCGTCCCATTTGCCTTCATTTGCCCACGCTTTGAGCGGATTGATGCTCCAATAATCGAAGATTGATGACCGACCATCTACGCCCGAAAAACCCTCTGCTTCCATGCCTCGCAAGCCTAATTCTTGACCAGCATAAATCATCAGAGGATTGCGTTCCAAAGTCGCCAAAACAATCATCGCAGGCTCGGCACTTTCGCCCGAACCGCAGAAGAAGCCCGAAGCGATACGTTGTTCGTCGTGATTTTCAAAAAAATACAACAGATGGTCGCGAATACTGCCTTCTATGTTCATCCATTGAGCCGTGACGCCCGCAGCAGAAAAGCCTTTGCTCACCACACCTCGCAGGTAATCGTACATGCCCACTTTGTCATAAAGGTAGTCAAAACCCGCTTCTATGTACGCTTGGTAGCGATGGGGTTCGTATAACTCGCCGATAAAAAGCAACTCGGGATACTTCTTTTTCACCTGCTTGATAGCCCATTGCCAGAACTCAATCGGCACCATACCCACCATATCGCAACGCAAACCGTCAATGCCTTTGTTCGCCCAAAACAGGAGAATATCCAGCATCTTCGTCCACAACGGAGGAATCGGGTCGAAGTGTTTGGCACCTCCACCACAATAGTCCACGCCATAGTTCAACTTGACGGTGTCGTACCAATCATGCACAGACGGATGAGCCGTAAAGCAGTCATTGCCCGTTGCTTTGGCAGGACATTCTTCGTATCCTTCGCACGCAAAAGAGGGTGTGAAAGCCTCGTCCGGCAGGTAATAAAAATCGTTGCTCGGCGAGAAAGCACAGGTTACATCATCGTTTTCGCCTAAATCTTTGACGCCCTTGGGTTTGCAAACCGAATGATATTCGCGTGCCACATGATTCGGAACGAAGTCAATGATTGCCTTCAAACCGTTTTCGTGCGTGCGTTTTATCAGGGCTTCAAACTCTGCCATACGCTTTTTTTCGTTCACGGCAAGGTCGGGGTCAACATCGTAATAATCCGTAATTGCATACGGACTACCCGCTTTTCCCTTCACCACACAAGGCGTGTTCAGTATTGCCGTTGCGTGCCGAATGACACCCGTGTACCACACATGGGTTACGTTTAGGGATTTGATGGCTGCAAGAGCCTGTTCGTTGATACCTTCAAACGTACCACACCCGTTCTCCTCCTTGGTACCGTTGGGAACGCGTGTGGTATGCAGGTTTGAAAAAGTACGAACTAATAACTGATATATGATCGGTTTCATGATACAATTTGTTGCGTGTCAGACGCAATCATCCATTCTTCGTCAGTTGGAATAACACATACTTTTACGCGGCTGTCGGGCGTTGAAACCACTTTTTCTTCGCCACGAACGGAACCGCAAATAGCCTCATCTACTTTGATGCCCAAAAAGTCCATATCTTTGCAGATTTGTGTACGAATATAGCAGTCGTTTTCGCCAATACCGCCTGTAAATACGAGCACATCAACGCCATTCATCGCTGCAACGTAAGCACCGATATACTTTTTAACTCGATAAATGAACATCTCGCGAGCCAATTTTGCCCGTTTGTTGCCTTGTTTGATGGCATCGTCTATGTCGCGACAGTCGCTACTTACGCCACTGATACCGAGCAAACCCGATTTTTTGTTTACCAAATCCGAGAATTGTGCTGTGCTCAGATGTTCTTTATCCATGATGTACGTTGCGGCTCCCAAGTCCAAGTCGCCTGCACGCGTACCCATAATCAGACCTTCTATAGGCTTTAAACCCATAGATGTGTCCACCGATTTGCCGTTCAAAACTGCCGAACAACTGCCACCATTACCGATATGAGCCGTAATAATCTTGGTTTTGTTGTAATCCAACCCCAAAAACTCGCACACCCTTGCACTCACATAGCGGTGCGAAGTGCCGTGAAAGCCGTAGCGGCGAATCGGATATTGCTCGTAGTATTCATACGGCAAAGCGTACATGTAAGCATAATCGGGCATCGTTTGGTGGAATGCCGTATCAAAAACGCCCACTTGCGGAACACCCGGCAGTTTCTTGTCAATCGCCGCAATACCCTTCAAATTAGCGGGGTTATGAAGCGGAGCAAGGTCAATACATTCTTTCACTTTGTCAATCACTTCGGGCGTGATGAGGACGGATTTATTGAACTTTTCGCCTCCATGCACCACGCGATGACCTACGGCGTTGATTTCTTTCAAATCCGAGATGCAACCCACCTCTTTATCCACCAAAGCCGACAGAATCATCTCAATTCCAACCGTGTGTTCGGGGATAGATTGCTCGCGTTTCACCTTGTCGCCATTGGGCAACTTGATGAGTAAAAACGAGTCGGGCAAGCCGATTTTCTCAATGCCACCTTGTGCCAACACACTTTTTTTGTCCATATCAAACAGTTTGTACTTAATGGACGATGAGCCACAATTTAAAACGAGTATTTTCATGGTATTTTTAATTTATTTTATTGCTTGATTAGCGGTTATTACTATCATTTGAATTATATCTTGGACTTTGCAGCCACGACTTAAATCGTTTACTGGAGCGGCTAAACCTTGCAAGATTGGTCCAACAGCATCAGCACCCGAGAAGCGTTCCACCAACTTATAGCCGATGTTTCCAGCCTGCAAATCGGGGAAGACGAGCACGTTGGCTTTGCCTGCCACGTTAGAACCTTTGGCTTTGGTTTCGGCTACACTCGGAATGAGGGCTGCGTCCAACTGCAACTCGCCGTCAATCGTCAGCGTAGGGTCTAACGCTTTGGCTTTTTGCAACGCTTCGGTAACCTTATCCACCAACTCATGTTTTGCACTACCTTTGGTCGAAAAACTCAACATAGCCACGCGGGGTTCAATACCAGCGATATTCTTGGCCGTTTGTGCGGTAGAAATCGCGATTTGAGCCAACTCGTCTGCGGTTGGGCAAGGATTCACGGCACAGTCAGCAAAAACCAAGAAACCGTTTTCACCCAACTGTTTAGCGGGAGTAAACATCAAAAAGGCACCACTCACAACCTTCACGCCAGGTTGCGTTTTGAGGATTTGGAAAGCGGGACGGATGGTGTCGGCCGTTGTGCCTCTTGCACCTGCAATCTCGCCGTCTGCATCGCCATTCTTCACCATCAAGCAACCCAAGTAGAGTGGGTCTTGGCAGGTCTGCAATGCTTGCTCTTCGGTTATGCCTTTGCTTTTGCGTAATTCGTAAAACAAGTTGGCATATTCTTTTACTTTCGGGTTGGTCTTAACATCAAAAATAGTGGCTTTTTCGATGTGCTCATACCCTTTTTCTTTTGCCATCTGCTGGATTGTGGCAGTGTCGCCAATCAAAATCAATTCAGCAAGACCTTGTTTTAACACTTCGTTCGCTGCCTCTAAGGTGCGTGGTTCGTCGCCTTCTGGAAGGACTATGCGTTGCTTATTATTTTTAGCACGCTCGTACATTTGTTGTAGAATATCCATAATGAAAAAATGTTTTTAGCAAAGTAACAAAAAAAATCCGACAATTAAAAACATATTTTTGTTTTGTAAAATTGTTTTATAATTGTATCTTTGCGAGGTTTTTTTTAGTAGTTTGTTTTCATAGCGTTGGTCCTGTAGCTCAGTTGGTTAGTAGCACCTGACTCATAATCAGGGGGTCCTTGGTTCAAGCCCAAGCAGGACCACGAAAAAAGTTTTTTTCATAAGTTTTATTGTTCATAGAAAAAGACCCCGCATGGTGAGGTCTTTTTCGCTTTTTTTGGTTGATTATTCTACGGTTTGCCCGTTGAGATTGTATTTTTTCCCATCATGAATAATCAAAATCTGCCCATTTTCGAGGACTTTTTTCGTTGTTCCTGCTGCTTTGTCGTACACATTCTCCACTGGTGTTGCTTCGGGTTCGGACTCCAACTCGTACGTGATACGAAAAGCAACTTGGGCATTATGAGAACTTGTTACTGTCCAATAAAAATACTTCGCGTTTTCAGGGATATTTTCAATCTCTTTGATAGCGTCAATTGTGGGAGTTCCTATCTCTATTTTATTTTCTGTACTTTCCGTTATAGGTGTTTCGCTAAACGATATATCAGTGGTTACTAATACTGAAGGCTGACCTGCATTCGTATAAATTTCAAATTTAGTGATTCCAGCACCAAAGGGCGTTTGATTATAAATATAGGTTTTTTTTTCTCCAATAAAGATACATTGCGTTACATCCGCAAACTCGATCTTTGATGTTTTTGGTCTTTCTTTGGCTTTTGCCCCTTTGCTTATCGTATATTTAATATCGTCTTGCGTGATAGAAGATTCTGCTTCTGTTGCAGTACTTGTCAAATTTCTGCCATCTAAGATGACGGTTTTTGTCTCAGCGAATACCATAGTAAACGCGAACAATGCCACACTAATCAAAAAAATCTTTTTCATACCGTTTTATTTTTTAAGTTGTTATTATTTTTCCAAAAAACCATCGTTTTTGGCTATTTCGCTTCCTAAATTATTTTGGATGATAGTGGTAGGGATGAAAACCTTGTAAACCGCTCTTCGTAGTTCATTTAACTTCCCTTTGTCATCGGGATGGACACGATTGGTCAGTAAGATAACCGCCTGCTTACGCTCCCAATTGAGTCGCACTAAGGTGCCTGTGTACCCCGTATGGCTTCTGCCGTCTCTTTCGGGGCGTAAGCCTGCATACAAGCCATTTTGCAGGGTCGTTGAATCCAAATTTAACATCCAAACGCACCACTTGGCAACGTCTTCGGCATTGGAAAACACCCCTGCATTACCCGAAACCCCTTGCATCATCACGCGTGCCAACGGGTCATGCACCACACCCAGCCAACAGTCCGATGAGTCGCATAAATGCGTCTGCTCCGAAGGGATATGGGTGTTGCGTTTGCGTTCGGTAGGGGCTATATTGTGTTTGTTTTTGGGCTTATAGCCTGTGTGCTTCATTTTAAGTGGCTTAAAAACTTCTTGCTTTGCGAGTTGATTGAGGGGTTGGTGGCTGATTGTTTCTAAGACGGCTTGCAGAGTGATGTAGTTCAAGCACGAATATAGGTAGGGTTGCGGCGTCTCATACGGTCGGCGAGTCCTGCAAATCGTATCGATTAGGTAGTCTTGGCGTTTGGTAAACTGATGCGAAGCCGAAAAGAGACTATCCAATCGAGCGACATTAAAATAGCCTGGCAATCCTGAGGTATGACGGACTAAGTCGGCTATGGTAGCGTTTGATTTAAACTTAGGGAGGTATTTCTTGACGGTATCGGTAGGCTTTAAATCGCCTCGTGCAATCAGTTGGAGGGTAACACTACCCGTTGCCATCACTTTGGAACACGAAGCCATATCAAAGCGTGTATTTACTCGCATGGGTAGGGGTTTTGGTACGATAGCACGATTCCCAAAGGCTCCCAAGTAAGCGATACTGTCGCCCGAAACGAAACAGACAACGGCTCCTGGGATTAAACCCTTTTCAATGGCAGGCGTTAAGAGGCTGTGTAACGTGTCGTGGGTGGAAGAGGGATTGAAGGCACACAAACAATTGGATACAAAAACAAACAACGAAAAATATAGTATTTTGTTGGTTTTCATAAGGTTTTGTGTAAAAAGTTAAAAGAGAAAACCCGCCCGAATTCCTCGCACGAAGATACAAAAAAAAATTATTCTCAAAAAATTTTGCTACAAACTAACAATCAAACTCGCCAATAAATACGGAAACGTGCCCATCAACAAACCCTTTGAAACTCGCCATAATTGTAGGGTGTAGCCTATAAAAACCAATGCCAAATCGGGGAAGACGCTAACTAACAATAACTTGCTCAAAACGCCTCCCGCTTCAAATTGAAAAGTCTTAAAAGCGTACCATAGATTCATCGTATCAACGTAAATGACGCCAAAAATAAACGGCAACAAAACGCCCATGATGAGGCCGATACTATACTTATCTATTTTTTGCATGGTTTATTTAAACGAGTTGTAGATAGAGCGAAAAATCGGAGTTACGTCATACAAATTGTCGGGATGCACCTTGTTGGTGAGGATGATTACGCCGTTGTTTTTGTGGGGTCGCAAACGGATATAAACGCCCGTATTACTTTCGTAACTACGGCTACCATCGTCCTCTAAACGCAAGCCACAGTTAAAGCCATACGAACGAGACGCCTGGTCTAAATTCAAGAACCAAACCGCCCATTTAGCTAAATCTTCGGCAGTTGAGAATAGTCCACCAAAACTCGAAACACCATCTAACAAGACCCGTGTAATATCGTCCATCGGCACACCACGCCAGCATTCTAACTCGTCATATTCTTGCTCTTTGTCCGAGTTAAAGGTGCTCGTGTTTTTGCGTGTAGTGGGGGCAACATTGGCTAGGTGGAATGGATGATAGGTCGTAGCCTTCATACCTAATGGCGAACAAACCTCGCTCTCTACTACCTTATCTAAGGTATTGTTGGCTATTTTTTCCACCAATGTTTGCAGCATAATATCGTTTATTCTGGAAACTATCACTTTGGTACCAGGCACATAAATACGTTTCATTCGTGACAAAGAATCCTTGACAAACTCCGCTTTTTTCTTGCCTTGTGAGTCTTCGTTGTAGGCATCTTCTAAGGATTGGAAGTTAAATTTGCCAGAGAAACCACCTCTATTTTCATATAAATCCAACACTTTTGCGGCTGAGGTAAAATCTTCCCAATAGTCTTTCACTTGTGATTCGACATTTAAATTTCCCTCTTGGATCATTTTCAACAACACGCTTCCTAAGCCAATAGAATAGGACATTGTTCCCAATTCAAATTGGGTTTGGGGCTCCATGATTTCATCGTCTGGCAACACCGCTTTGAGGCCGTATGCTTTGAGAAAAGCGATGGAATCATCTTGCACAAAACAAACCACCGCACCGCTGATTTTACTTCCAATATTCATATCCATAATGCCGTTCACGCGTTGCTCGGCTAAATCCAAATCCACGTCTTGCACAACGGCTTTCTTGGCTTGTAACTGACTAAAAACTACTAAACAACTAATAATCAATAAGATACCTTTTTTCATACGTTTATATATTTTTTTTGCAAAGATACATTTTTTTGAAAAAATAAAATCAAATTCGCATGGTTGGTCGTTGAATTTGAACTGTGCCGTGTTTTGGGTTAAAAATATCATCATCGGACAAAAAAAACATCCCACTAACGAGAATCGTTAATGGGATACGAAAGTACAAATAAAAGAATTACTCTTCTACTGCGTATGCTTTTACGTTGAGCGTCTTCCAGACATCGTTTTGTTTGTAGGCATCAACGGATTCAAGGGCTACATACAAAGTTATTTTATCTGTTTCACACCCTTTAAAAGCCGTTGGGTCAATAGTCGGCGGATTCAAACTCTTGCAAACAATAGTTGTCAAAGCAGTGCAATTAGTGAAAGCATCTTTGTTGACATATTGTATTGTTGCAGGTAAAACGACCGAGATTAACTTCGTGCAATCGCAAAAAGCACTATCACCGATGCCGATGGTTGTCCTTTTGTCAGAAGTACCAAATTCATATATAGGAGGAATCGAAACCGTCGCGTTGTAATGCGTTTTTGTAATTGAATAGATATAACTACTAATCGGGCTTACTTCCACAGTATTATCGGTAAGCAAACGATACATAATTCCATTAAAGTATATCTGATTTTCTCCGTCAGTATATCCAGCATTCCATACTGCAAGTTCACCGTCGTTGTTGCAACCACAAAAAGACATAGAAGCCACAACTAATGCAAGGAAATAAAAAAATCTTTTCATATAAACACTTTTTTAAGCATCCTCTAATGGATATGGTTTAACATTCAATTTACCCCAGATTTCGTCTTTTTTGTACGCATCTACGGACTCAATAAACACATATAGAGTAATGTTCTCCGTTTTACACCCTTCAAAAGCCGTTGGGTCAATAGTAGGTGGGTTAATACTTCTGATAGTAATACTTTTCAACATGGTACAATTTGAAAAAGCATTCTTTTTGACGTAGCGTATCGTTGAAGGGAAAGAAACGGAGGTTAGCTCTGTACAATTATAAAATGCCGACTCGCCAACTCCAATCACTTTGCAATCTTTTTCAATGCCTAACAAAGTATATATTGGTGTTGAGATAACGATATCTCCTTTATATTCAGGTTGATGATGAATGGTTGCATGCGAAACTTCTAAATCCAAACTATCCACAATGTAGTATACAATTCCATCGAATTGCTGATATCTATTTAGTGTAACTTCGTCTTTACAACTACCTAAAAAGAGCGTTGCAAGTACGGTGAAAAGAAATAAAAACTTTTTCATGGCACTTCCTAATTTTGATAAAACTTAACACCTACTCAAATCAAGCCGAAAACATCATGTGTTCCAGCGATTTCATCTACGTAGGCTTCTAATGAAGCAACAGAGGAAAAATGTAAGAACCCTAAATCATTTACGACAACGCTTTCAGAAGAAAGGTCGTTATTGATTGGTTCCACATCTTTTAATAAATCTTGTTGTTGGCATGAAATCAAGACAAACACCAACGCAGCCGAGAAAAATCTAATTTTCTCAAGCCCATTACACTTTTTCATGTTCATAACAATTAGTATTAAAAAATGATTAAATAAAGGAAAAATCCCACACGAAGGTACTAAAATAAATCATAAAAACAAAACTATTTTGGCTGTTTATATGAAAAAAAGCAAAAAATAACTGATTTTCAGCAAGTTTGTAAGATATTGTCGGACTTTTAAAATGCGAAGATTTTTACCTTTCACACTCTCACTTTTTTTGCAGGAATATACGCACAAAAATAGCCCATCAGTAGCACTACACAGAAGATTATCACCACATCAAAGAACTGCACCGAAACAGGATATGCCGACAACACATACTCCACGCCACTGCCCAATTTGAGCAGCCCAAAATGCTGTTGGAGTCCACAAATAAGCAATCCCAACACCGTTCCAATCACGGCTCCCAAAATACTAATCAGCCAACCTTCGTACAGAAAAATGCGGTGTATAAGTGATTGATTTGCACCAAGATAAAAAAGCGTTTTAATATCTTCCTTCTTTTCCAAAATCAGCATCGAAAGCGAACTGATAGCATTAAAGCCCGCGATAAGCAAGATGAAAAAGAGCAACAAAGCCGTGAGGACTTTCTCCATTTTGACGATGCGGAAAAAATCCGCCTGCTGTTCGTAGCGGTCTAAAATCTCAAATTGGTCGCCCAAGATGGTTTGGAGCTCTTTTTTGGCCGTTTTGACGGTAGCAGAAGGCGTTAGTTGCACTTCCAAAGCGGTCATCTCATCGGCTTCAAAATCAAACAGCGAGCGAGCAAAATCCAACGAAACCAACATATACGACATGTCGTACTGCTGCTGATCTAAGCAAAAAATCCCCGCGATGAAGGTCGTCTGACGGATAAAATTTTTGTCGGGTCGCAACATGTTCACTCTGCCTTTTCGCTTGGGAGAATAGACGCGAATCGGGTCGATAAAATGGGCTCCGATGCCGATTTGGTTTGCCAAGCCTCTCCCCAACACGCAACGCTCAAACGCCCCATCAAACACCTGAAACTTCCCGTCCACAATCACCGAATCAATCGCCGTTATTTGTTCAAAATCGGGCTTCACTCCCTTGATTAGTGCGGGCATTTGCTTTTCTCTGTAGCGAATCAAAGCCACCTCTTCGATGGTCGGGATAGCGTTCTGAATAGACGATAATTGCCGGATTTTATCCAAGGTTGCGGTTGGAAGCAAAAAGGACTTGCCTTGCGTCGATTTGATGCGTAGTTGCGGGTCAAAACGCGAAAAATTCTTGGTGATAACGTCCTCAAAGCCATTCATCACGCTCAAAACGCAAATCAAAGCCGCTGTAACCACAGCAATCGCCATCACACTAACGCCCGAGACGATATTGATAGCGTTGTGCGTCTTTTTGGCAAAAAGATAGCGTTTGGCAACAAAAAATGGGAATGAAAACATCAAAAACTCTCGTCTATGGAAGGGAAACTGCCTTCTTTTACTGCGTTTATATACTCTTTTACCGACTTATCCACTGCGTCTGCCAGTGTGCCGAAATGCCTCAAAAACTTAGGTTTGAAGCCCGTGTTTAAGCCGAGCATGTCGTGCAAAACCAACACCTGCCCATCCGTATGTACGCCAGCACCGATACCGATGGTTACACAAGCCACTTTTTTGGTTACTTCTTCCGCCAAGACAGCCGGAATCTTTTCCAACACAATTGAGAAGCACCCTGCTTTGTCCAACGCCATCGCGTCCGAAAGCAACTTATCGGCACTTTCGGTCTCTTTGGCACAGAGCCCGTAGCCACCCAACTGGTTGACCGATTGCGGAGTCAAGCCCAAGTGTCCCATGACGGGGATACCGCTCTGAATAATGCGTTCGATGGTGGGTAAAATCTCCACGCCACCTTCCAACTTCACGGCATTTGCACCGCTCTCTTTGATAATCCGAATGGCATTACGCACGCCTTCTTCCACCGAC
>JAEELX010000070.1 GCA_016282955.1 Paludibacteraceae bacterium | reverse complement strand
TATCCCGACAAATGGCGTGATTATTCGGCACTCCAAATTGACAAAGAAAAAAGTTATTACGCTAATGTGCAAGCCGTTGCACGCTTTAATGTGGATTATTCGTTAAGTTTCCTCAACAAGCCTGTGGATAAGGAAAAATGGTATATGTTCCCGCAAACCGTCAACGCTTATTACAACCCTTCGAGCAACGAAATCTGCTTCCCAGCAGGTATATTGCAGTATCCATTCTTTGATATGGAAGCCGACGATGCGTTCAATTATGGGGCAATCGGCGTGGTTATCGGACACGAAATGACGCACGGATTTGATGACCAAGGGGCTAAATTTGACAAGGAAGGAAATTTGAATAACTGGTGGACAGAAGAGGATAAAAAGCAATTTGACATCCGCACCAAAGTGTTGGAAGATTATTTCAACCAGATAGAAGTGGCTCCAGGTGTTTTTGCAAACGGTGCGTTCACGTTGGGCGAAAACATTGCCGACCACGGTGGTTTGCAAATCGCTTTCCAAGCGTTCAGAAATAACGAACTCCAAAAAGATGACAAGGAGAAGTTGAAAAGTCGTGATGGTTTCACGCCCGAACAACGCTTCTTCCTTGCATACGCCAACGTGTGGGCGAACAATATCCGTCCTGAAGAAGTTATCAAACGCACCAAAAATGACGAACATTCCTTAGGAAAATGGCGTGTTAATGGTGCTTTATCACATATCTCTGCGTGGTGTGATGCGTTTGGCGTAACCGAAAACGATTCTATGTACGTAGAACCAGCAAAACGAGTATACATTTGGTAATATGTTACCCTTAGCGGAGCGATTACGTCCTAAAAATTTAGACGAATATGTGGGTCAGAGTCATTTGGTTGGCTCTGGCTCTGTTTTGCGTGAGATGATAGAAAGCGGAAAACTGTCGTCTTTTATCCTTTGGGGACCACCAGGTGTGGGCAAAACGACTCTCGCTAAAATCATTGCTAACCAACAAAAACGGGCGTTTTTCACGCTTTCGGCTATCAGTTCGGGCGTTAAAGACGTGCGGGAAGTGATTGATAAAGCCAAACGAATCCATGATTTGCAAGGTGGAGTGTTTAAAAGCACGAATAACCTTTCGCCGATTCTGTTTATTGACGAGATTCATCGATTTTCCAAAGCACAACAAGATAGTTTGCTCGGTGCGGTGGAATCGGGAATCATTACGCTGATTGGTGCAACCACCGAAAACCCGTCTTTTGAAGTCATTACGCCGCTGTTGAGTCGCTGTCAGGTGTATGTCCTAAAATCCCTTGACAAAGCCGATTTAGAGGCTCTTGTACAGCGGGCTTTGACGTGCGATGAATATCTGAAAAAATTATCCATAGAAGTTAAAGAAACAGAAAGTTTGTTTCGGTTTTCGGGTGGCGATGCTCGTAAATTACTGAATATCATTGAGTTAGTTATAAATGCTGGAAAAACAGTGATTGATAACGAAACGGTAACGAAATTGTTGCAAGAAAATCCGCTTGCTTACGACAAAGACGGCGAAATGCACTACGACATCATCTCGGCTTTCATCAAATCCATCCGCGGTTCCGACCCAGATGCTGCTATTTATTGGCTTGCACGTATGGTTGAAGCGGGCGAAGACCCGAAATTTATTGCTCGGCGATTGGTCATTTTGGCAAGTGAGGATATTGGTTTGGCGAACCCCAATGCGATGCTCGTGGCGAACGCGTGCTTTGATACGCTCACCAAAATTGGCTGGCCAGAAGGGCGAATCCCATTGGCAATGGCAACGATTTATTTGGCCACTTCACAAAAATCCAATTCGGCTTATTTGGCAATTGATAATGCCTTGCAAACCGTGCAACAAACGGGCAATTTACCTGTGCCACTGCACTTACGCAATGCCCCCACTAAGTTGATGAAAGATTTGGGTTATGGGCAAGATTACAAATATGCACACGACTTCGCCAATCATTTTGTCAAACAGCAATTTATGCCTGACCAACTCCAAGATACACATTTTTGGCAACCACAAGGCAGTGCCCAAGAGCAAAAAATGGCAGAGTGGATGCAGTTTTTGTGGGGAAAAAAGGACGAAAAATAATGGGAATTTACATTCATATTCCTTTTTGTGTTAGCCGTTGTAACTATTGCGATTTTTTTTCCACGACCGCTTTGGAACTGCAAGAACAGTATGTTCAGACGCTTTGCCAAGAAATCGAAACACGGCTTAAAACCAATACGGAAGCCATTTCTACCATTTATTTTGGTGGTGGTACGCCTTCCGTTTTGAAGGTGGAACATATTGAAAAAATCCTGCAAACTATCGCTACAAACGCCACGCTTACCCAAGACATTGAAATCACCATTGAAGCCAATCCGAACGACTTAACGTTGGAAAAATTACAAGCATATAATTGCCTGAAAATCAACCGAATAAGCATTGGAATCCAATCTTTTCAAGACCATCATCTCCAATGTTTAGGCAGACGACATACCGCAAAAGAAGGCATTCAAGCGGTGAAAATGGCACAACAGGTAGGCTTTGAAAACATATCTATTGACTTGATGTACGCCTTGCCCAACCAAAGTGTGGAGCAATGGCAACAGGAAATCCAAACTGCCCTTTCGCTCGCGGTGCAACATATTTCGACTTACTGCCTCACTTACGAACCCAACACGCTTTTCTACCAACAACTGCAGCAGCATCAACTCGCCGAGATTGATGACGAAACAGCCAATGCGATGTTTGATTTGGTGTGCGAACAACTGCAACAAAACGGCTATGAACACTACGAAATTTCCAATTTTGCCTTGCCAAATTACCATTCTCGCCACAACTCCAATTATTGGATTTTTACACATTATATGGGCTTTGGAGCGGGTGCACACTCGTATGATGGCTCTCAAAGACGCTGGAACGTATCCAACTTACAAACCTATTTACAACAAAAAGACTTTTACGAACAAGAAAAATTAACCCCAACCGACCACTACAACGAGCAAATTATGTTGGGTTTGCGTACCAAAAATGGGATAAATAAAGAAATAGTCGGCGAAACAAAAATAAATTTGTATATTCGCGAAGGAAAGTTGAAAATTGTGGGTAATCAAGTCGTTGCCACGCAAAAGGGGATGCATATTTTAAACCGCATAATAGAAGATTTAATGCTATGAAGCAAGATAATCCGTTGTATAAACAAATTATTTTTTGGATTTGGGGCGTTTTTATCGCTGGCGTGTTGATTGTGGTCGTGTTGTTTTGGCTCATCAGTACGGGCAAATTGGGCTATTTACCGCCTTTGGACGAGTTGCAAAACCCGCAAAATGACTACGCAACCGAGATTTTGAGCGTTGATGGCAAGTCGTTAGGACGATATTATATTACGCAAAATCGCGTTGAAGTGAAGTTCTCCGAGATTTCTCCGAACCTTGTTCAGGCTCTGTTGGCGACCGAAGATGCACGATTTTATGAACATTGTGGCATTGATTTTAAATCCCTATTTCGTGCCGTCATTAAGTTAGGAAGGGCTGGTGGTGGCTCAACCATCACGCAACAACTTGCCAAGCAGTTATGGTCAGCGAGGCCGAGAAATAAGTTCCAGCGTATCTTGCAAAAGCCGATTGAATGGGTGATAGCCGTTGAATTGGAGCGACTTTACTCCAAAGATGAGATAATCCAAATGTACCTCAATCAGTTTGATTTTCTGTACAATGCGGTGGGTATTAAATCGGCTGCACAAGTGTATTTTTCCACTTCGCCCGACAAATTAAGCCTTGAACAATCAGCGTTGTTGGTCGGAATGTGCAAAAATCCGTCTTTGTATAACCCGATTCGCTACCAAGAAAGGTCGTTATCTCGGCGAAATACGGTCTTGGAACAAATGGAAAAATACGATTACCTCACCCATCAAGAATGCGATTCGCTCAAACGCCTTCCGATAGAAATTCGCTATTCGTCAGTGGACTTCAAGCAAGGTTTGGCACCCTATTTTCGCGAATTTCTCCGCAAAACCCTTACTGCCAAAGAGCCCAAAGAAAAGAACTATTTTGAGTGGAATAAATTCCAATATGCCATTGATAAATACGAGTGGGATACGAACCCGCTGTATGGTTTTTGTTCCAAAAATAAGAAACCGAATGGCGAAAATTATGACATTTATTTAGACGGTTTACGCATTTATACGACCATCGATTCGCGAATGCAACGTTATGCCGAAGAGGTTGTAGCAGAGCATATCCAAGAAATACAACGCATTTTCTTTGCCGAAAAAAGAGGTAAATCGTACGCTCCGTTTGCAAAAGAACTGACCGATGAGGAAATAGAAGGCATTATGAGCCGCTCCATTCGACAAACCGACCGCTACAGAGCCTATAAAAAAGAGGGAAAAACGGAAGAAGAAATTCTAAAATTGTTCAAAACGCGTGTTCCCATGCAGGTTTTCAGCTACCATGGGTACATTGACACCGTTATGTCGCCTTACGATTCCATCAAGTGGAATAAGTACTTTTTGCGTTGTGGATTTATGTCGATGGACGCACGCAACGGGCATGTCAAAGCATACGTCGGAGGGCCGAATTTTGAGAATTTCCAATACGATATGGTTACGTTAGGACGGCGACAAGTGGGCTCTGCCGTTAAGCCTTACCTGTTTACGATGGCGATGGACGAGGGAATGTG
>JAEELX010000069.1 GCA_016282955.1 Paludibacteraceae bacterium | reverse complement strand
GCATACCGCCGATGAACCCGATTGAACGTGTTACGCGTCTCGTTAATAAGTTGGTCAAACCGATAGATTAACTTATGTTCTGCCCGAAAAGCCTTCACAACCCGCAAACCACCCAACGACTCCTCTATTTGCGAGGTTATCTCGCCTGTTTGCTCTTGTGCAGTGGTAGATTGTTTTTTCAGACTTCGTCCCGCTTTACCGATTAGCCAACCCGAGATGGGCAATAGGAGGAAAACGAACAAGGTCAATTGCCAACTTAAAACAAACAACGTTACCAAATAGATGATAATCATCACGGGGTCTTTGAGCACCATTTCCAACGAAGCCATGATTGAGTTTTCCACTTCGCCCACGTCGTTGGTCATACGCGACATCACATCGCCTTTTTTCTCCTCCGTAAAGTAACCAATGGGCAAATTGATAACCTTTTCAAACAGTTGCAACCGTATATCCCGCACCACACCCGTACGAATTGGCACCAAAAAAAACATCGCAAAAAAGCTACTGAAAACCTTCAAACCCGCAAAAACAATCAACACACAACCCACTGCCACCAGCACATACAACGCTCCGTGTTCTTCAATCATCGTCTGCATCAAATAATAAAAATTATTGCTCAAAGCATCGGTCCATTCCTTGAAAGACATAGTATCATCGTACGGCTGGAATGCAACTTGTTCCGTGTTCAAACCAAAAATAATCCGCAAAATCGGAATAATTGCCGCAAAAGAAATCAGCGAAAAAAGTGTAGCCAAAAAGTTAAACAACACGTTAAAAAAGACATTCCAACGATATTTCGGAACGAATCGTTTGAGGATATACAATAAATTCATTTTTTCTTCCGTTTTAGGGCTGTGTTTATATATTGAATCACCAATTTTTCCAACTCCTCGTGTCCTTCAAAGAAACCCACCTGAATAGGAGTTACAAAAATCGGTTTGTTGATTTTTTCTGCTATGTTCGTGGCTTTTAAGCGTACATAATCCTTCTCGGTAGTTACGATACAAGCAAATTTTTCACTATTTTTAGCGATTAAATCTATATCTTTTTCATCAAAAAAATGGTGGTCAGCAAACGCCAATAACTCCGCTTGGGGATATTTTTTTTGCACTTGTTGCAGCAAATAATGTGGTTGTGCAATTCCCGTTACAACCAACGGTGTGCCCGACAAATCCAACTCTTGGTTGTCAATATACGAGAAAAAGATGTGTTGATAAGGGTAAATTTCCAACTTATTTTGTATCATACGACGCTCTATGGAAGTGAGATTTTGCGGGCATTTGGTTACGATAATCACGTCTGCACGATGAACCTGATTGCGAGAATCCCGCAAAGTGCCGTAAGGAAGCATTTTATCATCGGGAAAAAGATTGTCGTAAGTGGTCAAAACGATATTAAAACCACAGGTCAGTTGCCGATGTTGAAAGGCGTCGTCCAAAATAACACACTGCAAATCGGGATATGCCTCACGCAACAATTTTATCCCTTCAATCCTATCCTTACAAACCGCAACAGGCACCTCTGCAAACTTGCTATGTACCTGCATCATCTCATCGCCAATCGTGTAAACCGTTGCATTTTCGTCTGCCAACTGAAACCCTTCGCTTTTGCGTTTATACCCTCGCGACAAAACCGCTGTCTTATATCGTCCTTGAAGCATCCGCAAAATATCCTCTGTTTGAGGCGTTTTCCCCGTACCACCAACCGCAACGTTTCCGATACAAATTGTGGGAATATCAACCGTTTGAGAAGTCAGAATTTTGGCATCATAGAGCATATTGCGTATATAGATAATGGTGGCATACAACCATCCCAACGGATAAAGTAAAATATGCCACCACGCCTTCATCATCTTCCTAACTTATTCAATCGTAATCGGGTCCATAATCGCCATGACACGCTCCTTGCTAACCAATGCTTTGAGTTTAGCGAGCATTTTTTCTTCCTCCGAAGACGTATCAAAACTCTTGATGAACTCGTCCATAAAGTTCTTTTTCGCAGGATAATACTGGATATTATATTCGGTTATTTCGGCTAATTCACATGCTTTCGCAATTGCATCGTCAATGCTTCCCAATTCGTCCACCAACTTCAACGCCAACGCATCTTTTCCGAGCCAAACACGACCCTCACCGACCTTTTTAATCGTATCTTGGTGCAAATGACGACCTTCAGCACAGCGGAACGTGAAAAGTTCATAGCCTCGATCAATCATTTTTTGCATAAGAGCCGTTTGTTGGTAATTCATACCATTAAAAAACATATCACCAGGCATTGTAGCGTTTTTGTGCGTACCTAAGAACTCTACATCAACTCCCAACTTATCACGCAAGCCACGCACGTTCGGAATCATTCCAAAAATACCGATTGAACCCGTGAGCGTATTGGGTTGAGCAAAGATATAATCGGCTCCACAAGAGATATAATAGCCACCCGAAGCCGCTAAATCGCCCATCGAAACAACGACTTTTTTGCCCGATGCTTTCACCTTCTCTAACGCATGCCAAATCTGCTCGCTCGCATCGGCACTACCACCTGGCGAGTTCACACGCACCACAACGGCTTTAATATCGTCATTTTTAGCGATTTTGTCAATCGTTTTCACCATATCTTTTCCAACAATACCACCCTGTCCGCTTTCGTCATAAATTTGTCCTTCAGCATACAAAACAGCCACCGATTTGGGAGCATTAGAAGTAGCACGTTTCACATTTTTGAGCTGATTTGTAGTGAAAAATTTATAATCATCGCCACAAACGGCTTTAAAGATGCTATCGATGTCCTGCGTATAAATCAATTTATCCACAAAACCGTACTCGATGTACTTCTGTGGGTCTTCTGTATCCATAAATTTATCCGCATATTCGTTCAATTGTTCCACACTGATTTGGCGTGTTTTACTAACCGAAGTAACGATTTCTTCCCACAAACCATTCACATATTGCATCGTCTGTTTCCTATCTTCTGGCGACATATTCGTACGCATAAAAGGCTCAACTGCCGATTTAAACGTCCCCACTTTGACGATTTGCATCGAAATACCTAATTTTTGCAAAGCACGTGTAAAGTACATTTTTTGAGCCGCAAGACCGTGCCATGCAATAGAACCAACAGGATTGAGGTAAATTTCGTCTGCCACAGAAGCGATATAGTAGTTCATAAGTCCATAATTTGGAGCGTATGCGATGATAAATTTACCCGAAGTTTTGAAATCAACCAACGCATCGTGAATCTCTTTGGCAGCCGCTTGTCCAACTCCCAACTCACCATCACAGAGATAAATTCCGCGAATGTTTTCGTTCTCTTTTGCCAAACGGATATTCGACAAAATATCATCTAATCCCACTGTATTCGCTTGTTGATAAGGTGTGTTGTTAAACATAGACGCAAATGGATTGTCATCTTGTCCTTGCTCCACAACCGCACCCGATAAATCCAATTTGTAGATAGCATTTGCCTTCAGTGTAACCTCTTGTCCACCACCGAACATATTGCCCATTTTTTTGCCAACAACAAAGCAAAAAATAAGATAAATTGCCACAAAAACGACGATAGTCCAAAAACAACCACCACGTTTTTTAGGCTGCTGTGAATTTGAAAAAGCACTAAACATGATTTAAATATTTTATTAAGTTAAACTTCTTTCTATGGTAGGGACTTAATCCGTATTGTTCCAAAGCCTGCAAATGTTCTCGGGTGCCGTAACCCATATTTTTTGCCCAATGATACATCGGAAACTCCTTATCCAATTCTCGCATATAGTCATCTCGGTAGGTTTTTGCCAAAATACTCGCCGCTGCAATCGACAAGTAGGTACTATCCCCTTTCACCACACACACATTCGGCACGACATATTTTTTCCCATTTTTAGTCGCGTAATAGGTCCGCCATTTGTTGCCGTCCACCAAGATTTGTTGTGGCTCAATCGGCAGTTGTCTGATGGCTTTGTGCATAGCGTTTATGCTGGCATGGAGGATATTAAATTCCTCAATCTCACTCGTGGTACTTTGTGTAACTGCCCACGCCAACGCCCGTCTTTCAATAAACCCTCGCAACGCTTCCCGCTTTTGTGCCGACAACTTCTTGGAGTCGGTTATGGCTTCAAATTCTTCTGCATCAAACGCCTCATCTTGCCTCCACACAACCGCTGCTGCAAACACGCTCCCCACCAAACTGCCACGCCCTGCCTCATCGCACCCAACCTCTAAATCTCCTTTATTCAAATATGGCAACAGCATACGTTTTCTTTTTGAGACAAAGGTATATTTTTTTTCATTATTTCACAAAAAAACGCCCAAGCATTCCTTGATACGTCTTTATTTCTATTCCATTTCCAATCTTATTTCGCCTTGATTTCCTTGAGGTAGTGAACGATTTCCTGTGCAAGCATCATCGGCGAATCTGTTTTGAGCACCGTCATATCAAAAAGCCCCTCCTTCACATAGCCACCACATCGAAATGCTGCACGAGCCTCTAAAACCATGTACTGTATCGGAATAGTTTCTTGGCTTGTTAAATCCAACAATATATCATACGAGTGGGCAGAAATTGTCTGTAAAAACTCTTTTGCAGGCTTCTTGGTCCAAAAACTGATTTGCTTTTTTTCAGGTGGATATTTGACCATAACATGCTTCCTATCTTGGCCCAAAAAATCCACGATATTTTGCTCGTACATTGCGTCATTCAACAGCACTAGCACCGTTTTGACATCAGCATAATGCGGAAAATCAACCTTCCGTGCCAAACGATTTTTTTTTAGTTTTCGCTCAAATAACCAACTTGCAAAACTCATATCTAAAATTTTTGGCAAAGATATAAAAAATAAGTTATTGCTAAAAATGTTTTTGTAAATTTGCAACAAATCAAAAAAGGATGCAAAAAATAGTTCAAAAGTTCATAAAACAGTACAATTTGCTCAATTATCGCTCGGATAAAGTGCTTGTTGGTGTGAGTGGTGGCGTGGATTCGATGGTACTTTTGGACATTTTAGCGTCTTTTGTGCCGAAGGAACATTTGCTCGTGGCTCATTGTAATTTTCAGTTGCGAGGCGAGGAAAGTGAGCGTGATGAGGCTTTTGTGCGTGCGTTTTGCGAAGAAAACAATTTCACGTTGCACGTCAAACAATTTGACACGAATCAGTATGCGAAAATGCACAAAATTTCGGTGGAAATGGCCGCTCGTGAGTTGCGTTATGGCTGGCTTGAGGAGTTACGCAAAGCCTATCAATGCACCAAAATCGCCGTTGCGCACCACCAAAACGACCAAGCCGAGACCGTTTTGCTCAATCTCATGCGGGGTACGGGTATTCGGGGTTTGCGGGGTATGTTACCCAAAAATAATAACATCATACGACCGTTGCTGTGCCTTACTCGCCAACAAATTGCCCACTACGCCCATGAACGACAAATCCCATTTGTAGAGGATAGCACAAATGCCGATACGACCATCAAACGCAATAAAATACGCGATTTATTGAGCCATTTTAGCGACACCGAAATCGAACATATCGCCCAAAATTGCCAGTACACCCAGCAATATATCACGTTTTTGGAGCAGGCAATGCAACAATATATGCCACAAAATGCCGAAAATGGCTTTGAAATCAACACTGACTTTGTTTTTTCGCAACCCGATTGTGCCGAAATGCTACTTTTTGAGAGTCTGCAGCAATTTGATTTCCCTACCAAAAGCATTTCCGATATTTGCTTGAAAATCAAGGAGAAAAAAGTGGGAAGGCAATTTTTTGCACCAAATTACGTGGCAGAAATTCGGCAAAATCATCTGCTCGTTTCGCCGTTGGAGGTGCAAGAAAATGAGCCGACTTTACAATGGGTCATACGGGACAAACAACCTGCCGAAGCCTATCCACAAGCCGATGCACCCACCGCTTTTTTGGACGCTCGCAAAATCAAACAACCGCTGACCATTCGCCATTGGCAACACGGCGACACCTTCAAGCCGTTGGGAATGCGAGGGAAGCGGAAAGTGAGTGATATTTTTACCGATTTGCATTTTTCGCAGCAACAAAAACGGCAACAGTGGCTCGTCTGCCACGGAAAAGATATTGTGTGGATGGTGGGCTATCGCATCAACGAACACTATAAAATAACCTCTTTAACGACCAAGATATGCGTCATTTCGGTATCATAGGCTATCCTTTGGAACACTCGTCTTCCCAAACGTATTTCACGACTTTTTTTCAGAAAAATCGCATTGATGCCACGTTTGAAAAAATAGAAATAACTGAAATACAACAGCTTACGAGTATTTTAGCCCAGCACCCTTTAGATGGTTTCACGGTTACCCACCCCTACAAGGAGCAAATTATTCCGTTTTTGGATGCGGTCAAAAGCGAGGTCGGGACGGTCAATGTGGTCAAATGTCAGGCGGGACGATTGATTGGCTACAACACGGACTATATCGGTTTTGAGCAATCGATTCGCCCTTTTTTGGCACATTTTGAAAGCAAAGCCCTGATTTTAGGCACGGGTGGCGTGGCAAAGGCGGTGGCGTATGGGTTGCAACAGATGGCTATCCCGTATGCGTTCGTGTCGCGGCAAAAACCCGAATGCCTGCACTACGAGCAACTTGACGCCGACATGATGGCAGAAAATCGTCTGATTATCAACTGCACGCCGTTGGGAATGTTCCCCGCGATTGACACCTGTCCCCCTATCCCCTACTCGCTGTTGAGTGCCGAGCATATCCTCTTCGATTGTATTTACAACCCTTTGCAGAGTATGTTTTTGCAAAAAGGCGAACCAAACGGCTGCACAACCATCAATGGCTGGCAAATGTTCGAAATCCAAGCCCAAGAGGCGTGGAAGATTTGGGAGAAGGGGTAAAAAAATCCCACAAACGAAGTATTCGAATGTGGGATTATGGCATCAACAACATGTGCCGTTAGATTTTTGAACCGCCTTTGACGAAGTTATCCTTATAAACAAAGCATATCTTCAATCATATACTGGTTTTAAAACTATCTACAGGTTTGACAAAACCTTTTTATTCTTTACCTAATAGTTTTCTGCTCCCGTTTTTCTCCAAAATGTCTATATCTCCTGAGTCGCAAAAATATCGTTAATTTTTATATTGCACATCTAT
>JAEELX010000068.1 GCA_016282955.1 Paludibacteraceae bacterium | reverse complement strand
TTGGTGATACGTTGACCTTCTCGTTGCAAGAGAATTTGAAGAGCGACTTCAAGTATATCTATTTGGATGATAAGTTGTTGGGTACTTCGACTGACTTGCTCAACAGCACGTACACCTTCGAATCCGCTGATAATGGTAACGATAAGCGATTTGTATTGCGTTTCGCAGTGAACAAACCTGCTGACTTCAACCCAGACGATATAGACGGCTCGAATATGCCAGTGGGTATCTACGATGTTGTGGGTCGCTTGGTTAGCACTGAAGCATCCAAAGAGAAGTTGCTTGACTTGCCACGTGGTGCTTACTTGATTGTAACCGAAGAGGGCGTTCAACGTTACATCATACCTTAATCGGTAACTGATATTAGAAAAAGGTGGGGGACAAATGTTCTCCACTTTTTTTATTGTGTCGGTTTCAAAAAATTTCATTTGTTAGAAAAAAGTTTTATCTTTGCAGTTAGAATAGTAAGTATATTTTTTATGGCGAAAGAATTAAAACGAGTTGTTGTTACGGGCATTGGATTAGTTACTCCGTTGGGTAATGATGTGGCGAGCACTTGGAACAATGTACTGAATGGAGTTAGTGGAGCAAATGAAATAACCCTTTTTGATGCCACTAATTTTCGCACGCAATTTGCTTGTGAAGTGAAGAATTTTGATGTTGATGATATTTTAGATAAAAAAGAATCCCACAAGTTAGACCGTTGTTCACTTTTTATGCTTTCGTGTGCGAATCAAGCCATCAATGATTCTAAATTGAATTTAGAAGAAGAAAATAAAGACCGAATCGGCGTTATCACGGCTACTGGAATGGGCGGAATTATCAGCTGGGAAGAAGAGTTTATCCCCTTTGTTCAAAACGATTTTCATCCGCGTTTCAGTCCTTTTTATATCATTCGTACTATCCCCAACACTTCGACAGCTTACGTGTCCATTCATTGGGGGTTGCGGGGTCCAAGTTACACGACAGTATCGGCTTGTGCATCTTCGGCACACGCTATCATAGACGCTTTTACACAAATCCAGTTGGGTAGGGCAGACGTGATGGTTACGGGAGGTTGTGATGCCGATATTACATACGCGAGCGTGGGTGGTTTTAATGCTTTGCGGGCTCTTTCACACCGTAATGAAGAGTATCTGACGGCTTCGCGTCCATTTTCGCTTTCGCGTGATGGCTTTGTGTTGGGAGAAGGTGGTGGTGCCCTTATTTTGGAAGAATATGAGCATGCAGTTAAGCGTGGAGCCACTATTTATGCCGAATTAGCAGGTATAGGAATGAACTCTGATGCCTATCATCTTGTGGCACCCGACCCGACAGGCAAAGGAGCGTTGCAGGTGATGGATTTGGCGTTAAAAGATGCAAATACGGACGTGAATGAAGTGGATTATATCAACGCTCACGGCACTTCAACTCCTTTGGGCGACATAGCGGAAACGCTTGCTATTACAGAATTATTTGGCAAAAATGCCTATGATTTGAATATATCTTCAACCAAATCTATGACGGGACACGCACTCGGTGGTGCAGGGGCTATGGAAGCCGTTTTGACGATTTTGGCGATGAAAAATAACGTTATACCCCCAACTATCAACCATTCCGAAAACGATAAAGACCCGAAGATAGATTATAATTTGAATTTTACATTCAACGTCAAACAAGACCGAGAAGTGCGTTGTGCAATCAGCAATAGTTTTGGTTTTGGAGGGCATAATGCTTGTTTGGTTTTCAAAAAAGTTAAGTAAAACACTAAAAAAATAAAATTATGGCAGACGAAAAGAAAACACCATCGGTTGAAAAGTTGAAGGCCTTGCAAATGGCGATGGCTAAGATAGATAAAGATTATGGCAAAGGTGCTATAATGAAGTTGGGAGACGAAAAAGTGGAAAACGTGTCGGTTATTTCGACGGGTAGCGTGGGGTTGAATCTTGCGTTGGGCGTTGGTGGCTATCCGCGTGGTCGAATTATTGAAATCTATGGTCCTGAGTCCAGCGGTAAGACCACGTTGGCGATTCATGCGATGGCAGAGACGCAAAAAGCGGGTGGAATTGCTGCAATTATCGATGCCGAACACGCTTTTGATAGGTTTTATGCCGAAAAATTGGGCGTAGATATAGATAATTTGTTGATTTCACAACCCGATAGTGGCGAGCAAGCGTTGGACATTGCCGATGAATTGATTCGTTCGAGTGCGTTGGATTTGGTGGTGATTGACTCGGTGGCTGCACTTACTCCCAAAGCCGAAATTGAGGGCGATATGGGCGACAATAAGTTGGGTTTGCAAGCCCGTTTGATGTCGCAGGCCTTGCGTAAACTCACGGCTACAATCAACAAAACCCAAACGACTTGCATCTTCATCAATCAGTTACGCGAAAAAATTGGTGTGATGTTTGGTAATCCTGAGACGACAACGGGTGGAAATGCCTTGAAATTTTATGCAAGTGTGCGTTTGGATATTCGCCGTATCGCACAAATCAAGGATAAAGAGGAGGTGATTGGTAACCAGGTGCGTGTGAAGGTCGTGAAGAATAAAGTGGCTCCTCCGTTCAGAAAAGCCGAGTTTGATTTGATGTTCAATGAAGGTATTTCGAAGGTAGGTGAGTTGGTGGATTTGGGCGTTGAGTACGACATTATTCAAAAATCGGGTTCGTGGTTCAGTTATGGCGACCAAAAACTCGCACAGGGACGCGATGCCGTTAAAGCATTGCTGAAAGATAATCCCGATTTGGCAGAGGAAATCGAAGAAAAAATCATGCAAAAAATCAAAAAAGTGGGAGAAGAGTAAATTCCCAAATTTACAATCTAAAAAGGCAGAGTTTTAGGCAAACTAAGGCTCTGTTTTTTTTATGCAACTGTTTATCATTTCTTGCTTTCTTAAAAATCAGCGTAGCAAAATTTGTTACCAAATTGATTGCGATGAAATTGGCGTTTTGGCGTTCTTGTTTCTTAAAACATAAAACAAAGCGTGTAATTAAACGATTTTTGCTGCTTTTTTCCTGCCAAAAGAATAGTGAATTTTAGTCAATAAATTTTATTTGTTAATTCAAAAAAAGTATTATTTTTGTTTTGTGTTTTGAAATAGTTTTATCTGTATGGTAACACACGAAGATTTACTTGAAGTCGCAAAAAAACATTTTGGTTTCGATAGCTTCAAAGGCAATCAAGAGCAAATAATTACAAGTCTGCTTGAAGGTAAGAATGTTTTTGTTTTGATGCCAACGGGTGGCGGAAAAAGCTTATGCTACCAGTTGCCAGCCTTGATGATGGACGGATTGGCGATAGTGATTTCGCCTCTGATTGCTTTGATGAAAAATCAGGTGGATATGTTGCGTGGATACTCCGAAAATGACACGGTAGCACATTTCCTCAATTCCGCTCTATCGCGTGCCGAAATAACCAAAGTGAAACAAGATATTAACGATGGCGTAACGAAAATTTTGTATTTGGCTCCCGAAGCGTTGAAAAAAAAGGAGAATATCGCTTTTTTGCAGAATATGAAAATCAGTTTTTATGCCATTGACGAAGCCCACTGTATCTCGGAATGGGGGCATGATTTCCGACCTGAGTATCGAGAAATTGCCGAAATGGTCAAAATGATTGGCGAGGCTCCGATGATTGCCCTTACCTCTACCGCAACCCCCAAAGTGCAACACGACATACAGAAGAACTTAAACATCGAAGATGCGATTGTTTACAAATCCTCCTTTAATCGCCCAAATCTGTACTACGAAGTGCGTGAAAAAGGGGATAATGTGAACAAAGAACTCATCAAGTTCATCCGTCACATGGAAGGCAAATCGGGCATTGTGTACTGTTTAAGCCGACAAAACGTGAATGATTTGACCAACACGCTCGTTTCCAATGGCATTTCTGCGGCTCCATATCATGCGGGTTTGGATGCCGAGACACGCTTCAAAAACCAAGACGATTTTTTGATGGAACGGGTGCAGGTGATTGTGGCAACGATTGCGTTTGGAATGGGTATAGACAAGCCTGACGTGCGGTTTGTGGTGCATCACGATGTGCCTAAGTCGTTGGAGGGTTACTATCAAGAGACGGGTCGTGCGGGTCGCGATGGTGGAGAAGGACTGTGTATCTGTTTTTACTCGCCCAACGATATAGAGCGTTTGCGGAAATTTCACCAAGACAAGACGGGCAAAGAAATGGAAGTGGCAAATCAGTTGCTCAACGAAGTGCAATCGTATTGTGAATCAACCATTTGTCGCCGTAAATTTTTGTTGCATTACTTTGGGGAAGAGTATGGCGACCACAAATGCGGGAAGTGCGATAACTGTGCAAAAGTGTACTGCCAAGTGGATATGACCGAGGTTATTATCTTGGTTTTGGAAACCGTAAAGACGCTCAACGAACAGTTTGATGCCAAGCATATTGTGGATGTCCTAAAAGGCAATAAAACGGTTGCTGTGATGAATTATAAGCATACCAATTTGGAGAATTTTGGAGAACTGGAAGACGTGGAAGAATCCTCTATCCAAGCCGTTATTCGCCAAGCATTGGTAGATGGTTTATTGTCCAAAGATGTGCAATCGTATGGTATCCTCAAATTGACCAAAGCGGGGCAAAAATACCTTCGCAAACCCTATCGTTTTGAGATTGCTATCAGCGTCAAGGACAACGAAGATGGTGATGATATAATTATGGCTGGTGAAGGCGTTAATTCGGTGATTGACGAGACGCTTTATTCCATTTTGAAAAGTGTTCGCCGTACGATTTCCAAAAAAATCAATATGCCTCCCTATGTCATCTTCCAAGACACCTCTTTGGAGGCGATGGCAACCGATTATCCGATTAGTATTGAAGAGTTGCAAAACATTCCGGGCGTTGGTTTTGGGAAAGCCAAACGCTACGGCGAAGAGTTCATCAGCGTAATCAAAAAGTATGTTGCCGAAAACGATATTGTTAGGCCCGAAGATATTCGCGTAAAAAGTACGGTTTACAACTCCGAAAAGCGTATCGCTATTATCCAAGCCATCGATAGGCATTGTAGCATCGATATGATTGCGGATAGTTTGGGCATGTCGATGGACGAGATTTTGACGGAGATTGAAGCCATCGTTTCTGCGGGACGAAAATTGGATATAAACTACTATATAGATGAAGTTGTAGAGCCCGACGAATGCGATGAGATATGCGATTATTTCCGTTCGGCAGAGACGCCCGACTTAAAAACAGCAATGGAAAAATTAGGCTATGACGATTTTGATGAAACCAACATTCGATTAGTTCGCATCAAGATTTTGTCAGAATGGGGTAATTGATGAGCAGAAAAATTGACTTTATCACGTTGGGTTGTGCCAAAAATTTGGTAGATTCGGAGTATCTATTGAAGCAGTTAGAGTTGGCAAACTTCCAATGTTACCATAATCCCACGACCACGCACGGCGATATAGCCATCGTCAATACGTGCGGTTTTATCCTCGATGCACAGCAGGAAAGTATTCAAACGATTTTGCAACTTGGAGAGTTGAAGAAACGCAACAAACTCAATCGGCTGTATGTGATGGGCTGTTTGAGCGAGCGTTTTAAGGCAGATTTGCAAGCCGAAATTCCCGAAGTGGATGCTTTTTTTGGCAAATTCAACTATATGGATATTGTGGCAGAACTGCTCTCGGAACCGTTTTCGGTGAATCCTGCATTTGCTTGCCAGCGTACATTGACCAACGGAAAATTTAGTGCTTACATCAAAATTGCCGAAGGTTGCGACAGGACGTGCTCCTACTGTGCCATTCCGTTGATGGTTGGGAAGTATAAGTCGCGTCCGCAAGAGGAAATCATCCAAGAAATGCACTGGTTGGTGTCGCAGGGCGTGAAGGAGTTTAACGTTGTGGCACAAGATATTTGCTATTATGGCTTGGATTTGTACCACGAGCAACGTTTGCCTTACTTAGTGGAACAAATGGCTCAAATAGAGGGTGTACAATGGTTGCGATTGCATTATGCGTACCCGACCAATTTCCCGATTGCCTTGTTAGATGTGATGGCTAAATATGATAACATTTGCAAGTATTTAGATATTCCATTTCAGCATTGTAGCGATAATGTGTTGCAACTGATGCGGCGTCATATTTCTGCCCAAGAACAAAACGATTTAATCCATCTTATTCGCCAAAAAGTGCCCAATATATGCCTTCGAACGACCTTATTGGTGGGACATCCGGGTGAGGCAGAAGAAGATTTTTTGCAGTTGTTGGCATGGGTAAAAGAGATGAAATTTGAGCATTTGGGCGTTTTTACGTATTGTGAAGAACAAGGCACTTTTTCGCAACAAAACTACAAAGATTCCATTCCACAGACGGAAAAAGAACGGCGAAAAGAACGAATTATGGAAGCACAAGAAACGATTTCGTTGCAATATATGCAAACCTTTGTGGTAAAGAGGGTAAAAATTTTGGTGGAAAAAAAAGAAAAAAAATACTACCTTTGTCGCACGGAGTTTGACTCGCCCGAAGTGGATTGCGAAGTGATGATTGAAAGCGAGAAAAAATTGCAGATTGGCGACTTTTATGAAGCCAAAATAAATGATTGTGAACCCTTTGTTTTGTACGGGACGATATGACAACTAAGGACTTAATAGCCGAACTGGCATCGCAGTTAAAACTGACCAAGAAGGAAACAACCGAATTGTTTTCCGAATCGGTGTCGGTTATTAAGGAGCATTTGTTGGCAGGATATACGTTGCAGGTACAAAATTTTGGTAGTTTAGAGTTGAAGGAACAAGCCAGCCGAGTGATTGTACACCCCAAAACGGGACTCAAAATGACTGTTCCAACAAAACGAAAAATCGTCTTTCATCCTAACACCAAACTGAAAAAAGAACTGAAGGATGTCGGCATTGAAAAGTAAAAAAGATGGAAGATAAAAAGATAACACTACCCATAATTCGTAAAGCCGTAGCAAACCGTTTAGGCAGAGATGAAGATGAGATTGGCGGTTTCTTGAATGCACTTTTTTCGAGCATTACGAGTGGACTACGAAGCGATAAAACAGTGAAAATAAATAATTTAGGGACATTTTCACTACAAACAATGGCACCACGAAAAAGCGTGAATATCTCAACGGGGGAGGCGATTGTGTTAGAAGAATACAACAAAGTAGTGTTTGAGGCGGAAAGTACTTTGAAAACAGAACTGAATGCTATTGAGGACGAAAATGTGGCAGTGCAAGTGCAGGGAAGTATTCCGACAAAAAAGCAAGAAGAGCCGAAAAAACAAGAAAAAGTAGAAAAACTTAAATTACCAGAAAAGTTAGAAAAACACGAAATACAAGTGGAAAAAGAACCAGAAGAAAGTATAATTAAAACAGAAAAACCTCAAGAAATAATGATTGATAATAACGAAAAACCAGTGGAGAGCGTGGCAAACGAAGAGTTGGAACAGAGGGAACTGAACCCCGAAATGTTTCAAAAATTGGATGATCAGGCGAATGAAATCGTTTCTTTGCTCAGTGAAATGGGACAACCAGTCGTGGGTGTACCTATCGTAGCGAAACAAGAGTCTGAAAAAACAGAGCAAGCCAA
This sequence comes from Paludibacteraceae bacterium, assembly GCA_016282955.1. Taxonomy (GTDB): domain Bacteria; phylum Bacteroidota; class Bacteroidia; order Bacteroidales; family Paludibacteraceae; genus Colicola. The sequence continues at coordinate 2,234 of JAEELX010000068.1, read as the reverse complement.
TGAATTATTGTCGGAAATAGAAAATTTGAAACGTCAATTAGAACAACTTTCTACCTTGCAACAAACCGCACACGCATCGTTACCCGACCAGAAATCCACTATTTTACCATCGGGTATGATGGCAACTCCCAAGCCAGAAACCAAGGAAGTAGAAGATACTGTTCCCAACGAAGAACCGCAAATAGACGATAATCAGCCATCGGAGGACTTACAGGCAGAAAGTACGGTTGAGCAACCTGTTGAGCCGATTGTATCACCAGACAACTCTTCCGTTCAAGCACCTTCTGATGAACCAATTGATGATGAAAATAACCGAATAAATAAGAATATAAACCCTCAAAAACATCGTAAAATGAGTGATTATGATAACAATTTAGGTTACGGACCTATGGAAGACAATTTTGAAGAGCAAGAAGAAAAACGTGGCATGAGTGCGGGCGTGATTGCTCTCATTGTGGTGATTATTTTTGCCTTACTGCTTGTGATTGCCTATTTCTTTTTCCAAGATAAAATACAGGCATGGCTTAAATCGGATCAAGCTACAGAACAAGTTATCGCTGAATCGGACGATTTGACAGAAGACTTTGTGGAGGAAAGTGAAGAAGCTGAGGATATTGTTGAAACGCCCAGTACGAACGCGAGTGGTTACGATATTTATCATCGTAATTTTACTGAATTTATTGCGACAGAACGTCTGCAATATGGCGTTTGGTTAGCACAACTTTCTCGTAAATACTACAATGGCGAAAAAGATTTTTGGGTGTTTATTTACGAAGCAAACAAAGATAGGATCAAAAATCCTAACAAAATTTTGCGTGGAACATCTATCCGTATCCCCAAATTAGACCCAGAATTGATGGATTTGAGTAATCCAGAAGTGAGAAAGTTGGTAGATGATTTGTGTGAACAGTACAAACGTATTCACTAATTGGTTGATGCCTCTATTGATATTATTGGGGCAAAAACGAATAATTTGAAGAACGTTAATGCCACTATACCACGTAACAAATTAGTGGTTGTTACGGGGGTAAGTGGTAGTGGAAAATCCTCTCTGGCGTTTGATACTTTGTACGCCGAAGGACAACGAAGATACGTTGAGAGTTTAAGTGCATACGCTCGGCAGTTTCTGGGGCGTATGCAAAAACCCGACGTAGAAAAAATCACGGGTATTCCGCCTGCGATAGCCATTGAACAAAAGGTTGCAATGCGGAGTGCACGCTCTACGGTAGGCACTTCTACAGAGATTTTTTTTTACCTTAAATTGCTTTTTGCACGGGTCGGAAAAACCTTTTCTCCCAAAAGTGGCATAGAAGTCCGCAAACATACTATCAAAGACGTTTTGGACGCCATTTCCCAGCAACCTCTCGGAACAAAAATTATGCTTCTTGCACCTATCGTTTTGAACGGCCGAACGTTAGATGAGCAACTGCGTATTTGGATTGCCGAAGGATTCAGTCGTTTGGTGCGGGTGAATGATTTGCAGAAAAAGGACTGCGAAGTGGTGGATATAAGTTCGGTGCATTCGCAACAAAATACGAACAAAGATTCGCTTTTTTTGTTGGTGGATAGGGTGGTAGCAAATGGCGAACAGAGTACGTTGAATCGCTGTATGGATTCGGTTCAAACTGCATTTTATGAAGGGAGTGGGAAGTGCTTTTTGCTGCTGAATAATGAACAAATTGTGCCCTTTTCGACCGATTTTGAGGCCGACGGCATCACTTTTATTGAACCCACCGAACATCTGTTTGACTTCAATAATCCGTTGGGAGCGTGTCCTACTTGCAAGGGCATTGGCACGATTGAGGGCATCGACGAGGATTTGGTTATACCTGATAAGTCCCTTTCGGTGTTTGAAGATGCGATTGCGTGTTGGCGTGGCGAGGCTACTAAACAGTGGAAAGAAGAGCTGATTAAAAATGCTTCAAAATTTAATTTCCCGATTCATACGCCTTTTTACAAGTTATCCAACGAGCAAAAACAATTATTATGGCGAGGGAACGAGTATTTTCAAGGGTTAAATGACTTTTTTAGGGTTTTGCAAGAGCATCGTACAAAGAAAATACAGTATCTGTTCTTGCTGTCGCGTTTTCAAGGCAAATCGGTTTGTCCCGATTGTGGAGGCGGTCGTTTGCGGAAAGAAGCTACTTATGTGCTGGTGAACGGTACGAATATAGTCCAGCTTTCGCAGATGTCTATCGATGATTTGGCAAATTGGTTGGAAAACCTGCACCTCA
>JAEELX010000067.1 GCA_016282955.1 Paludibacteraceae bacterium | reverse complement strand
GCCACCAAAGGACCTATCGCAATGGTGAGCAACATTAGCACAAAGGGTATTAAACTCCACGCACTATGTACAAATTGTTCCATAATTATATTAATTTTAATCTAATTTCAACACTGCCAAGAATGCCTTCTGAGGTACTTCTACGTTACCTATTTGCTTCATTCTTTTCTTACCTTTTTTCTGTTTTTCGAGCAACTTCCGTTTACGGCTCACATCACCTCCATAACACTTTGCAAGCACGTCTTTTCGCACTTGTTTAACCGTTTCGCGAGCAATAATTTTTGCCCCAATCGCTGCTTGAATCGCAATATCAAACTGTTGACGAGGCAACAACTCCTTCAATTTTTCGCACATACGACGACCAAAATCCATTGCATTATCTCGATGCGTAAGTGTCGAAAGTGCATCCACAGGCTCGCCGTTCAACAAAATATCCAACTTAATTAGGTTCGAAGTGCGATAGCCATTTTGGTGCCAATCAAACGAAGCATATCCCCGCGAAATCGATTTAAGTTTATCGTAAAAATCAATCACAATCTCGCCCAACGGCATATCAAAAAGCAACTCCAAACGGTTACCCGAAATAAATTCTTGCTTAATCAATTCCCCTCGCTTGTCCAAACAAAGCGTCATAATCGGGCCGATGTAGGTCGAAGTGGTGATGATACTTGCACGGATATACGGCTCTTCGATATGGTCAATAATCGTCAAATCGGGCATCCCAGCAGGGTTATGCACCTCCGTTTTGCTGCCGTCTTTGGTATAAACATTATAACTCACGTTCGGTACGGTCGTAATCACCTCCATATCAAACTCTCGCTCCAAACGCTCTTGGATAATCTCCATGTGCAGCAAGCCCAAAAAGCCACATCGGAAGCCAAAACCAAGTGCCACAGACGACTCAGGCGTGAACGTCAACGAAGCGTCATTGAGTTGCAGTTTCTCCAGACTGCTCCGCAAATTCTCGTATTCAGACGACTCAATCGGATACACACCCGCAAAAACCATCGGTTTAACCTCCTCAAAACCCTCAATCGATTTCTCGCAAGGTCGCTTTACGTGCGTAATCGTGTCGCCCACCTTTACCTCCGAACTATTTTTTATCCCACTAATAATGTACCCCACCGTGCCAGCAGACAACTCTTGGGTGGGTTGCATATTGAGTTTAAGCACGCCAATCTCTTCGGCTTCGTACTCTTTGCCCGTATTGAAGAACTTGACCGCATCGCGTGTATGGAGCGTGCCATTCACAACCTTAAAGTAAGCAATAATACCGCGAAAGCTATTGAAAACCGAGTCAAAAATCAAGCATTGCAACGGAGCATTTACATCGCCTTTGGGAGCAGGAATACGCTCTACAATGGCTTGCAGGATTTGTTCTACCCCATCGCCTGTTTTTGCCGAACAACGCAGAATCTCCTCGCGTTTGCAACCAATCAAATCAATTATTTCGTCCTCCACCATCTCAGGCATAGCGGAATCCATATCACATTTATTAAGCACAGGAATAATCGTCAAATCGTGCTCCAACGCCATATACAAGTTACTGATGGTCTGTGCCTGCACCCCTTGCGATGCGTCAATAACCAACAAAGCCCCTTCGCAAGCGGCTATACTTCGGCTCACTTCATACGAAAAATCGACGTGTCCCGGCGTGTCAATCAAATTGAGCACATAGTTCCCAGCGGAAATCCCAGACGAAGTGGTAGGAGCATAGTGGTAATTCATCTGAATAGCGTGGCTTTTAATGGTGATGCCCCGCTCTTTTTCCAAATCCATATCGTCCAACACCTGATTCTCCATATCCTTTTTTTCAACGGTATTGGTTATTTCAAGCAACCTATCCGCCAAAGTAGATTTGCCGTGGTCGATATGTGCTATGATACAAAAATTACGTATATTTTCCATTCAAAAAAACTTAACTGCTCCTTCGTGCGAAGGTAGATTTTTTTTGAGGAACTACAAAACTTTTTTGTGACCTATGCAAGAATAAGCAACGTTGTACTGCACAATCAACATGCAATACAACGTTATGGTAGGAAATTTTGCTTTTTTGGGAAATTTGACCTATTCAGAGTCTGTTTTTTTGGAAGACATTATAGTAAATCCATTTTCGAAACGAATAGTATCTGCTGCACATGAAAAATCTTTCAATGCCACATTTTTACTCACATCCAAAGATGCTATTTGATTATCCGAACAATATAAAACGGCTAATTTTTCATTTTTATTCAAGTCTAAAGCGGATAGTTGATTATTAGAGCAATTTAGGTCTATCAATTCTATATTGTTGCTCAAATCTAAGGTTGCTAATTGGTTACTATCACATTTTAGAACAGTCAATTTGTCGTTACTACTTACATCCAATGAGGACAAATAATTTTCACTACAAATCAACTCTTCCAATGACAAATTTTGGCTTACATCTACGATAGATAATTGGTTTTCTGAGCATTGTAAACTTTTCAATGCAAGATTTTTAGATACATCTAATGTAGTCAATTGATTGCCATCACATGACAAATATACTAATGTAGCATTTTTGCTCAAATCCAATGTCGTAAGTTGGTTATACGAACACTTCAATGTATCCAAATTAGTAAACAATTCAATGCCTTTTAAGGAGGTTATATTGCCATTTTCCTCTTTTTTGCCTGAAACGTTAATTGTTGTTACCACATTACACTCTTCGGCAGACAGTTTTCCATCTTGATTTGTGTCAAATTGCTGACAATAGATTTTAAAATTGGGATCTTCCATTGCAGAAAAAGCATCCTTTTTGCCTCCACAACTGCATAATAAGCCTGCAAAAGCAAGCGAGATTAAAAATTTTTTCATTGTAACTTACAATTTTATAGAAATTGTGCGAAGGTACATTTTTTTGAGGAACTACAAAACTTTTTTGTAGAATGATAATTTATACGTTGTAATACACAATTAAAAAGCAGAAATTAGTTGATTTTTAGCGACAAAACCGCTTCGGTTTGCTCATCATACCCTGCGAGTACATATAACGCTTTATTTGTCATATTCATTCTAATTTTATTGTGTCGCAATCGTCGCTTTTAGTGTTTTATTCCACACAATACTTAAATAAATCGTACGCACAAAAAGATGAACAATGTACGCTAAATACAACGCTTGAACGCCCCACTGTTCCTGAAAAGCAAAATAAATCCCAACAAAACCTATCACGGCATACAGCATTGCATCACGCACCTGTTTGCCAGCCGTCGCACCAATATAAACCCCATCCCACATAAAGGCAAACGCGGACAAAATCGGCATAACTACCAGCCAACCAATATACGCACGAGCCGTTTCAAGCACCTCAATATCGGTCGTAATCAAGCCCACACAATTCATTCCTTTGAAGGCAAAAACAAATGTGAAAAATAAACCAATGCCCAACGACCACAAAAGAACGATTTTTATCACAGTTTTCAATTGTGAAATTGCTCCGTTTTGCTCAGTTTCTTGCCGAATCATACCAATATATTTTCCCACCAAAGCCTCTGCTGCGTATGCAAAACCATCAATGAAAAACGAGAAAAACATAAACAACTTCATAATGATATTGCTTACCGCCAAAATCTCGTTTCCGTACTTAGAAGCAATGGACGTGAAGCCCACATAAATCACAATAAAACAAATCGAACGGACGTATAAGTTGGTATTTAAAGAGAGCAAATGACGAAAACTACCCAAATTGTGAAACAGCTCTTTGACCGATTCCATCGAAAACAAATGGCGATATTTCACAAAAATGATTCCAAGTGCCATCAATAATCCACTATACTGTGCAATAACCGTTCCGTGAGCCACACCCAACAGACCAATAGAAGTGTGAATTACCAAAAAATAACTCGCCACGATATTCACAACATTGACCACAATATCCACAATCATCGAACTCACCGTGTCTTGCATACCGATAAACCAACCTTTGAAAGTGAAGATAGAAAGCGTTGCAGGAGCAGCCCACACACGAATGAAAAAGTAATTGCGGGCGAAATCGGCCACCTCATGCGAGCAAGGCACAAAGAGAAAAATCAGTCCAATATATACACGTTGCAACGACCAAATAATCGCCACGCCAAAGAGCACAATCAACAGACTTTTCAATAATATATTGACACACTCCTGCATCTGATTTCCGCCGTATGCTTGTGCCGTCAGCCCACTCGTTCCCACACGCAAAAAGCCGAAATTCCAGTACAGCAAATCAAAAAGCATCGTCCCCACCGCAATTCCACCAATCGCAATCGCATCACTGATATGCCCCACAATAGCCGTATCCACCAACCCCACCAAAGGAATGGTGATATTCGCCAAAATACTCGGCAAAGCCAACCGTAAAACTTGTTTATTCATCGTGCATCAAAATCGTTTCTGCAAAAATACAATGTTCTTGTTAATTACAAAGTAAAATAGTTGTGAAAAAGTTTACAAGATTATAATTCATAAAAAATATTATTCAAATTTGCAAATATGTATTTTAATTCACGAATAAATTGTTTTTATAAAATTCACAAAAATATATAGCTGTTCAATTTTAAGGTCTTAATAAAATTCACAATTATTTTATATTAATTTTCATAAATAACATCATAATTATTCCTGTGTATTTTACAAATAAAATGCCGTTGAAATCAAAGTATATTATAAAATAATTTTATGTATATCAATAAATTAGATAAATAAATTAAAGTGATAATAAAGGGTAAAATGATTAAAGTAATACATCAAAATAAAAGGCAATATAAATAAAATATATTCAATCGTTATTTTATTGATTATTAATAAGTTAACATGTTTTAATTCAAGTAATCAGTAAGGTTTAGAAAGCATATAAATAATCATAATATATTTTTATGAAACTTGCTTGTTGTGTATTAAATTCACGTTTGTATTCTTTATGAAATCACAAATAAAATCACCTATAAAATACACATTTATTAAAATTTATTTTGTGTTTGAAAAATAAAATATACATTTGCAAAAGAAAAGTTCAAACTATCAAAAATTTACAATTATGACAGAAAAAGAGAGAATGGTTCAGGTGATTGAAACGCAAGGCATGAACGCCAAGAGTTTCGCCGAAGCGGTGGGCATACAATCGAGTACGGTGTCGAATATATTGACCGGCCGAAATAATCCGAGTTTGGATGTGATGCAGCGGATACTGAGACGCTTCCCTACTCTCAATAGCGATTGGCTTATTTTGGGGAAAGGCGAGATGTATTCCACGCCATCTCAGTCGCAAATGCCTTCTACGTCTGCTCAGCCTTCGTATCCCAACCGTCTATTTGAAGAACCAAGGGCGATGCAGCCACAAATGCCCGAATTGCCTTTGCAGCCCGAAAATAGCCCTATGGAGCCCAAAGAGAGTTTTTATACGCCACAAATGAAGGAACAAATGCGTGTTGAGCCAGCTATGGAGGAAAAAGAAGTTCAGCAAATTGCCCCTCTAACGCCTTCTGCAGACAAAAAAACGACCCAACGCACCATTGAGCAGGTTATTATTTTTTATACCGATAAAAGCTACGAAATACTGCACTAAATGTAGGCAATACAGATAATGGGTATTTGTTCGGATAAATTGAAAATATAGGATGAACTATCAATAATCAAGGCATTATATAGTCGTTTTTGCAAATGTTAGGTTCACTTCGCATGCTTGTTTCAATCCACGCACCCACACGGGGTGCGACGGTACGCAGGTGTCTCGCCTGCGGTATATAGTAGGTTTCAATCCACGCACCCACACGGGGTGCGACTCATTGCGGCGCCAACAGCCACAAACTTCTCAGCGAATTTCAATACACGCACCAACACGGGGTGCGACAGGATGAGTATGAGTTTCGT
>JAEELX010000066.1 GCA_016282955.1 Paludibacteraceae bacterium | reverse complement strand
GTTGCAGAATTTTGTAGGTGCGGGTGATGGCTCCTTTGCGTACCGAGAAAGTATCTCCCACGTGCAAAATACGGGAAGGTTTAACTTCTTGGTTGTCCATTTTGATTCGCCCTTTTTTGCACGCTTCGGTCGCAATGGCACGCGTTTTATAAAGCCGCATGGCGAACAGATATTTATCAATTCTGACCTCCATGACGTGTATTAAAAAGGGTCATCGTCCGTTCACCTCCCTGCAAACAAAACGAAACAATCATTTCGCGGACTGTTTGTGCTTTTTCGTCCCAAATCTGTTTTTCTTCGGGTGTCCAAGTACCCAAAACAAAGTTAATTTGCGTCCCTTTTTGATAATCATTCCCAATGCCTAATCGCAACCGTGCATACGCTGGTGTTCCCAAAACTTGCTGAATATGTCCGAGTCCGTTATGCCCTCCGTTACTTCCTTGTAGCCGCAAACGCAACGTTCCGAATGGTAAATTCAAATCGTCAACCAAGACAAGCAGGTTTTCAATGGGGATTTTTTCGGCTTGCAACCAATAACGCACCGCATTGCCACTCAAATTCATAAAAGTGGAGGGTTTGAGGAGGATAATTTCGGCATTCTTGACCCTTGTGCGTCCAACAAATCCGAATCGTTTATCCTCAAAGACAACATTGGACGCCTGTGCGAAAGCGTCCAACATTAAGAACCCCACATTGTGTCGGGTGTCTCGATACTCATCACCGATATTCCCTAAACCACAAATCAGATATTTCATCTTTCACTTTTGAAAAATTACTTTTTACAACCTTTTATCCATTCTATTACAACGCACACAACTGCAACGAACAATATCACTGCAGACGCTCCAAACAAAATACCCGACAAACTTGGTTTTGAGTTTTGTAACGCTGATGCGACAATAGAAACGATAAAATCCGCTATAATAGCGATGTTTTTAACACAATTAACTTTATTCATCGCTTTATACTTTTATTATTCAGCACTCGTTGTTGCGGCTGCAGCAGAAGACGAAGCACGTGTTGCTTTCACTTGTGCCACACACACATCTTTTGGGTTCATCAACTCCAAACCTTTGATTTGAATGTCTCCCACAGTGATTTTTTTGCCGATACCCAACTCCGTAACGTCTATTTCTATACGTTCAGGGATTGCGGTATAAACGCCTTTCACTTTGAGTTTCCGTTTTTCCAAGCTCAATTTACCACCTAACTTCACACCTTCTGCGTGTCCTTGCAGTTTCACAGGAATTTCCACTGTAACAGGCTTTTTCTCGTTCACTTCCAAGAAGTCCAAGTGTATAATTCGGTCTGTAACGGGGTGAAATTGGCATTCTTTTACTACGGCTTTTTTGCTTTTTTTGCCAATCGTCAACTCAACCACAGACGTGTCGGGCGAGTAAATCAATTTTTGTGCATCTTTTTCCAAAACCGTGAAAAGTACATTTTCGCCCAAACCATAGAGGTTACAAGGCACTAATTCGCCTTTGCGAACGCTTTTTGTTGCTTTTTTTCCGTGCTCGGAACGCAACTCTCCATTCAATTGAAATGTTTTCATTAAATTATTTGTGTTACTCAATAATAGGGTAGAAAAACTATATTCGGTGACGCTACCCATATCCCATCACACCTGACAAAAAAGAGAAACCTTCGTTCCTCTTCGTCATGTTGTCCAACCTGGAATTGAACCAAGATTTTCAGAACCAAAATCTGACGTAATAGCCTTTATACCATTGGACAATAAAAAACATTTAACACAGAACAACGGCACGAAGATACAAGTTGTTTTTTTATTGGCAAAATTTTTCTTTGTTTTTGGTATTTTTTCGTAACTTTGCAAGGATTAAGCGTAAGATGAAAGTTAAAGTTATCGCAATAAGTAGTATCGTTTTCGTGATTATCACGATTGTGGGTGGTGTGATTGCCATGAAACATAAGCGTGATGATGTTTGCAAAAACGTTGTAATCAAAATAACAGACGACTATAAGTTGGGTTTGATTACGGTGAAAGGCATAGAAAACTGCTTGAAAAAAAACGAGTTATATCCTTTGGACAAGTCGTTTTCGAAAATCAATTGCGAGGAGATAGAAGATGTTTTGCGGAACGAAGACATGATGATTGGCGAGGTTGAATGCTATAAAATGACGGGTGGAGAGGTGGTTATCAACATTTGGCAACGCAATCCAATTATGGAGGTGAAGACGAAACAAGCACACTATTTTGTGGATGAAAATCGCAAAATCATTCCGTATCGTAGCAGTGATAACGTTAATTTTATTCATGTGAGTGGACGGATGAGCGAGGATTTTGTGCTGAACGAGGTGTTTGATTTGGTGCATTGGTTGCAAGAGGATAAATACTGGCGAGATAAAGTGAGTCAAATCATCATAGTGAACGAAACCTATGTGGAGTTGCAGTTGCAGAAAATTACGCCCGTTATTATCTTAGGCGAAATAAAAGATTATGATACACGAATGCACAAAATGCAAGTGCTGTTGAGTAAAAACGAAAATGACAATATCAATCAGTTCCGCGAGATAGATTTACGCTTTGGCGGACAAGTAATTTGTAGAAAATAAACCAAACTAAAACTATAAAAGAATGAAAGAAAACACAACATTACCACTTTTAGCAATTGACATTGGGAGTTCTTCCGTGAAGGCGATGGTAGCGGAGCGAGTAGACAATGACACGCTTTGTGTGTTGGGATATGAAGAAAGTAAACGTGTTATAGACGTACAGCAGGGCGTTGTCTTAAAGCCTTCTTATGTGAGTATGTACATCAAAGAAATGGTAGATAAACTTACTCAAAAATTGCGATTGGACAAAGGTTTCCAAAACGTTTTTGTTTGTCTTGGTGGCAAAAAAATGGAAATAAAAAATATCTCTACGAAGCGTGAATTTACTAAGCCCACGGTAATAAAACAGGCTCTTTTGGATGAAATGGATAAGGAGGTCATCAAAAACGTGGAGAATAATCTAAAAAACCCATCTGTGGCTGTTTTAGGGGTTTATCCATCCAAGTATATCATAGACGACCGTGAACAGACCTATCCGCCTACCAAAAAACAAATGTGCAATTCTATTATTCGTGTTATGTACAACGTTTTTGTGGGGGGACGGGATTTAAAATATAAGATTCAAGAAAGTATACAACAAGCCAACTTGGAAATCGAGAGTTTTTTTGCACGTCCCGATGCACTCTTTACGGTTTTAGCGAACGAAGATAAAGAAGAAGGTTGTGCTATCTTGGATCTGGGGGCTCAAACGACTACACTGACAGTGTTCAAAAACGACGAATTTACGTACAACAAAACCTTTTTACAAGGAGGCGATGACATAACGAAAGAATTTATGAAATACGACATCCCGTTTGCAACTGCCGAAAGCCTCAAAATGCAGTATGCTTCTTGTAAAATGCAGAAAAAAGTAACGTATCAAGTCCCCACGAATAAAGAAAATCAAGTTGTGCGTATTTCTTCTGACGAACTGAATGATATTACTCGAAGCAAGATAGATGACCTATTTGATAGTATTTTCAGCGAAGCAAGCCAGCCTTTAGAAGACATTAAAAAAATCTATGTAACAGGGGGTGGTGCTTTATTGAATGGCTTAATTGACTATGTGGCTCAAAAAACGGATATTGCGATTTTGCGTGGCTCCCATGCTTGTTGGTTAGATGCTGCTCGCTCACAAGATAAGTATTGTTTGCCAAAATATGCTTCGTTAATAGGTACGTTAGCAATCGCTTTTGATTACCACAAAGAACATCAAACGGAAAGCAAAAAGAAGTTTGGTGGAAAAGTAATGAATTTTTTAGATGAACTTTTTGAATCAACTTAATATATGGAAGACGAACTAATTACGATACCTGTAGCACAAAATACAGAAAAACCAATTGTCAAAGTAATGGGCGTTGGTGGTGGTGGCTGTAATTCCGCTAATTTCTTGTATAAAATGGGAATTGCCAATGCGAGTATGTTGGTATGTAATACAGATAGGCAATCGCTCAGTAAATCGCCCGTGCCTGAAAAGTTGCAATTGGGCTCTGGAGACGGAGCGGGCGGGAAACCTAATATCGCAAAACAATACGCCCAAGAATCCAAAGAAGCCATCAAAGCGGCGTTATCCGATGGTACACAAATGCTGTTTTTATTAGCAGGAATGGGTGGTGGAACAGGAACGGGTGCTTCACCACTTGTGGCAGAAATTGCACAAGAAATAGGCATCTTGACTGTGGGAATTGTTACGACTCCGTATAATTTTGAGGGGAAAGTGAAGATGGCGAAAGCAATTACGGGAATACGTAATTTAGTGAGCCATTTGGATTCGTTGATTGTTATCAATAATGAAAAAATAGCCCCTGATGTAAACTTTTTTGAAGCATTCGTCAAGATGGACGAAGTAGTGGCTTCAATCACCAAATCCATTGTGGAAATTATTACGATTTCCTCAAAAGTCAATACAGACTTTGCCGATGTTAAAAACACACTCACCAATGGGAAGGTTACGATTATTGGTACAGGAAAAGCCCACGGCGAAAATCGCGTAACACAAGCGTTTGAAAATGCACTGGATTCGCCTGTGGTCAATGACACGGAAATTCGCGGTGCTAAACGTATTTTGTTGCAAATCAATTCGTCCACCGAAAATTCGTTACGCAAAAAGGAGTTGGATGAGTTGGGTGATTTGCTCAAAAAAATCGGAGATGATAGTGTGGAAATTCAATGGGGAATGCGTCCAGACGAGTCTATGGGCGAGGATGTAGAAATCACAATTGTGGCTACGGGTTACGAAAGTTATGTTTTTGATAATGGTGAGATATTAAATTGGGGCGATTCACAACCCATAATCGTTTCACAACCCGAAAATACGCCTGTTGAACCAGAAGTGCAACCCGAACGACCATCTGTTTCACCAATCCAACACGCACAACCTACGTCCGAAGCCCGTGTGGTAGAACAAGCACCCACAACCGACCAAGATGAAAACGTGATTATATTCACTCCATCGTCCTTTGAAGAACGCGATGAAGATGGTGCCGAATGGAGGCGAGGACGAAAAGAAAGATAATTTATGCAAGACGAAAACAGAATACCAGCAGAAGAAAGGGACTTTTTTTATCTTTGTGAACGGATAGGCGACTTTTGCAAAGCCTTTGGAAGGGGCGTTGCGGCTGCATTTGCGTATGTGATGCGAATCTCGTATCGGCACTGGGCGTTAGTTCTGCTTATTGTTTTGCTTGGGGTTGGAGCGGGTTTGTATTACTCTCGCAGAGAAAATCGCAAGTATAAAGTGGAAGCAGTTGCCTTGCTAAATGGGGTTTCGTTGGACAAAGCCGTGCAACTGTATTCGGCTCTGCAAAACGACTTGACCGACCAACTGAGCAAAGAACAAAATTTGGTTAATTTGTTGAAAATCAGCGAACAAGAAGCTAAAAAACTGTCGAAATTTAAGTATTTTTACGTCATTGATGTTCTCAAAGACGGCACACCTGACTATATTGATTACAAAAATTCAACCGACAAAACCGATACGCTTTATGCCACTATGTCCGACCGTGTTGCCCTACAATTTAGAACCAAAGATTTAGAAAATGTTCCCAATATCGAAAAGGCTATTTTGAATTATTTTAATTCGCAACCCGCTTGTATGCAGGCTTTCAACAGTTTTCGTGAGAACCTCAATAATGAAAAAAATCTGTGTAAAGACCAAATTGAAAAATTGCAGGCATTGAGTGCCGAATTATACAGTGGCGAAAACGTCAAAAATTCAGTCATCAAGCAGATTATCACCAAACAAGAAGGCGATTACAAAGAGATGCAAGGTGTACAAGTGCAAATCATCGGAAAAGATTTACAATGGCACTTTGATTGGCTGACTAAAATTGAGAAAAAAATCGCGAATTGTTCGGCTCCCGTGCAACTTGTGGACCACTTTGTGATTCAATCCAAAGCCATCAATGGTCGCATTAAATGCACTGTGGTAGGGTTAATTTTGGGTTGGTTATTAGGAATCATTATCGCTACTATCATAGAAAAACGAAAAAATATCGTTGCGTGGTTGAAAGGATAAAATTTCTTTTGCGTTATGCGGGACAAGGGCTGTTGGATTTACTGTTTCCAGCGGTTTGTCCGCATTGTCGTCAAGTTGTAACCACCTTTGAGGAACCGATTTGTGAAGATTGTTTAGCCTCTTTGCCTCGCACCGACCACGCCTACAAACGGCAAAACGAGGTGGAAGAATTGTTTTTGAAGTATAACGAGCGTTACAAGCAACCGAAATTCATCTTGGGAGGTGCTTTTTGT
>JAEELX010000065.1 GCA_016282955.1 Paludibacteraceae bacterium | reverse complement strand
TGGTCGAAGGCGACTGCTGGCAAGCACACAACAACCAAACACACCCCAGAACGTATAAAAGAGATTTCTTGAAGCCCATACGTTCATTATTTAGGGTCAAGTGCCAAATCCGCTATATTTGCCAACTGTGGACCTGGCACAGGCCAATACGCTTTTTCGGGCGTCCAATCGCCAGTACCAAAGTCTCGCACCAATGCTGGATTATTCAGTACCTCGGCAGCCTTGTTTGTGCGAACGAGGTCGGTATAACGCAAACCCCACTCGGAACATAACTCCATACGGCGTTCATCAAGGATTTGTTCCACCGTTACGCCCGTTACTTCAGTCATTTTTGCACGCGTACGCACTAAGTTGAAACTTGCATCACCGCTTTTTCCTTGGCGTACTTTGGCTTCGGCATTCATCAGCAACACTTCGGCATAACGAATCAGGCGAACATTGTTGTTGCGTCCATATTCGGTATTACCTGGCGTCATTTGCTCGTAAGGAATGTATGCTTTGCCGTTCCAGATAGCAGAACCTTCAATCGTCCAACCTTCTTTTGTTGTTTCACCTCCGACTAAGAAACTCGTTTCTAAACGCACACTCTCGCCTCTATCTTTTGCCCACTGAACAAAGGCAGGATTATACCGCATAAAAGTCCAACCACCTATTGACACTTCGTTCCCATCAACCGTACCTTTGAGACCTGCTCCTTGGAAGTTAAACCATTGATCAACACCATAATAATCGCCCGTTGCATTGCCAAGGTCGGTTACTTGCACTTCCATAAGGCTTTCATCGCATAATTTACCTGGAATTTTGAACAAATTATAGTAATCATCATACAACGCAAAACCACCATTTGTAATGATGTCGTCTGTGTACTCTTCTACCTTCTTATAATCGCCCTGCAACAAAGCAAATCGAGCCGCTAAAGCCTCTGCCGTAAAAGCAGTTACAGCACCTTTATGTTCCATTTGATTAGGTCGTTTACGTTCCATATTTGGGATAACGGCATCAAGTTCTTTCAACGCATACTCTATCACGTGTTCGCGTGTAGAACGTACAAAATCCGTTTGTGAATTATCGGTTAAAATCACACAAGCCCCAAAAGTCGTTGCCATCATATAATATGCCCACGCCTTAATAGTGGTTACTTCGCCTTTATAACTCAGATATTTTGCATAATCAGCGGAACCTTCCGATAGATATTTCCCGTATTCGTCCAACGCCAGTTGTGTAGAGTTACAAACACGAATGATTGAATAGGATTGAAACCATACTTCATTTAGTGCCCAAAAGGCATTGGAATATTGATACCCACCTCTATAACCGAATAAGAGAGCATCGCCTTGATCGTCGGTACGTCCCGAATTCATATCGTCATCGCGTCCTATCCAAATCATATTACAAGCCCAGTGCATACCAGAACGCAGTTGAGCGTACGCACCAATAACAGGCTGATACATATTTGCCGTTTGAGAATAATCAACGTCGGAAGTGGCGAGTTTATTCTCGGTATCTATCTCCAAGAAATTACATGCCGTTGTGAAACACAACACAAGTAGGATAAAATATATCTTTTTCATAATCACAATCATGTTATATGGTTAAAATTTAAGTTGTACTGCAAATGACCACGTAGAAGTAAGTGGATAAACTTCGGTATCCCAACCTTCTACATCGCTTATCTCTGGCGTCATCGAATGTGCTTTGAAAGCCGTAAACGGTTTTTCTGCACTCAAACTCAAGCGTATGCTTGGCATTTTATATTCGCCTGCACCCACATTGGTGAATGTGTAACCCAATGTAATGTTTTGAATACGGAAATAGTTTGCACTTTCTACGAAATAACTTGCATTTTTGCTATCACCGATATTCCAACTCTTCATCAAACCTGCTGCTGAAGGATCTGTGTTAGATGTTCCTGCACCATGCCAACGTTTCTCGTATTGGTCAAGGTCAAAATTGTAAGTTTGAGAAGCATAACGTAAAGCACGTTTTCGGTTCCAAATCTCACCACCAACCGAACCCGTCAACACTACGGTTAAATCCATACCACGCCAACGGAATCCTAAATTGGCACCATAGGTCAAATCAGGTACATACGAGCCAAGAATTTGCTTATCGGCTTCGTCAATCACCTTATCACCATTAACATCTTCGTATTTGAAATCGCCTGGCACCAAATTATTTGCCACAGCTATTGGGTCAGAAGCACATTCTTCATCGGTTTGATAAATGCCAATCACTTTTAAGCCGTAGTAACTATTCATTTTTTCGCCGACTCTTTGCACGGTTTTACCGCTTTTTATCATCTGCAAATTGTCTCGCAAACTCTTCACTTCGTTGTGCAACCACGACAAGTTACCACCTACAAAATACGTCCAATCTTTGTTGATTTTATGTTCCCAATTCAGGTTTACATCAACACCTGTATTGAGTATTTCGCCCCAGTTACCCGCTACGGTTTCGTTTTGCATAGGAATAGGAACAGAAATAACCGCATTTTGCGTCAAACGATAATACCAGTCAATATCACCCGTCAAACGACTTTTGAGCAAGGCGAAGTTCACACCCACATTGGTTTCGTTCACTTTTTCCCAACTGAGCCACGAGAAATTACTGGAATTGATAAAACCACTCAAAGCCGTATTGGTACCAAAAACTGCCGTTGCTATACTACTACTCGTTGTGCCATAACTTGCACCGATTTTGTCGTTACCCAACATACCCCAACTTGCACGCAATTTGAGGTAGTTCAAGTTTTCTAAACCTTTGAGCCAACTCTCGTTCGTCAGCGTCCAAGCAGCACCCACCGAAGGGAACGTTCCCCATTTGTCGTTGTATTTACTGCTACCATCGCGACGAAGCGTGAGCATCAACGTATAGCGGTCATCAAACGAATAATTCAACCGTCCAAAATACGACAAAGCACGATAGCGGAAACCATCATCGCCCACTGTGCGACCTTGCGAGTTACCCAACGAAATGTACTGATAACTATCTTTGCCATCGGGTACTTCTTGTGCAACGCCCCCCAAATAGTAGTTGCTTTCCTCACGTGTACTCAAACCGAGCATCACTTTCAACGAACTTTTGCCCCACGTGTCGCTGTACGTGAGCGTGTTATCCCAAATCCAATTATTGTAGGACGTGGTGCTCTTGGTCAAGTTTGAAGTCGGATTAATTTGTGCCGTACCAATATTATATTCGGGTATATACACTGTGGCACGCATACCTGTATAGTCGTAGTTGTACGAAGTACGCAAGGATAGTTTTTCGGGCAAGATATTAAACTGTGCGTACACATTTGCCATCACCTGATTGTTTTTGTTGCGACTATCGTATAACTTCGCCGTTGCCACAGGATTATAGAAGTTATTGGTCAATCCGAGTGTATTGGGTGAAGCATAGCCATCTGTGTACTTATCGGCAGTAGCAGGGTCATAAACGGGGAAGATTCCTGGCATATTATACGCCTGTTGCCAAGCCGCATTGTTAGTCAGTTGTTGTTCGCTTTGCACAAAAATACCATTAAAACCAACCGTCAACCACTTAAACGCCTTATATTCCACGTTACTGCGGAAGTTCAAACGATTATAGCCGTTGTCGGTGTTCATAATACCATTCTGGTAGAGGTAACTTCCACCCACACCATACGTTGCTTTGTCGTTACCACCATTGATATTGATACTATGGTTCGTAATCAAGGCAGGACGAAGTAATTCTTTGTACCAATCGGTGTTTTGAGCAAGATGATAACGCCCCGTTGCAGCATCGTAACTACCACCATACGAATTCATTGAGTTGTTGAGCATATCCATATAAGTAGTAGGATCCGCTTCCATAAGCATTGTGGCATATTGGCTGGAAGAGGTCATCGGGATGAGGTTACTTACGGTTTGCACACCCACATAACCGTCATACGTGATGTCGGCACGTTGATTTTGTTTACCTCGTTAGGTCGTGATAATCACCACGCCGTTAGCAGCACGTACACCATAAATAGCCGCTGCTGAAGCGTCTTTCATAATTGACATCTCCTCAATATCGCTATTGTTGAGGAAGTTGATGTTGTCGTAAAACATACCATCTACGACGTACAAAGGCGTGTTATTGCTAAATGAGCCAATACCACGAATTTGCACCGTTGGACCCGCACCCGGCACACCCGAGTTGACGATATTCACACCCGAAACCTTACCTTGCAGAGCAGCCATCGGGTTAGAACTGGGGATAGAAACCAACGCATCGCCTTTCACCAACTCAATCGGCGAAGTCAAATCCTTGATTTTTGCAGCACCATAACCCACCACAACCACGTCTTCAAGGCTTTGTACGTCTTCGCGAAGCGTGATAGTCATCGAAGCCGTTGCTGACAACTGTTGTGGAAGATAGCCCAAATACGTAACCTCAATGGTCGCGTTACTCGGTGCGTTTTCAATGACAAATTGTCCATCAAAGTCGGTTATTGTGCCTTGATTGGTACCCACAACAACCACCGAAGCACCGATAATCGGTTCGCCCGATTCGTCCAATACTACGCCCTTGATTTGTGCCATCAAAACGCACGGCAACAAGAGCATCAGTAGAACAAGAATGTGTTTTCTCATAATCATAAGTATTTAAGTATTATTATTTTTTATTTTTTGCTATTTCAGTTTTGCAGTTTTTGCCGTATCAACCATAGTAATAATGTGCCAACGCTCCCAAGACGATGGACACACCAAAAACACAACAAAGTAAATACTTTGCTGAAAAAATCTTGCTTAAACGACTGAAAATCAACGAGTTGCGCGGGATGGGGTATAAAGCATTGATATTCAACAAATTAAGCTCTTTTTCGGCACTATTGCTTAGAATATCATCTGTTAATCCCGTCATTTTTTGTGTGTTAATTTTGCAAACTGCATTTTACAATTGCGAAAGTACAATTTATTTTGAAAAAACAAAAAATGTCTGCAAAAAAATAGCAACAATTTTCATTTTTTTATTACCTTTGCACGGTTAATTTTTGATATATGGCAATCGTAAAGAGTATTTCGGGCATCCGTGGCACCATCGGTGGACGCGTGGGAGAAGGGCTTAATCCGTTGGATATAGTGCGGTTTGTGTGTGCGTATGCGACCCAAAGGCAGAAAAATTTGCCCAACAATAAGACGTTGGTAGTGGGGCGTGATGCACGTATCTCGGGCGAGATGTTGGATACATTGGTAACGGGAACGCTGATTGGCATGGGTTACAATGTGGTCAATATCGGCTTGGCAACTACTCCTACGACATGTTTGGCTGTTGCAGGCGAGCAAGCAGCAGGTGGTATCATTCTGACCGCAAGCCATAACCCCAAAGAGTGGAATGCTCTGAAACTGTTGAACGAGAAAGGCGAGTTTTTGAACGCACAAGAGGGACAAGAGGTGTTGGCGATTGCCGAAGCGGAGGATTTTGTGTTTGCCGAGGTGGATAATCTGGGCAAAGTAACCTACAAAGACTACCTGCCTTACCATATTGCTAATGTGCGTAACTTGCAGTTGGTGGATACGGACGCGATTGCCCAAGCCAATTTTACGGTGGCGATTGATGCGGTTAACTCGGTAGGAGGCATCGCTATTCCTGCTCTGTTGCGGGCGTTGGGAGTGAACAATGTGGTGGAGTTGAATTGCACACCCGATGGGCATTTTCCGCATAACCCTGAGCCGCTTCCGCAAAACATAACCCAAATCAGCACCTATTTACGCGAACATAAGGCAGATGTGGGCTTTGTGGTTGACCCAGACGTGGACAGGTTGGTGATTGTGTGCGAAAATGGCGATATGTTTGGTGAGGAATATACTTTGGTGAGCGTTGCGGATTACGTGTTGAGCCACACGCCAGGCGACACGGTGAGCAATCTGTCATCAACACGGGCTTTGAGCGACATCACCAAACGACACAGCGGACATTACACGGCGAGTGCAGTGGGTGAGGTGAACGTGGTGGCTGAGATGAAACGCACGAAGGCGATTATCGGTGGAGAAGGCAACGGTGGGGTGATTTATCCCGAAAGTCACTACGGGCGAGACGCTTTGGTGGGGATTGGGCTTTTCCTTTCGCAGTTGGCAGCGAAAAAATGCAAGGTGAGCGAGTTGCGGAAGACCTATCCGAATTATTACAACTCCAAAAATAAAATCGAATTAACGCCTGCCATAAACGTGGATTCGCTCCTTGCAACCATCAAAGAAGCGTACAAAAACGAGAAAATCAACGATGTTGATGGTGTAAAAATTGACTTTGAACAAGGTTGGGTGCATTTGCGTAAATCCAACACCGAACCCATCATACGGGTCATCTCGGAGGCTCAAACACCCCAAGAAGCGGAGAATTTAGCCACGATGATTATGGATAAGGTCAAAAAAATGGTATAAAAATTGTCGTAAAAAAGAAGATAGAAGCACATGAATATATTAGTTTCGAATGATGATGGATGGGGAATGGGTGGCATAATGGCTTTGATAAAGGCTTTGGCACCGTTGGGGCATATAGATGTGGTGGCACCCGAAGGACCTCGCAGTGGGGCAGGAGCAAGTTTGACGATTGGTAAACCGTTGCAATTGCGTAGTTTGGGGCGAGTCTTTGAGGATTTGGACGTGGACGTATACCTCACAAATGGCACGCCGAGCGATTGTGTCAAATTGGCATTGAATACCATTTATGCGAGGAAAAATTGCAGACCAGACTTAATCGCAAGTGGCATCAATCACGGCAGCAACACCTCTATCAATTCGGTTTATTCGGGTACGTTAGGGATTTGCAGAGTGGGAGCAGAGCATGATATTTTGGGAATCGGTTTTTCGTTGTGCGACCATAGTTTGGAGGCGGATTTTTCGGATTTTGCACCTTTTATACCCGACTTGGTGAAGGAGTTAAGCCAAAAAGAGCGACCCTACGGCTGTTTTTACAACATCAATGCACCTATTGGCAAGATTGAAGGCATACAATATACGCGGCAATGCAAAGGGTGGTGGACGAAGGAATTAGACCTCTATCAGAACGAAAAAGGCAACGAGATGTATATGTTGGTGGGTGAGTTTGTCAATGCTGAACCCGACCAAACCGACACAGACGAGTGGGCTGTTAATCATCACAAAATTAGCATCACACCGATGACCGTTGATTCGACGATGCACCCAAACAACAAGGGATTTTTGATAAAATAATAATTGCGACATTGGCGAAATTGGTAGACGCGCTAGACTTAGGATCTAGTTCGAAAGAGTGAAGGTTCGAGTCCTTTATGTCGCACTAAAACACTATAAAACAATAAATTATGAAAAATTATATTACGATTTTGGCTGTTATTGCAGTGACATTTTTGACTTCTTGTAACATAGATTCAAAGAACGAATATACACCGCAAATTTCTACTTCGTATTTTTTGAAGTATAAAATAGATAATGGTGAAATTAAGACAAAAAGTGATAATGAAGCCGACCAAGAGGCAGACACCTTAGATGTAACCCCAACTACAGATGCTTATGCTTGGACAATTGACCCTATTATTTCAGATGGAACGAGTTCAGAAGATATTTATTTTTCGCTTGGTTTTAATGCTTTCACAAATGATTTGATTTCTTTGAAAGTTGAAGTAAGTGATTCTAATGTTGTAAAATTAAAGTATCGTGAGGATAGTCAAAAATTGAAATGGAAAGACCCAGAATCAGTTGGCAAAGCATGTTTATCCATTGATACAGACGCCCAAAAATATAATTTAAAATTTAAACCTGGATTTAATTACGGTACCATTCCCGTTTTGTATCAAATTCAACCTCTTCCTGACAATAAAGACGAGGAAACTTTTTCTATTACCATCACTTTAGAATCTGATTCTCGTTATTCGCCTGCAAAGTTGAAATTACAACAAACAGTAAAAAAACAACAACAGCCGTAAAAATTACCGGCTCACTTTGCGATAGAGAGCGATTGAGATAGCGAGGAAAAGGAAATTGGGCAACCAAACGGCCGTAAATGAACTCATCAAACCACCTACCGAAAAACTGGTGCTCACGGTGGAGAAAAGTATGTAAATAGCGGAAAGGACGATGCCGATTCCTAAGTTTTTGCCCGTTCCACCACGCTGTTTTTTGCTGCTCAACGTAACGCCCAAAAGCGTCATGATAAACGCCCCCACAGGGTTTGCCCAACGCTTCCACCATTCGGTTTCAAACGCCTCCAAACTACCTGCACCACGCAACCGTTGCGTTTTGAGGTATTGGTACAACTCGTGATTGTTCATCTGTTGAGCCATCTCTTGCGTAATAAAAAGCTCGTTAGGGTAAATATGGATGGTTGTATCCAAGCGTTCCCCGCGTTCCAAAGCCTCTTTGAGCCCTTCAAAGGTTCGTTTGGTGTATCGCTCAAAGTACCAATGGTAATCTTCCACGTAATAAATGCGTTCTGCGATGATTCGTTCTTTGAGTGTTTTATCTTCGAACGTTTCAAATGAAGCTCGATAACCCATCTTTTGGTCTTTGCGGAACGATTCGATGTATAAAATCGTGTTGGGTTCCACCATCAGATGGATATTATGGGCATTTTCGCTTGTAAATTTGTGAATATATGTGTCTGTAAAGCGGAGCATTTTGGCTGTTGCGTGCGGGATAACATACCCCCCTAAAATAAAACACAACAAAAACAGGATTGTGGCCGAAATCATATACGGTAGCACAAAACGCCGATAACTCACTCCACCCGCTAAAATCGCAATAATCTCACTATTACTCGCCATTTTACTCGTGAAAAAAATCACGGCAATGAATATGAATAATTGGCTAAACATATTCATATAGTAGGGAATAAACGGGATATAATAGTCTGTGATGATTTCTTTTAGCGACACTTGCGTTTCAAAAAAATCGTCCATGTGCTCGGTGATGTCAAACACGATGGCGATACTCAAAATAAGAACGATGGAAAAAAAGAACGTTCCCAAAAATTTCTTAATTATGTATAAATCAATCTTTTTCATTTACAACCGTTGCGAAAGTTGCGGTAATATATTTTTCTTCCACGTTACATAATCGTCTTGCAGGATATGTTCGCGAGCCTGATTGACCAACCAAAGGTAAAAAGCGAGGTTATGTTGGCTCAAAATCTGCAACCCTAACATCTCTTGGGCGTGAATGAGGTGTCGTACATACGCTTTGGAGTAGGTTTTATCCACAAACGAAGTGCCACACGGGTCTAATTCGCTGAAATCATTTTCCCATTTTTTGTTCCGCATGTTGATGATGCCGTTGCTGGTGAACATCATTCCGTTGCGACCGTTGCGAGTTGGCATGACACAATCGAACATATCCACGCCTCGCTCAATGCCTTCCAAGATGTTCGCGGGTGTGCCTACGCCCATCAAATAGCGGGGTTTATTTTGTGGTAAAATAGCGTTCACTATTTCAATCATTTCATACATTTTTTCGGTTGGCTCGCCCACTGCCAAACCACCAATCGCATACCCGTCACGGTCTAAATCACGCAACCGTTTAGAGGCATCTTCGCGAAGGTTTTTATAGACGCACCCTTGCACAATAGGGAATAAATGCTGCTTATAACCGTACAAATCTTCGGTGCTATCAAACCGCTCAATACATCTATCCAGCCAACGGTTGGTGCGGTCTAAGCTCTCTTTGGCATATTTTTCGTCGGCTTGTCCGGGGCAACACTCGTCAAAAGCCATCATTATATCTGCTCCAATGCTTCGCTCAATGTCCATCACTTTTTCAGGGGTAAAAAGCAATTTCCGACCGTCCAAATGGCACGAAAACTCCACACCATCGTCATTCATCTTGCGAATATCGGCAAGCGAAAAGACCTGAAAGCCCCCCGAATCGGTCAAAATCGGATGATTCCAATTCTCAAAACGATGCAATCCCCCCACTTGCTGCAAAATGTCAATGCCCGGACGCAAAAAAAGGTGATAGGTGTTGCCTAAAATAATCTGTGCGTGAATGTCTTCTTCCAAATCGCGAACGTGAATGCCTTTCACCGTCCCAACTGTCCCCACAGGCATAAAAATGGGCGTTTGAATGTCGCCATGGTCGGTATGAATCACGCCCGCACGAGCGTTGCTATGCAAATCCGTATGTTGTAAATCAAAAAAAGAAGACATAATCAAAATTTAAAAAAGACTTCTATAGCCGTTTCTTGCCATAGAAGTCTTTCATTACACACAATCTAATTAGAGATTAGAAAGTGTTTTGTAAGGAGTGAATTTAACTGCTTTTTTAGCAGGGATTTGAATGGGTTGTTTTGTACGTGGGTTGAAACCTTTTCTTGCTTTGCGTTGTGTAATTTTGAATGTACCGAAGTCATTCAAAGTAACAGCTTCGCCTTTTTTCAAAGATTTTACGATGTCTTCCAACACAGCACCTACAACTTCAGTTGCTTTAACTTGTGTCAAATCCGTTGCTTTAGCAACACTTTTAATCAAATCTGTTTTGTTCATAAAACTAAAATTTAAAAAGTTAATAATTAATTTATTTTATTTTCCATAGGAAAAATTATTTTCGGTTTGAATGTTTTGTTTTCTTCAGGTGTTAGTTGTGCAAATGCCATGATGATAACGATGTCATCTACGTGTACCAAGTGTGCGGCTGCTCCATTGATGCAAATGCAATGCGACCCACGTTTCCCTGCTATTGTGTACGTCCACAAACGACTTCCATTGGTTATATCCACCACTTGCACTTTCTCCCCAGCAACCATCCCCACGGCGTCCATCCAATCTTCATCAATCGTGACAGAACCTACATAATACAAGTTTGCTTCGGTTACTTTTACCTGATGTATCTTTGATTTTAGTACTTCTATTAACATTTTTTTACAATTGCCATACTTTTTTGCGACATTCGATTTTCGGACAAATGCACATTATTTATATAACAACCTCGTTAAGTTCGCTCTCAAAACGGCACAAAGGTACAATAAAAATATAAAAAAAAACATAAAAGTTGGTTTTGAGCGTTTTTTTCTGTAATTTTGTCATACGAAATTAACAATTGATAAGTCTAAAAGATTCGTTTTTGTTTTTATTCGTGGGGTACTATAAAACAGTTAATCATACTATGGAGCAAAATTTTAGACCGATGCGGCGTAACAGGCAAGAACTTCCGCAAGAAGAGTGCATTAAAATCATAGAACATGCCACTGCGGGTGTGTTATGTGTGCTTGGTGATAACGGTTATCCCTACGGTGTGCCGATTAGTTTTGTGTATCATGAGGGCGTGTTGTTTTTCCATTCAGCACTGGAAGGGCATAAGATAGACGCTATTCGTGCGGAAGAGAAATGTTCGTTTACAATCATTGCTGCCGATGACGTTCAACCTTCTGAATACACGACTTATTACCGCTCCGTGATTGCCTTTGGTCGTATCCGAATCATTGAAGATGAAGACGAAAAGATAGCAGCATTACGTATGTTGGGCGAACATTATAATCCTGGGCAACCTGCTGCCACACAACATAAAATAGACCAAAGTGGTCATCGTCTTTTGATGCTTCGTATGGATATTGAGCATCTGTCTGGTAAGGTGGCGAAGGAATTAGTGAAAAGAAGCTCACTTTAACCTATTTATATCAGCTCCCGTAACGTTTTTGTAGAATTTTGGTACTTTTTAAGTTTTCCTTTTCTTTTTATAAAAAAAATCGTAACTTCGCCAAGCATGTTAAGTGTTAAATAATTTCAAGATATATGCAACAAATAGAGTTAAAACGTGGTTTGGATATACCTTTGGAAGGAGAGGCGGTTCGCACGATTGGTAGCGTCCGTCGTCCAAAAGTATTTCACATTGTTCCCAGCCATTTTGAAGGTATTACCCCAAAATTGAACGTCAAAGAGGGGGATACGGTGCTGGCTGGTGGCGTTGTTTTTCACGACAAGAAATTTGAGCAAATGAATTTTACCTCTCCTGTGAGCGGTAAAGTGGTTGCGATTGTGCGTGGAGAACGGCGTAAAGTGTTGTCAATAGACATTGAAAGCGAAGAAACGATTCGCTACGAGTCTTTTGACGTGAAGGAGGATTTGCGTTCTTTGCTGTTGAAATCGGGTCTTTGGTGCTTGATTAAGCAACGTCCTTACGACTGTATTGCTTTGCCCAACAAAGAGCCTAAGGCGATTTTCATTTCGTCTTTTGATACGGCTCCGTTGGCTCCCGATTACAATTTTGTGCTTAACGGACAAAGCAACCAACTCCAATGTGCGATTAGTGCTTTGAAAACGATAGCACCCGTTTATGTGGGTTTGGACAAAAAAGCCGACAGTTCGTCTATGTTTAAAAACCTCAAAGATTGTACTTTGTACGAAGTTAAAGGCGTGCATCCAGCAGGAAATGTGAGTGTGCAAATCAACCATATTTCACCTGTCAACAAAGGCGAAACGGTTTGGACAATCAACGTGCAAGACGCTGTGCTGATTGGTCGTTTGCTTACCGAAGGCAAAGTAGATATGCATAAAATAGTTGCTTTGACGGGACCGATGGTACGTGAAGCACAATATTATAATGTGTTGCCTGGTATTTCGGTAAAAGAATTGCTTCAAGGCAATGTGTACTCCGAAGTTCCTTGCACATACATCGCAGGCAACGCTTTGTCGGGTCATCAAGTGAGTTTGGATGATGCCATTTCGATTTACGACAACCAATATACGGTTATTGATTCGGGTGTTGAAACGCACGAGTTTATGGGTTGGCTTTTGCCTCGTTTCTCGGAGTTCCATTCAGACAGGACAGACCCTGCAACGTTCTTGGATAACTGCATGACTCGCTCGTTATTTGGCAAGAAAGAATACAAGTGGGACGGTCGTCTCAAAGGTGGTTTGCGTGCTTTGATTATGAGTGGCGAATACGATAAGGTGTTCCCGATGGATATTTATCCCGAGCAACTTGTTCGTGCTATGATTGCCAATAATATCGATAGGATGGAGCAATTAGGTGCTTACGAGGTTGCACCCGAAGATTTTGCTTTGTGCGAATATGTTTGTACTTCAAAATTACCTTTGCAGGCAATCGTTCGTAAAGCGTTGGATTATATGAAAAGTGAAATAGAATAATTAAAAAACACTATGTTTAAGCGTTTATATAAAAAAGTAGAAGAGTTACGTCCGTTGTTTGCCGAAGGAGGTAAGTTGCACGCTTTCCATTCTTTGTTTGACGGATTTGATACTTTTCTGTTTACTCCTTCTACGCCTGCGGGTAAAGTAGGAGCACAGATACATGATGGCAAGGACTCCAAACGCACCATGATTATGGTTGTGATGGCGTTGGTTCCCGCTCTGTTGTTCGGTATGTACAATGTGGGTTATCAACATTTCTTGGCAACGGGTGAGTTGGTTCGTGGAAGCGTTACTTGCGATTTATTTTGGAAGGCTTTCGGGTTTGGTTTCTTGGCTGTTTTGCCTTACATCCTTGTGAGTTACATCGTAGGTTTGGGTATCGAATTTACGGTAGCACAATGGAAAAAAGAAGAAATCCAAGAAGGTTTTTTGGTAACGGGTTTCATTATCCCACTGATTGTACCGATTGACACACCGTTGTGGATGGTTGCTTTGGCAGTGGCTTTTGCGGTTATCTTTGCCAAAGAGGTGTTCGGCGGAACGGGTTACAATATCTGGAATGTGGCTTTGATTGCTCGTGTGTTCTTGTTCTTCGCTTACCCCACGCACATGTCTGGCGACTCGGTGTTTGTTCGCACGAGTGGCACATGGGGCTGGGACGAAGGCAAAACATTGGTTGATGGCTTCTCGGGAGCTACTCCGTTGGGTCAGTTGGCAACCACTTCTGATGCAACTCTTATACCAGTTGACTTCTGGACGGCTTTCAATGGTCTTATCCCGGGTTCGGTTGGTGAGACGTGCTGTTGGGCTATTCTGTTAGGTGCCTGCTTGCTTTTGACGACGGGGGTTGCTTCGTGGAAGACGATGCTTTCCGTTTTTGCGGGTGGTGCTATCACGGCTTGGTTGTTTAATGCTTTCGGTCCTGATACAGCGATTGCACACTTACCTTGGTATATGCACTTGGTATTGGGTGGCTTTGCTTTCGGTGCTGTCTTTATGGCTACAGACCCCGTTACTTCGGCTCGTACCGAGACAGGCAAATGGATCTACGGCTTCCTCATTGGTGTAGTTGCTATCGTGGTTCGTGTCCTCAATCCAGGGTACCCCGAAGGTATGATGTTGGCAATTTTGCTTATGAATACTTGTGCTCCACTGATTGACTGGTGTGTTGTGCAATCAAATATCAACAAACGTATGAAACGTTCTCAAAAGAAGGAGGTAGCATTATGAAAAAATTAGATACAAATAGTAACGTTTATACTATTATTTATGCTACTATAATCGTCGTAATCGTGGCGGTTTTGTTGGCAGTTGTGAATCAAGTTCTTTCGGAACGACAAGAATTCAACAAGAAATTAGATGTTCAAAAACAGATTCTAACTTCGTTGAATATCGAATATACGGCAGAGAATGCTGGCGATTTATACAAACAATATGTTCAAGAAGATAGTACCGATAATGGGTTACCTTTGTTCGTTGCTACGGTAGATGGAGCCAAAAAGTATGTTCTCCGTTTGCGTGGTCGCGGTTTATGGGGTGCCATCTGGGGCTATATTGCCTTAAATGATGACAAGAACACCATTTTTGGTATCAACTTCGGACATGAGTCTGAAACGCCGGGTCTTGGTGGTGATATAGTAACGGCTAAATTCCGCGAGCAGTTTAAGGGCAAAAAAATCAAAAACGCAAACAATGACGTTTTGTCGGTTGCTGTCCTGAAAACGGGTACGCTTGCACCGAATGGTCAAGAGCAAGTGGACGCTTTGGCTGGTGCTACCATCACTTCTACGGGTGTAAATGATATGTTGCTCTCATCGCTCATCGAATACACTGAGTTTTTGCAAGAGGTAGACGAGGCAACGTATGAAGAGGCACAAGTGATAAAAATAATAGAAAGAGAAAACAACGAAACGAATTAAGATTATGGCACTTTCTCAAAAGACAAAAGAGACCTTATTAGGTCCACTCAATACAAATAACCCAATCGTAGTTCAAGTGTTGGGTATCTGTTCTGCTTTGGCTGTAACGGTGCAGTTGAAGCCAGCGTTGGTGATGAGTATTTCGGTTACAATCATCGTAGCATTAGCCAATGTGATTGTTTCGCTTATTCGTAATACGATCCCAATGCGTATTCGTATCATTGTGCAGTTGGTGGTTGTTGCGGCTTTGGTTACGCTCGTGAGTGAAGTCCTCAAAGCGTTTGCGTATGACGTGGCAATGCAACTCTCCGTGTATATCGGTTTGATTATTACGAACTGTATCTTGATGGGACGTTTGGAGGCGTTTGCTATGACGAACAAAGTGTGGGATAGTTTCTTGGACGGTTTAGGCAACGGTCTGGGCTATTCGATTATCCTTGTGGTTGTGGCTTTCGTTCGCGAATTGTTTGGTAGCGGCACCCTTTTCGGTATTCGTATTATACCTGAAAGTTGGTATGTTGCAAATGGTGGTTTTTACGAGAATTGTGGTTTAATGGTGATGCCAGCCATGGCGTTGATTTTGGTGGCATGCGTTATTTGGTTTCACCGTAGTATCAATAAAGAGAGTAAATAATTATGGAACACGCTTTTAGTTTATTTATTCGTAGCATTTTTGCGGATAACATGGTATTTGCCTTCTTCTTAGGCATGTGTTCATTCTTGGCTGTAAGTAAGAATGTTAAGACGAGTTTAGGTTTAGGGGCTGCAGTTACGTTTGTGTTGCTCATCACCTTACCTATCAATTATTTGCTCCAAAAGTACATTCTCTCGCCGATGGAGTTGAACTATTTGAGTTTCATCCTCTTCATTGCGGTGATTGCTGCTATTGTGCAATTGGTGGAGATGATTGTGGAAAAATACAGTCCTTCGCTCTACGCAAGTCTCGGTATTTTCTTGCCTTTGATTGCGGTAAACTGTGCAATTATGGGTGGCTCATTGTTTATGCAACAACGTATTTTGCTGGAACCTGAAAACGTAAAAGCCATTACCTCGTTTGGAGATTCGGTTATCTACGCTTTGGGCTCGGGAATAGGTTGGTTGATAGCCATTTGTTGTTTAGCGGCTATACGCGAAAAGATGGAATACAACGACGTGCCAAAACCTTTGCAAGGACTTGGTATCACGTTTATCGAAGTAGGCCTGATGGCATTAGCGTTTATGTGTTTTAGTGGTTTGAATATCTAAAAAGAATAGAAAGATGAATATATCAGCAATAATAAGTGCAGTAGTTTTATTCTTGGTTGTAATCCTCTTCCTTGTAATAGTGCTATTAGTTGCAAAACGTTATTTAGTTGCTTCTGGCGATGTTAGCATCGTTGTCAATGGCGACAAACAATATAGTGTTCCCGCAGGTGGCACGTTGCTATCATCGATGGGTGAAGCAGGTGTTCATTTGCCTTCTGCGTGCGGTGGAAAGGGTTCTTGCGGACAATGCAAGTGCCAAGTGTTGTCGGGTGGTGGCGAGATTTTGCCTACCGAAACGGTGCATTTCAATCGCAAACAACAAAATGACCACTGGCGTTTAGGTTGCCAAGTGAAAGTAAAAGGCGACATGGAACTCAAAATAGACGAATCTGTTTTGGGCGTAAAAGAATGGGAATGTACAGTTATTGGCAACCGCAATGTGGCTTCGTTTATCAAAGAGTTTAAGGTACAATTACCTCCGGGCGAGCACATGAATTTCCTTCCTGGTTCGTATGCACAGATTCGTATCCCTGCGTTTGACTTGTACTACAAAGATTATGACCGCAGTTTGATTGGCGACTTGTACAACCCAACGTGGGAGAAGTTTGGTATGTATGACTTACATTGTGTTAATACCGAGCCAACTGTCCGTGCATATTCTATGGCAAACTACCCTGACGAAGGTGATATTATTACCCTGACGGTTCGTATCGCAACTCCACCCTTTAAGCCGAAACCACAAGTAGGCTTTATGGATGTGAACCCTGGTATCGCATCAAGTTATATCTTCTCGCTCAAACCAGGCGACAAGGTTATGATGTCAGGTCCTTACGGCGACTTCCACCCTGTTTTTGACTCCAAACGCGAGATGATTTGGGTCGGTGGTGGTGCTGGTATGGCTCCGTTGCGTGCTCAGATTATGCACATGCTCAAAACCTTGCACACGAAGGATAGAGAAATGCACTACTTCTACGGTGCTCGTGCTATCGATGAGGTGTTCTTTATGGAAGATTTCCTCGAATTGGAGAAGGAATATCCGAATTTCCACTTCCATTTGGCACTGGATAGAGAGGATCCCAAAGCGGACAGCTTAGGCGTTAAATATACGGCTGGCTTCATCGCTAACGTGTTGGGTGACACCTATCTGAAACAGCACGAAGAACCCGAAGAAATAGAGTACTACTTATGCGGTCCTCCTATGATGGCACAAACCGTGTTGGATTTGTTGCATTCGTTGGGTGTTGAGGACGATATGATTCGTTTCGATAACTTCGGAGGCTAAACGATGATTCGTCATCTGCTTCCGTTGGCTGAATTAGAGAAGGCTTATGGTTTTATCCAGAAGTCTTCTCGTTTGGTTATTTTGACCCACAAGTCTTCGGACGGCGATGCGGTGGGTTCAACCACAGCCTTGTGCCAATTTGTCAAAACGATACAACCTGCTGGTGCAACAACTAAAATCGTCATCTTGAACGAGTTGCCACCCTATTTAAGTTGGTTCCCTTCCTTGGAAAACGCTATCTTTTACGATGACAATAACGAGTTGGCAATCAAAACGATAGAAGAAGCCGATTGTATCATTTGTTCGGATTTTAACCAGCCAAGCCGTATTGGAGCACCTTTGGATGCGTGTTTATTGGCGAATCCTTGCTCAAAAATAATGCTTGACCATCACCTCAAACCCGAATCGTTTACCGATGTTGAGTTCTCGTATCCTGACGCTTCGTCCGCTTGTGAAGTGGTTTTCCGCTTCATTTACCAAATCCAAACCCAAATCCTCAACACGCCTTTTTGGCTCACCAAAGAGATGGCTATCTCCATTTATGCGGGTATTTTGACCGACACGGGAGCCTTTTCGTATAATTCCAATAGTCCTGAGTTGTTTGAGATGGTCGGTATGCTCCTGAATTGCCAAATTGAAAAAGACGTGATATACGACCGCATTTTCAACACGTTTTCCATCTCACGGATGCGACTCTTTGGCTATTGTTTGCACAAAAAAATGCAAATTAACAAGACCTACCATTTGTCATTGATTTATCTGACGCATGAGGAATTGGCACGGTTTAACTTCCAAAGTGGGGACTTGGAAGGCTTGGTCAATTATCCCTTGCAGATAGAAAAAGTGTACTATTCAGTGCTTATGCGGGCAGATTATAATGCTGAAAATCAACCTATTGTACGCCTTTCGTTCCGTTCGCAAGGCAATCGACCCGTGAATGAGTTTGCAAAAAAAGTCTTTGGTGGGGGAGGACATCTGAATGCTTCGGGAGGCGAATTTTTGGGAACGATAAAGGAAGCATTGGCTCTATTTAAGGCAGAATATCCGAAGTATTTGCAAAAAAAATAAGAAAAAAAACATTTTTTATTTTGTAATAAAAAAAATATCGTACCTTTGCAAGACTTTCGTGGTTTGCCCAATAGCATGACCACAGTCTTTTATGGCTCATTAGCTCAACTGAATAGAGCGT
Source organism: Paludibacteraceae bacterium (assembly GCA_016282955.1). Classification (GTDB taxonomy): domain Bacteria; phylum Bacteroidota; class Bacteroidia; order Bacteroidales; family Paludibacteraceae; genus Colicola. The sequence goes on along the minus strand of JAEELX010000065.1, from coordinate 19,340 downwards.
CTGACTACGGATCAGGAGGTTGCAGGTTTGAATCCTGCATGGGTCACTAAAAAAGAGTTATTGATGGATCAAGTCAAAAAAAGTTCGGAAACAATTCGGATGCGCAATTATGGTCGAATCATACAAAATATGGTAGATTACATAACGACCATTGAAGATGAAGAAACGAAACACTTATCTTTATGTTATATTGCGAGTTGTATGCGTCAGAAGAACTTGATTTGGAATAAAGACCAAGAAGCGAGCATAGAGAGGATACGTGAGGATATAGAAAAAATATCCAATTACCGTTTAGATTGTTCGGGTGTAGAATTTGATTCTTTACAACGCTCTGAAAATGGTGGTCAAAAGCCACGCAAGATTAAAAGATAATTGCCTCTTTAGCTCAGTTGGCCAGAGCACGTGATTTGTAATCTCGGGGTCGTTGGTTCGAATCCGACAAGAGGCTCAAAAATTCATCGAATGGCAGCGAAAGCGTGCTTTCAGATGACAGGCGATGAAGAGTTGTCAAGTCGGGTTGCCGCAGGCAAAGGATATTTAATCCGACAAGAGGCTCGAAAAAAGCGTTATTTGTATTTTTTGATTTTTAAATTAGAACTGGGTGTGTTCCAGAGTGGCCACATGGGGCAGACTGTAAATCTGCTGTCGATGACTTCGGTGGTTCGAATCCATCCGCACCCACAAACCGTATTTTGCGGAAATAGCTCAGTTGATAGAGCACTAGCCTTCCAAGCTGGGGGTCGCGGGTTTGAGCCCCGTTTTCCGCTCGTTTTTGTGTGAAGAATAAAGGGAGGTAGATATTCTTTATTAAGGGGGATATGACAGAGGTTAATTGCTAATGTAGCTCAGGGGTAGAGCACTTCCTTGGTAAGGAAGAGGTCGCGGGTTCAAATCCCGCCATCAGCTCAGAGAAAAAATATAAACAAAATAAATAGAATAAATTATGGCAAAAGAGAAGTTTGATCGTTCAAAGCCTCACGTTAATATCGGTACGATTGGTCACGTAGACCATGGTAAAACGACTTTGACTGCGGCTATTTCTAAGGTTCTTCATGACAAGGGTTTTGGTCAACAAGAAGTTAAATCTTTCGACCAAATCGATAACGCTCCTGAAGAAAAAGAACGTGGTATTACTATTAACACGGCTCACATTGAGTACGAAACGGCAAATCGCCACTATGCTCACGTTGACTGTCCGGGTCACGCTGACTATGTGAAGAACATGGTAACGGGTGCTGCTCAGATGGACGGTGCTATCATCGTAGTTGCTGCAACTGATGGTCCTATGCCTCAAACACGCGAGCACATCTTGTTGGCTCGTCAGGTGAACGTACCTCGTTTGGTGGTATTTATGAACAAATGTGATATGGTTGATGACGCTGAAATGTTGGATTTGGTAGAAATGGAAATGCGTGAATTGCTCAATTTCTACGAATTTGATGGCGACAACACTCCATTCATCCGTGGTTCGGCACTTGGTGCTTTGAATGGCGACCCGAAATGGGTAGAAAAAGTAATGGAATTGATGGACGCAGTTGATAATTGGATTCAACTCCCTGTTCGTGACATTGATAAACCATTCTTGATGCCTGTTGAGGACGTGTTCTCTATCACGGGTCGTGGTACAGTAGCAACTGGTCGTATCGAAACAGGTATTGTAAAAGTTGGTGACGAAGTTCAGCTCATCGGTTTGGGTGCTGAAGGCAAGAAATCCGTTGTTACAGGTGTGGAAATGTTCCGCAAGTTGCTTGACGAAGGTGAAGCAGGTGATAACGTAGGTTTGTTGCTCCGTGGTATTGATAAGGACGAAGTTAAACGTGGTATGGTTATTACGCACCCGGGTGTTGTTAAACCTTACAGCGAGTTCAAGGCTTCGGTTTATATCTTGAAGAAAGAAGAAGGTGGTCGTCACACTCCTTTCCACAACCACTATCGTCCTCAGTTCTACATTCGTACGATGGACGTAACAGGTGAAATTACGTTGCCAGAAGGTACCGAAATGGTTATGCCAGGCGATAACTTGGAAATCACGGTTAAGTTGATTTACCCTGTTGCTTGCTCGGAAGGTCTTCGTTTCGCAATCCGTGAAGGTGGTCGTACGGTAGGTTCAGGTCAAATCACGAAATTGATTGGCTAATTTATGATGTGTTGCAAAGGTAGTGGGAGCAATCTTGTTACCTTTGCTAAATGATACACGGAAGTAGCTCAGTTGGTAGAGCACCGGTCTCCAAAACCGGGTGTCGAGAGTTCGAGCCTTTCCTTCCGTGCGAAATAAAAAATCTACGAGATGAAACTTATTGAAAGTGTCAAAGAATCGTATGTCGAATTAGTTGAGAAAGTAAGCTGGCCAAGTCGCAAAGAACTTTCTCAGAGTGCCGTGTTAGTGTTAATTGCTTCCATAATATTAGCATTGGTGGTTTGGCTTATAGATACGGTTTTTGAGAAATTTATGCTCTTTATCTACGGTCTGTTTTAGTTGACGAATTGATGGCTACGGGTAATTTAAATTGGTATGTTCTCAAAGTAGTAGGTGGGAAGGAAAATAAGGTACGCGAATACATCGAAAGTGCCTTAACGACTTCTTCTTTATTTAGAGAATATGTTTCGCAAGTGTTGATTCCAACTGAAAAGGTGGTTGTTTTGCAAGGTGGTAAACGCGTTGTGAAAGAACATAACTTGCTTCCGAGTTACGTGTTGGTAGAGTGTAATTTAACTCGTGAATGTTATCCTTTACTTCGTAACATTCCTTATGTGTTGGGCTTTTTGAGTGAAGACAAGGTTACGAATCGTCCGACTCCTGTTTCGCAGGCGGAGATAAATAAAATTGTCGGCAATATCGATGAAAGTGCAATTCAGTCTCAGTTAGATGAGATATTCAATGTTGGCGATAAAGTGAAGGTGGCAGATGGTCCTTTCAGCGGATTTAGTGGCGTGATAGAATTGGTTTATAATGAAAAGCGAAGGCTAAAAGTAATTGTTACCATTTTTGAACGCGAAACGAGTCTGGAATTAGGTTTTAATCAAGTAGAAAGAGAGTAGAAGACACCGTTACATGTCGCATTACTACTCGATAGTTTAACTATAATTATGTAACCAGAGTAGCGTAGATTTGTCTGCAATGCTCTAAAAAGAATTAAAAAATGGCAAAAGAAATTGCTGGTTTTATTAAACTCCAGATAAAAGGTGGTGCAGCAAACCCATCTCCTCCAGTAGGTCCCGCATTGGGTTCGAAAGGTGTGAACATCATGGAGTTTTGTAAACAGTTTAATGCCCGCACACAAGATAAGGCAGGTAAGACTTTACCGGTCGTTATTACTGTGTTTGCGGACAAGAGTTTCGAGTTTATCGTTAAGACTCCTCCAGTTGTATCACAAATCATTGAGGCAGCCAAGGTGAAAGGCGGTTCTGCTGAACCTAATCGTAACCGTGTTGGTTCAATCACTGCTGAACAATGTCGCCAAATTGCTTCCGATAAAATGGTTGACATGAACTGCTTCACGGTGGAAAGTGCTTACAAGATGGTGGCTGGAACGGCTCGAAGTATGGGTATAACGGTTAAAAATTAAACTTCAATCATCATGGCTAAATTAACAAAAAAACAAAAATTGGTTGCCGATAAGATTGAGGTTGGCAAACTTTATACCATAGAAGAGGCAGCAGGTTTGTTGAAGGAGATTACGACAACAAAGTTTGATGCTTCGGTGGATGTGGATGTACGCTTGGGAATAGACCCTCGTAAATCGAATCAGATGGTTCGTGGCGTGGTTTCTCTCCCGAACGGTACTGGTAAGGTAATTCGCGTTCTTGCTTTATGTACTGCAGACCAAGAAAAAGCCGCACAAGAAGCGGGTGCTGATTATGTGGGCTTGGACGAGTACATAGAGAAGATTAAAGGTGGTTGGACGGATATAGATGTGATTATTACGATGCCACAAATCATGGGTAAGTTGGGTACGCTTGGTCCAGTTTTGGGACCTCGTGGACTGATGCCAAACCCTAAAAGTGGTACGGTAACCGATGACGTAGCAAAAGCCGTTAAGGAAGTAAAACAAGGTAAAATTGACTTCAAAGTGGATAAATTTGGCATTGTTCATACTTCTGTGGGTAAGGTTTCTTTCACTCCTGATGCTATCGTGCAAAACGTAAAAGAGTTTATGCAAACGATAAACAAGTTGAAACCCGCTACGGCGAAAGGGACGTATATCAAGAGCCTTTATTTGTCCTCTACGATGAGTGCGAGTATAAAAGTTGATCCTAAAAGTGTTGAATAAGCATGAGAAAAGAAGAAAAGAATGCTATCATAGTAAAATTGAAGGATTACCTGAATGAGTATCAACATTTTTACATTACAGACATTTCTGGGTTAAATGCTGAACAAACGAGCGATTTGCGTCGCGAATGCTTTAAGAACGACATCAAGTTGTTGGTTACCAAGAACACGTTGCTCCATAAAGCGTTACAAGAAAAAGGCGTTGCGGACGAAAGTTTGTTTTCGATACTTAAAGGAAATACGGCTCTGATGCTTTGTAATACGGGCAATGCTCCCGCAAAAGTGATTAAAAAATTCAAGGATGTTGATAAGAAAAATCCAGACATCAAACCCGTTTTGAAAGGTGCCTATGTAGAAGAAAATGTTTACTTGGGTGCAAATCAACTGAGTGTCTTGGTTGCTATCAAATCTAAGAAGGAACTTTTGGGCGATTTAATTGCTTTGTTACAATCTCCGGCAAAGAATGTCGTCTCTGCTGTCCAATCAAGTGGAAGCAAAATTCACGGAATTCTGACAACTTTGGAAAAACGTGGATAGAATTAACATTAATAATAATTTATAAAAAAAGATACGAAAATGGCAGATTTAAAAGCGTTTGCTGAACAATTAGTAAATTTAACAGTAAAAGAAGTAAATGAGCTTGCTCAGATATTGAAAGATGAATATGGTATTGAACCAGCCGCTGCAGCCGTTGCAGTAGCAGCAGGTCCCGCAGCAGGTGGCGGTGGTGCAGAAGCCGCTGAGGAAAAGACATCTTTCGATGTAGTACTTAAAGATGTAGGTGCTCAAAAATTGCAAGTTGTAAAAGCAGTTAAAGAACACACCGGTCTTGGTTTGAAAGAAGCAAAAGACATCGTTGATGCTGCTCCAGCCAATGTAAAAGAAGGTGTAGATAAAGCAACTGCTGAGTCTTTGAAGAAAGCACTTGAAGAAGCAGGTGCAACGGTGGAATTGAAATAATTTCCGCCTTTTAGGTTACGTACCGATTTTTACGAAATAGTTTAGATTCTTTGTCAAAAAAGGGTCTAAACTATTTGTAGCCTAAAAAATAAAAAAGTTAAAAAAGTATAACAAACTTTAAATTTTCGCTATAAATTATTAAAAAAGTTTAATAAAATAAGCGAGTGAATTTTTGGAATTGAAATAATAATTTAATCATATATAGTCTAATGAGTGTATATCCAGTAGAAGAACGGGTGAATTTTTCGGTAATGCAACGGCAGATGCCTTATCCCGACTTTTTAGATGTTCAACTAAAATCATTTCATGATTTTTTTCAAATTGGTTCTACACCTGAACAACGCCGTAATGAGGGCTTGTACAAGGTTTTTTCCGAAGTGTTTCCGATAACGGATATGCGTAACAATTTTGTGTTGGAGTTTATCGATTACTATGTTGATAAACCTCGTTACGCCATTACGGAGTGTATAAAACGCGGTTTGACCTACGCTGTGCCGTTGAAAGTTAAACTGAAAGTATATTGTAACGACCCCGACCATGAGGATTTTGAGTCAACCGTACAGGACGTTTATTTGGGCACAATACCTTATATGACGCCTCGCGGTTCGTTTATCATCAATGGTGCGGAACGTGTTATCGTAAGTCAGGTGCATCGTTCGCCGGGTGTGTTTTTCAGTACGTTCTTCCACACGAATGGAACGAAGTTGAGTTCGGCTCGAATCATCCCGTTCCGTGGCTCGTGGATTGAGTTTGCAACGGATATAAACAACGTGATGTATGCCTATATTGACCGTAAAAAGAAGTTGCCATTGACGACTTTGCTGCGTTCGATTGGCTACGAGACGGATAAAGATATTCTGGATTGCTTCGATTTGGCAGAGGAAATAACCGTAACGAAGGAGAACCTGAAAGCGGCTTTGGGACGCAAGTTGGCAGGACAAGTATTGAAGGCGTGGCAAGAAGATTTTGTGGATGAAGATACGGGCGAGATTATTTCCATTGAACGAAATGAGGTTATCGTTGACCGTCAAGTGGAGATTACGGAAGATATTATCCCCGTCATTTTGGAGTCGGGTGTTAAGACGATTTTATTGCACAAAACGGATAGCGACAACGATTATTCGGCGATTTTCAACACGTTGCAAAAAGACCCTTCGCACTCCGAAAAAGAGGCAATTTTCTACATCTATCGTCAATTGCGTAACTCCGAACCACCCGATGATGCTTCGGCACGCGAATTGGTTCAAGGGTTGTTCTTGAGCGAAAAACGCTACGACTTGGGCGAGGTTGGACGCTTCCGTATCAATCGCCGTTTGGGTTTGAATACGCCAACTGACGTGAAAGTGTTGACTCACCAAGACATCATTGAGATTGTTCGGAACTTGGTAGCACTTGACAACTCCAACACGGACGTGGACGACATTGACCACTTGTCTAATAGGCGTGTTCGCACGGTTGGAGAGCAGTTGTACAACCAATTCTCGGTAGGTTTGAATCGTATGGCACGGACTGTTCGTGAGCGTATGAATACCCGCGATGACGAAGTGTTTACGCCGATGGACCTTATCAACTCGAAGGCTATTACGAGCGTCATCAATACCTATTTTGGTACGAATGCACTTTCGCAGTTTATGGACCAACAAAACCCGCTTTCTGCTATCACCCACAAACGCCGTATGTCCTCGTTGGGACCTGGTGGTTTGAGTCGTGACCGTGCAGGTTTTGAGGTGCGAGACGTACACTACACGCACTACGGTCGGTTGTGTCCGATTGAGACGCCCGAAGGTCCGAATATCGGTCTGATTTCGTCGCTTTGCGTCTATGCTAAAATAAATAATTTGGGCTTTATCGAAACGCCTTATCGCCGTGCAAAAGACGGTGTGGTGGACTTGAACAACGATAATGTGGTGTTTATGACTGCCGAAGACGAGGAGAACTTGTACGTTGCACAGGGTAACGCTCCGTTGGACAAGAACGGGCATTTTATTCGCGACAAAGTAAAATCAAGATTTGAGGCAGACTTCCCCGTTGTGGAGCCAAAAAAGATTAACCTGATGGACGTTTCGCCGAGCCAGATTGCGTCTATTGCGGCTGCCTTGATTCCGTTCTTGGAGCATGATGATGCTAACCGTGCGTTGATGGGTTCGAACATGATGCGGCAGGCTGTTCCGTTGCAAAATGCCGAAGCACCTATCGTGGGTACGGGTATCGAAGGACAGTTGATTCGCGACTCGCGTACACAAATCACGGCAGAAGGTCCCGGTGTGGTTACCTACGTGGATGCTAATGTGATAAAAATTAAGTATGACCGCACAGAAGACGAAGAATTTGTGTCGTTTGTGTCGGCTGAAAAAGCATACAATATCCCGAAATTCCAACGCACCAACCAAAACACGGTGATTGACTTGCGTCCAATCGTTCGTAAGGGCGATAGGGTGGTTGCCAATGAAATCCTCACCGAAGGTTTTGCAACCCAGAATGGTGAGTTGGCTTTGGGTAAAAACCTTAAGGTGGCTTATCTGCCTTGGAAAGGTTACAACTACGAGGACGCTATCGTGCTGTCCGAGCGAATCGTGCGTGAGGATATGTTCACGTCTGTTCATGTGGTGGAAGAGTTCTTGGAGGTTCGCGAAACCAAACGTGGTGTGGAAGAATTTACTGCTGACATCCCGAATATCAGCGAGGATATGACGAAGGATTTGGACGAGAACGGTATCGTTCGTATCGGTGCTCCCATCGAACCGGGTAGTATCATTGTGGGTAAGGTTACGCCGAAAGGTGAGAGTAATCCAACCCCCGAAGAGCGTCTGTTGAAAGCCATCTTCGGTGACAAGGCAAGTGATGTGAAAGACTCTTCGTTGAAAGCAAGTCCTTCTTTGAGCGGTGTGGTTGTGGAGCGTAACTTGTACGAGCGTGCCGTGAAAGACCGCAAGAGCAAGCAGGAAGAAAAGACGGCTATCGAGACCTTGGATGCACAGTTCGATAAGGAACGCGACGAATTGCACGCATTGCTCATCACCAAGTTATACACGCTTTTGAAAGGCAAGACATGTAACGGCGTGGTGGATAGCATCGGAACAGAGTTGATTGCACAAGGTCAAAAATTCTCCCGCACGTTGTTGGAGAACTTGGATTTCTCGTATATTTCGTTGCAGTCTTGGACGAGCAATGAGCATACCAATGAACTCGTTCGCAACTGTATCGTGAATTATTTGGATAAACTGAAAGACATTGAGGCTCGCCACAAACGTGCTAAGTTTGACCTCACTATCGGTGATGAGTTGCCCAACGGTATTTTGCGGTTGGCGAAGGTTTATATCGCTAAGAAACGCAAGATTCGCGTGGGTGATAAGATGGCTGGTCGGCACGGAAACAAAGGTATCGTGTCGCGTATCGTGCGTGTGGAAGATATGCCTTATATGGCTGACGGAACGCCTGTGGACATCGTTTTGAACCCATTGGGTGTGCCTTCGCGTATGAATATCGGACAGATTTTTGAGGCTGTGTTGGGTTGGGCTGGTGCTGAGTTGGGCGTTAAGTTTGCAACCCCGATTTTTGACGGCTGTACCTTGGACGACCTCAAAGAATGGACTACCAAAGCGGGTATTCCTTCCTCAGGTAAGGTGCAACTGTACGATGGTGGAACGGGCGAACCTTTTGACCAAATGACGACTGTCGGTGTTACCTACTTTATGAAGTTAGGACACATGGTTGATGATAAGATGCACGCTCGTTCGATTGGTCCGTACAGCTTGATTACGCAACAACCCCTCGGAGGTAAGGCACAGTTGGGTGGTCAGCGTTTTGGAGAGATGGAGGTATGGGCTTTGGAGGCACACGGTGCAGCGAATGTGTTGCAGGAGATTTTGACGGTTAAGTCGGACGATATTAACGGTCGTGCTCGCACATTTGAGGCAATCGTCAAAGGTGACCCACTGCCAACGCCAGGTATCCCCGAGTCGTTGAACGTTCTTTTGCACGAGTTGCAAGGTTTGGCACTATCAATAACGTTAGAGTAATTGGATAGGATATTGATGTAAAATAAAGAAAAATAAAAGGTTAGAAAAATGGCTTATAAATCAGAAAATAAAACGAAAAGGTCAACGGGTTTTAATAGTATTTCTATTGGTTTGGCTTCGCCTGATGAGATTTTGCATAACTCGCACGGTGAGGTAACCAAGCCCGAAACCATTAACTATCGTACTTACAAGCCCGAACGTGACGGTTTGTTTTGCGAGCATATCTTTGGTCCCACAAAAGATTACGAGTGCTATTGCGGAAAGTATAAACGTATTCGTTATCGTGGTATCGTGTGCGAGCGTTGTGGCGTTGAGGTAACGGAGAAGAAGGTTCGTCGCGAACGCATGGGACATATCCGCTTGGTTGTGCCAATTGTTCACATCTGGTATCTGCGTTCGTTGCCAAGTAAAATCGCTTTGTTGCTCGGTATACCCGCAAAACGTTTGGAGAGTATCATTTACTACGAGCGTTATGTGGTTATCAACGCAGGCGAGATGGACGGAACGGTCGTTGCTGGCGAAGAAATCCACAACGGCAGTATCATTGACGAGGCAGCATACGCAGAATTGATGCAAGCGTTGCCCGAAGGAAATAGTCGTTTGGAAGACGATGACCCGAACAAATTCATCTGCAAGATGGGTGGCGAGGCAATCTATGACTTGCTCGCACGTTTGGATTTGGAAAAATTGAGTTATGCGTTGCGTGATGTAGCCCACACAGACAATTCTTCTTCGCGTCGTTTGGAGGCTCTGAAACGCTTGCAAATCATCAATGCTTTCCTTTCTTGCAAGGTGCCCAACCGTCCCGAATGGATGGTGTTGCATGTCTTGCCGGTTATCCCACCCGAGATTCGTCCGTTGATTCCGTTGGATGGTGGACGTTTTGCCACTTCGGACGTGAACGAGTTGTACCGCAGGGTGATTATTCGTAACAATCGTCTGCGGCGTTTGATTGAGATTAAAGCCCCCGATGTGATTTTGCGTAACGAAAAACGTATGTTGCAAGAGGCGGTTGATAGTTTGTTTGGTGCAACGAAGAAGGCACTTGGACGTAGCGAATTGGCTCGCCCATTGAAGTCGCTTTCGGATAACTTGAAAGGTAAAACGGGACGTTTCCGTCAAAACTTGTTAGGAAAACGTGTGGATTATTCGGCTCGTTCGGTTATCGTGGTAGGTCCCGAGTTGCGTATGCACGAGTGTGGTTTGCCAAAAGATATGGCTCTTGAATTATACAAACCCTTCGTCATTCGGCGTTTGTTGGAACGTGGTGTGGTGAAGACGGTGAAGAGTGCCAAGAAGGTGATTGCTCGCAAGTTGCCTGTGGTGTGGGATATTTTGGAGTACATTATGCTCGGGCATCCCGTGTTGCTCAACCGTGCTCCGACCTTGCACCGACATGGTATCTTGGCTTTCCAACCTAAGTTGATTGAAGGTAAGGCTATTCAGTTGCACCCGCTGGCTTGTAGTGGTTTTAATGCGGACTTTGACGGCGACCAGATGGCTGTTCACTTGCCTTTGTCTAATGCTGCTATTTTGGAGGCTCAACTGCTGATGTTAGGTAGCCATAACGTCTTAGACCCTGCCAACGGTAACCCAATCACGGTGCCTTCGCAGGATATGATTCTTGGCTTGTATTACATCACCAAAGAGTTGCCGGGAGCGAAAGGTGAGGGTTTGTTGTTCGGTTCCAAAGAGGAGGTAATGATTGCTCTCAACGAACGCGTGATTGACATTCATGCTCTTGTGCGTGTGCGGATGGAGGATAACCAAATCATCGAGACGACTGCGGGTCGAATCATGGCGAACTCGTACTTGCCCAAAGGGATGCCGTTTGAAAATACCCTGATTACCAAAGGTAAATTGAAAGGCATCATCAGCAAGGTTATCCGTTACAGCGGTTGCGTGAGTGTGGCAGAATTTTTGGACGGCATCAAGTCGTTGGGTTACAATATGTCTTTCCGCGGAGGTCTTTCGTTTAACTTGGACGATATTTTAATCCCTGACGAAAAAGAGAAGTTGATTGCCAAAGGTAACTCGCAAATTGCCAACATTATGGACCAGTATAATTCGGGTGAAATGGGCGATGACGAGCGTTACAACAGTGTCGTTAATACGTGGTCGATGATTGATACGGAAATCACGGAAGCCTTGATGGAAAGTATGTCAGGAGCACAACAGGGTTTCAATTCGGTGTACATGATGATGGACTCGGGTGCCCGTGGTTCGAAACAGCAGATTAAGCAGTTGGCAGGTATTCGTGGTTTGATGGCAAAGCCACAAAAAGGTGGTGCTTTGGATAGCCGTCAGACGATTGAAAACCCGATTTTGTCCAACTTTAAAGAGGGCTTGAGTGTGTTGGAGTACTTCATCTCGACGCACGGTGCTCGTAAAGGTTTGGCGGATACAGCTTTGAAAACAGCCGATGCAGGTTACTTGACCAGACGTCTGGTGGACGTGGCACACGATGTGATTATCACCGAAGAGGACTGTGGTACCTTGCGTGGTTTGACCGTGCGTGCTATCGAGCAAGATGGTGCGGTTTCGGTGCCTTTGCGTTCGCGAATTTTAGGTCGTACAGCCTTGCAAGATATTGTAGATAGTAATGGAAAACTGATTGTGGCAGGTGGCGAAGAGATTTCGGAAAGTGTTTGCGACAAGATTGAAGAAGCAGGCATTGCCGAAGTGGAAATCCGAAGCGTATTGACTTGCGAGAGTCGCCGTGGCGTTTGTGCAAAATGCTATGGTCGTAACTTGGCAACGCGTGCTTTGGTGCAACAAGGTGAAGCAGTCGGTGTGATTGCTGCACAAGCCATCGGTGAGCCGGGTACACAGTTGACTTTGCGTACATTCCACTCGGGTGGTGTGGCTGGAAATACGGCTGTGGCAAACAGTTTCACCTTGGCAAAAGAGGGAAAAATTGAGATTGAAGAGTTGCGTTTGTTGACGCTTGCAGACGGTTCAAACATCGTGGTGAGCCACTATAACGACCTGCACGTGTTGGATAAAAAAGGCAATATCCTCCAAAACTTCTCCATCCCTTACGGTGCTCGCCTCTACATCACACCCGGCAAGACCTACCCCGAAGGGACTTTGGTCTGCGAATGGGATGCTTACAAAACCATGCTTATCATTGAGTACGATGGACAGGTGAAGTATCGCGATTTGAGTGAAGGTATTAATACCGAGACGCGTACTGACCCACAAACGGGCAAACGGGAGATTTACATCACCGAATCGAAGGATAAAACCAAGATTCCAGCGGCGGAAATTGTGGATAAAAAAGGCAACGTCTTGTGCAATTACATCTTGCCTGTGCATAGTGTGCTTGTGTTTGCGGATGGTGCCACTGTAAAGAAGGGTGATTACCTCTACACGCAATCGCGTTCGATGGGTACGGCTGGTGACATCACGGGTGGTTTGCCTCGTGTAACGGAGTTGTTTGAGGCTCGTAACTCGTCTAATGCTGCGGTTGTGAGCGAAATTGACGGCTTCGTTAGTTTGGGCAAAATCAAACGTGGTAATCGCGAAATAATCATCACCTCGCGTGTGAATGAAAACGTCACAAAGAATTACCTTGTGCCATTAGGACGGCAGTTGCTGGTACAGGACGGCGATTATGTGCGTGCTGGTATTTGTTTGTGCGATGGTGTGGAAACGCCAAGTGATATTTTGGATATCAAAGGTCCAACGGCTGTGCAGGAGTATATCGTGAACGAAGCCCAATCGGTGTACCGTTTGCAAGGTGTGGAAATTGATGATAAACACTTTGAGGTTATCGTGCGTCAGATGATGAAAAAAGTGGAAATCATTGACGCGGGCGACACGAATTTCATGGCTTCGCAGTTGGTGGATAAATTGGATTTCTTGGACGAAAACGACCGTTTGTTCGGTAAAAAAATAGTAACCGACCCAGGCGATAGCGAGAATTTGCAAAAAGGACAAATGGTCAATACACGCAGATTACACGACGAAAACAGTGCTTTACGCCGTAAAGATAAGATGTTGGTTACCGTGCGAGATACCATTCCTGCAACAGCAAAACAGGTCTTGCAAGGTGTAACCAAAGCCGCTTTGGGAACCAAATCGTTCATGTCTGCGGCTTCCTTCCAAGAAACGACCAAAGTGCTCAACGAGTCGGCAATCGCTCACAAAACGGATTATTTGTTGGGAATGAAAGAAAACGTTATTTGTGGTAATTTGATTCCTGCAGGAACGGGTTTTGGAGCGTTTGATAGGATAACCGTAACGAGCAAAGAAAACGAAAAATAGTTATTTTAAGGTTCTTACTGCGAAAAAAGGTGTGTCAAGAGGCATGCCTTTTTTTGCTTTTGATTGCACCGAACTTTTTTATGGTTTACATAACTTGTTGTATCCCAAAATAACCATCAATCGTAGCCTCAAAAAGCAAAAAACAAGACAATTTTTCTAAGTTTTATGTCTGTATCTTAATGCTAAACTTACAACGCTTTTTAAATTATCTAAAATTAGTTCTTTTTTTAAGAAAAATTGCACAAACTTTAAGAAAATAAAAATATCGTTTGCGACATAAATTTTATTTCCTACTTTTGTGTCGTGAACGACATAAGTTATGAATAAAAATGAACAGCATTTAGATAATCAGTTGTGTTTTCGTTTATACACGGCAGCACGGCTTACGATGGGGGCTTATAAACCTTATTTGGAGCCGCTTGGTATCACGTATCCGCAGTATCTTGTGTTGCTCGTGCTGTGGGAGCAGGATAAGCAACCTGTGTGCGACATTGGCAAACGGCTGTTATTGAACACAAACACCATCACGCCCCTTATTCAACGGATGGAAAAAGCGGGTCTCGTTACACGTACACGAGGGGAAAAAGATACTCGCCAACGTATCGTGTCGCTTACAGACAAAGGGCGTACGATGCAAAAACAAGCGAAAAGAATACATGATAGTATTCGTGCAGAGGTAACGCCAAAATTAGGGAATGAGGAAGAAATTATGGGGATGATACCGACACTTGAGATGTTGATTGAAGCATTAAAAATACTTAATATAAACCAATAAATTTTTACAATTATGACAAAAGAAGAAGCATTAAAAGGATTCGCCTATGCAGGTGCAGTATGGTTTGGAAACAGTAAACAACACTTCGCTTTCTCGGCTTATTGCCGTCTGCAAGGCTGGAACAAGTTGGCTGATAAGTGGAAAGAAGAAGCCGAAGAAGAGTGGGAAGAGGCAGAAGAAGTGCTCAACCGTTTGGTGGAACTTGGTTGCAAACCTGCTGACCTCCAAGAGGCTATGAAGACCGTTGAGTTCCCCTTCTATGACGACCCGAAGAAACAAATCGAGTCCGACTACCAACCTGAGGCAGTGAAGGAACTCAGCGAGTTGGCAGAGGCTTTCAACGACGATTATCCTACTAAGAAACTCATCGAAAAGTGGATTGACGGCGAGAAAGACCACATGGCTTGGGAAAAACAGTACCTCCAATTGATCGAAAAAATTGGTTACGAAAACTTCCTCATGGCAATGATGTAATTTTCCTATCGCCATGTGCTTCGAAACAAACCGTCTGTGCATGGCGATATTTTCTAAATTTTTACCAAGTTTTCAACTCCAAAGATGGTAAAACGAGCCAACGCTATGCTCCGACTACTGAACCGAAGGATTTTGAGCGTGATATAGAAGCCGAATTAGCCAATCAAGTTTCATATCTTAAGAAAAACTTAAAACGAATTTAAGAAAATATATACTATTTTTACTTGCGATAAATTTAGGTACGATATGAATTATACAGGAATTATTATTGGTGCTGCTGTTTTTTTGAGTATTGGGATATGCCATCCCATCACGATCAAACTTGAATACTGTTTTTGACGCAAAGGTTGGTGGGCCTTTTTTGTGGTAGGAGTCATCTGTACAGTGGCTTCATTGCTGATTGAAAACTATATTGGTTCCACGATTTTGGCAGCATTTGCTTTCTCTTGCTTTTGGGGCATTCATGAAGTGCTACAGCAAGAGAAGCGTGTGTTACGCGGTTGGTTCCCCGAAAATCCCAAACGGCATGAATACTACGAACGTAGAAGAAAAGAGTTGAAGATTTCTTAAAAACTACGGGCGTTTGATGTATTTAAAAGGCTAACTTTATCACGCTGTTTGTTGTTTTACTCATTCCTCTTTCGGGGACTATGTTCGGGGTAGCGTTAGTGTTCTGTATGAAAAACGATATGTTTGCGTGTCTTTCGGTTTTGGGTTGGATGCGATGAGGTATGTGTGGCAAAAATCGAAGTCGCATTTTGCACGGCTAATTTGAATAGGATTTAAAAGTGGAGTATATTTTTTTACATCTAAAAAAAATAGTACTTTTACGAAGTCATGGCATTCGTGCAAGTTATGAATAGGGAGAAGAACCGTCTGGATATAGCGGATTTACTACAAAAAACTATCTTTAATGCTGAGGCTTTGAGATGGATTATTGTGGGTGTGGTGGCGACAGGTTTACACTACGGAATTTACTATGTCATGCTTCATTGGGTTGCGATGCCGTATAATGGTGCATATGCTTGCGGGTATGTGGGGAGTTTGATTTTCAATTATGTTGCTTCGGTACGATTTGCTTTTAAGACGACTTTTGGTTGGCTCAAAACGCTTAAATTTTTAGGGTCACATGCCATCAATTATGCGTTGCATTTTCTATTGCTTAACTTGTTTATTTGGCTCGGATTGTCTGAGTTGGTGGCACCCGTACTCGTGTTGTGTATCGTAGTGCCAATCAACTTTTTTCTGGTTCGTTTTGCATTAAAAAATACATTCATATATGGAGATGAAAAAGATAGCAGTGCTGATTCCCTGTTATAACGAGGAGATAACCATACGTAAAGTAGTGAGTGATTTTCGGCGTGAACTTCCTCAGGCGGATATTTATGTTTATGATAACAATAGCACGGATAAAACTGCCCAAGAGGCGACTGCAGCAGGGGCTATCGTGCGTCACGAATATGTGCAAGGGAAAGGTTCTGTGGTAAGGAGTATGTTCCGTGATATTGATGCCGACTTGTATGTGATGGTAGATGGAGATGATACGTATCCAGCCTCGTTGGTACACGATATAGTACATCCTGTGGCACAAGGGCAAGCCGACATGGCGATTGGTGACCGCTTAACCAATGGGACTTATTACAAAGAAAACACTCGTAAGTTTCACGGCTTTGGTAACAATTTGGTGCGTTCAACCATCAACCGTATTTTTAACGCTCAACTGCACGACATAATGACGGGTTATCGTTGCTTTTCCAATCGGTTTGTAAAGGCCTTCCCCGTGTTGAATGACGGCTTTCAATTAGAAACCGAGATGACCCTTTTTGCCCTGAATTATAAGTTGCGTATTGTGGAGGTGCCGATTGATTTTGTGGAGCGTCCCGAAGGCAGTGAGAGCAAACTCAACACGTATTCAGACGGGATGCGGGTTCTCATTTCGATCTTCAATATGTATCGCCATTATCGGCCACTATCTTTCTTTTCGTGGCTAACGTTGATACTGGTGTTTATATCTCTGATAATTGGTATTCCTACGGTAGTGGAGTTTGTTCAGACGCATTATGTCTCCAAGGTGCCGTCAGCCGTGCTTGCCAGCGGGATATTCATCATGGCGTTATTGATTTTTGTCTGTGGACTGATACTGGATAGCGTGGAACAAAATGAACGCCAACGTATGGAACAAAATATTAAAATGAAAAAATAAATAAAGATGATGAAAAAGAAATTGAAACAACAAAAGGAGTTAATAGTACAGGAAGAAGAAACGGTAACGATTCAAGAAGAACAACCCGAAGTGAAAATGGAGTCTTTTTGGACGTTTATGTGCCATCGCGAACAACTTATATCGCTGGCTGTTCTGATAATCCTATTGTTGGGAATCGGAGCATTTATGAGGACCTATTATGAAATACCGTTTATCTATCCCGACTCCAACACATACGTAAAGACAGCCATGGATGACGATTTTGATATTTATCGCCCCAATGGTTATCCGCACTTTTTGCAATTTGTGCATGGTATTACGCCTAAATTGAGCGGTATCTTTTGGTCGCAATACCTTATGTTTGCCGTAAGCACGTTGATTTTGCTTTTTTCGGCGAAGTATGTGCTTAAAATCAAAAACGGAATCTTCTGGGCGATGTCCTTGTTGGCTATCCTATCTGCAAGATTAATTTTTAGCACCAACTATATCATGAGCGATAGTATCTTTACTTCTTTGTGTGCTTTGTTTATGACGGCGTGTTTATGGACCATCCACAAACGCTCCTATACTTGGATGATAATAGGCTTGATTATCTTATGGCCAATGTGCAGCATACGTTATAGCGGTTTGTTTTTCATCCCTGTGCTGTTAGTAACCTATATTGTTTCTTTGCTGGGTGTTCGGAAGATAGTCCCGTGGTTTTTGTTACTACTTCCACCCTTGTTAGGGGTATTGTTCTACAAAACCACGAGAGCCGAGTATAAAGAGGTAACCGATAGAGATGTTTTTGCGGGCTTTGCAGGTTGGCAGAAAATAAACAACGCTTCGGTCCTCTTCCCCGAGGCTAAAGAAATACCTATGCGGAAATTTCACGGCTCTGAAGTACGGAAACTGCACGTTTATATGCAAAGCGTACCCGATTCTGTCTTTTCAGCAGAGCGTACGTTCTCTACGGATTATATGTGGAATAACAAAGGCCCTTATAAGCAATATACGTTCAAAAAATGCATGGAATTTAAACGTCTTCTTGGCCTACAATGGATTATATCCAGTGAAGTTTTTGGTCGCTATGCAGATCAGTTGGTGAAACAGGAACCTTTTCGCTATTGCAAACTTTACATATTGCCTTCGTTGTGGAGTAACACCAAATTTCATCCATTTGCCGAAGAAAATACGGTATTTAGTGTCCCAGATTTATACCAACAGTATTATGGTATAGATTTGACCGATTTTAAACGCGAAGTTTCGTTCTTTCAAAAGACCGATGGAGTGCGGCGTATTGCACAAGTTATTTATTGGATATGTGCTGTAATTTCGGCATTACTTTTCTTTATCATGATGCGAAAAGAATGTTTCAAAGACCGAGCATGGCTCTGCCTGTTCGTCTTTATGCTTTCTTTTATTTTTATCATTGGCGGTCAAACCATTTCGTGCCCATGTACCACGTGGCGTTATACCATGTGTTTTTACCAAATTTCTTTGGTTTTTATGTTTGCCTTTCTTTCGTATTTGCTTGATAGTGATTTTTTCAAAAAACTAATATCGTTGGTAAAAAAAGAGCAAGGTAAAGACTAAAAAAATAGCACATAAATCAATGAACACACCTGCGAAGAATATCCATGGTGTGTTTTTTTTCTTTTTAGAATAAAAGTAGTATCTTCGCACCGATTATTTGTTTGGTACGATTGTTGAATAATGTACCAAACTACAAGATATACAAACCCTTTAATTGATATGATTATGAGACGTTTTGTTTTTTTGGTAATGTTAGGTTGGCTGTCTTCGTTTTGTTTCGCTGCAAACAGCAAGATAACCGTGACTTCCACGAACGCCGATATTTCGGAGGCTTTAGATTTGAAAATTGTTGCTACGTTATTTGCTGATAGCAAAGACTTGGAGGAATTTGAACGCAAACTCAATGACCCCGAAGTAGCATTAAATAATTTGGATTTAAATGGTGATGGCGAAATTGATTATTTGCGTGTGCTCGAAACGCGTGAAAAAGACGACCATTTAGTGATTATTCAAGCCGTTTTGGCCAAAGATATTTTTCAAGATATAGCAAGTATTCTTGTTGAAAAGGATCGTGTAACCAAGCAAACGAAGGTACAAATCGTTGGTGATGCGTATATTTACGGTGATGCGTACATCATTGAGCCTGTTTATTATCGCCGTCCTATCATCTATGATTGGTTCTGGGGACCTCATTGGGTGTGCTGGCATTCACCATTTTATTGGGGATATTATCCTACTTGGTGGCATGTACATAGATGTTGGGAATATGACTATTTCTACGGTCGTTGTTATGATTTCCACTATCATCACCACTATTGCTCGTACCGTTATGCACATAGACCGCGTCCGACTTAT